>JAYTVM010000511.1:0-3379 GCA_043743995.1 Pirellula sp. | reverse complement strand
GAGGACTCGGTAGGCGTTGGAATCAGACCCCACTATACCTTACCTGCGTCGGAATGATATTTTTGCGTGTGAATAATCTGAATGCCACTTGTTGCCAGCAAATGTCTTTCACCGCTCGAATGCTTCCAGAAACATTGCCAAGATTTGCTGGAAGTAATTTCCGCACATCGGCACAAAAGACCTGTCGCATGCCGCTCACCATGTCCGACGGTCCGAAAGAGCTGGCTTGATTAAAAAGATCGGCCACCAAGGCGGATGGATATCGGTTTGAGCTAGTTTGCGATCGGCTTTGTACTTGAAAAAGAGGCAGGTTGCTGAAGGCACCGCACACGTGCCACATGTGCCAACCCACGCCATACGTGCCAACCAATTTACAGGCAGATTTCAAACGGCCCCTCGCCTTATCGGCTGGCGATGTTTGGGTTGTAAACGGCCTGTTGGTTTGGATTGAGTCGGTAGTAACCACCAAAGGGGGTGCGATGCAATCGTTGCTGAGTTAACCCCTTGTGATACAAATCAATCAGATTTAGATCCGGCAATTTTCCAACCTCCTGTTTGTAGAGGGATACCTTTTGGTTTAGTTTGGCAATATTCGTTTCGTCCGACAGCTTTTGGTAGCCGTTGTAGGCATTCCAACCCATCCATGCGTTTAGTAGGATAGCAATAGAGAGGCAAAGAACACGAGCGTAACGACCGCTAGCAAGTCCAATAAATCGAAAGCGGGAAGCGAACATGAGAGGGACGAAACGAAACAAGACAGATGGGAGGGAAGTTAAGCTATCTGAACCTTAGTTCTAGTCGCTTCTATTGCGTCCTCGATTGCGGGAGTTCACACACCTAAGAATTTCAGATCGCGTTGACTTTTCCGAAGTTAACGATTCTTCAATCGCTTTCTGATTTCAGCCCAGCGTCGACCAAGTTCTTGTTCAAAACCACGATCGGTCGGTTGGTAGTATTCGCGGTCTACACCTAAGTAGTCTTGAGCCGCGATTCCCTCGGGTGAATTATGCGAGTACTCGTATCCTTGGCCGTGCCCAAATTGCTTGGAACCTGCGTAGTGACCATCGCGAAGATGCACCGGTACCGGAATCACCGTCCCTTCTCGAACGTCGTGCTGGGCGGCCGCAATAGCCGCGGTGGCCGAATTGCTTTTGGGTGCAAGAGCCAAGTAAATCACGATTTGCGATAACGTGAGTTGGCATTCCGGCAGTCCCACGAACTCGCATGCCTGCATGCCCGCTACCGCCAACGGCAAAGCCTGTGGGTCTGCGTTGCCGACATCCTCACTGGCAAGAATCACCAGTCTTCGACACAGAAAACGAATCTCTTCACCGCTTTCGATTGCTCGCGAAAGCCAATATAGGGCCGCATCGACATCCGAGCCGCGAATACTCTTGATCAGAGCGCTGGCCATGTCGTAATGTTGATCGCCACTGGAGTCGAATTGCAGGACTTTCTTCTGCATGCTCTCTCGAACGAGCGCCACATCGAGAATCACCGGCGAACTAGTCGACGAAAGGACGGCAAGTTCCAGCGCACCTAGCGCACGGCGAGCGTCCCCCTCCGCCATGATCGCGCAGGCGATCAAGGCATCCGGTTCGGCTTGAATGTTGTACATGCCCATGCCGCGAGATCGATCTGCAATGGCCCGCTCCAAGAGTCCAACGATTTCGGCTTCTGTCAGTGGCTTGAGTTCGAAAAGCTGGGAACGGCTCAACAGTGCACCGTTGACGGAAAAAAAAGGGTTACTGGTAGTAGCCCCGACCAATGCCACGATTCCATCCTCCACGTCTGGTAGCAACGCATCTTGCTGGGCGCGATTGAAGCGGTGAATCTCATCCACAAACAGAATCGGCCTGGCTCCTCCTGTGAGAACTTCGTCTTTGGCCCATTGCAAAGCTTCTCGCAATTCCTTGATCCCGCTGGTGACCGCATTGATCTGCCGAAACTGGCCACCTGTCTCGATCGCGAGCAGGTGTGCGAGCGTTGTTTTACCGGTGCCTGGGGGGCCGTAGAAAATGACGGACTGCACGCGTTTCGAAGCAATTAGGCGATTGAGAAGTTTTCCAGGGGCTAGAAAATGCGACTGTCCAACGAATTCTGAGAGTTTCTTGGGCCGCATCCGAGCTGCCAGCGGCAGCGACTTTTCACGATTCGCGTTCTCAGCGTGTGCAAACAAATCCATCAAAACACCCAAAGCCTCGAAAAAGGCGACTCAAACGAAATTTTGAGCGTATTGTATCGTCTCCTGTCCACAGGTTGCCGTCAGGCTAAAATAAAGGGGCCTTCAACTCGCTAAACCGAGCGGGAAGTGAATACTCACCGTAACTGAACTCTTATGAATTCAGCCAAGGCGCCAGATCTGCAAACGAATTTCGTATGGGAGAAATAAGATGAAGTGTGTTATTTACAGCCCTGTGGTGTTACTTTTAGCCGCCGTCGCACTTTCAGTGGGTCCGCTTCATGAGCTTTTCGCTCAATCGGATTCAACGAACGGTAAGAGCACTACCAAATCAATCAAGCCAACAGCGAAAAACAACTTGGAAACAGCGACCTTCGGAGGAGGATGCTTTTGGTGCGTGGAAGCAGTCTATCAACGGGTCGACGGCGTGAAGTCCGTCGTCTCAGGATACGCTGGCGGAAGTGTGACGAATCCCACCTACGAAGCGGTTTGCACAGGTCGCACTGGCCATGCCGAAGTGTGTCAAATCAAGTTTGACCCTTCAATCGTTACGTTCGATGAATTGCTTCTGATCTTCTTTAAGACTCACGACCCGACCACTCTTAACAAACAGGGGAACGATGTCGGTACTCAGTATCGTTCCGTTGTCTTCTACGAAGACGATGCTCAACGTGAAGCGACTGACAAGATGATCTACAAACTTAAGGAAGACAAGGTTTATCGAAAAATCGTAACGGAGATCAGTCCGCTTCCAGATTTCTACGCGGCTGAGGCTTACCATCAAAACTACTTCAAGTTGCATCCAGAGGCGCCCTACTGCAAGAGCATGATCGATCCTAAGGTAGCCAAGTTCGAAAAGCTCTTCAAAGAAAACAGCAAGCTGGAAAAAGCACGTGACGATAAGAAGAACGCTAAGAAGTAGCGAAGTAATGCATTTGGCAATTTTTGGCCAGCAGTTGCATCGGAATTCGTGAGAATCCAAACTTCACTAAATTTGCACCCATCCAGCTGCTTCGTGGGGGATAAGCCTGGGCTGTTAAAAAACTGGTATTGTGATGCGTTCTTAGTTGCGCAACTTTTCATCCCGAAGGGATATCCGACAGTAGCCGGTGGTTGAGCGGAGCGACACCACCGGAATGGGATTCGCGAAGTGCGTTCCGATCCTGAAGGGATCGCAGAATCTTTGACCCTTTCAGG
>JAYTVM010000510.1:0-11698 GCA_043743995.1 Pirellula sp. | reverse complement strand
TCGATTAGCAGCGACTAGGATCGGACTTTCGGAAACCACGCGATATTGAATGGCTAGTAAGCACATCGCAACATCAGCACTTTCTATGGTTGGAGTTTACGAATCGAGCCGTGCGTAAAGGCAAAAAATCACACATACGAAGTGCGATCCTGCGGCCCGCAAGTCTCCTAAATTTAGCGTCCCAGTATGCTCGTAGTCACCCCCCAAAAGGATGTCTGGACATAAATTGTTGAATACTTGTTAATAAAATTAGAGGGCCTAATCAGTCGGCGAATAGTCCAGCCAACGTGTTTTGCCTAAGCCGCAGAGATTATCGTTTCTGTGAGGTTTATCCTCATTCGCAGAAGTCTGTCATGCTTTTGCATTGTTGCTATACTCTGCTACCAAATAAAACGTTGGGTTTAAAACCATAGTGACCGCAGAGCCACAACGGTTCCCAGCCTTCTCAACCTCCCATTTGCACATCTTGTCGTCAAACCAACCCATCATTGTCGCAGAAAACGCCCTTAGCCAAAGCGGTCGCAGTCGCGTTGGCACTTGTCCGGAGGTCACCATAGCGGCGACGGGTTCCTACGTTCCAGATCAGATCATAACCAACGAGGACCTTGCGGCACTTGGCTGCGATAGCGATTGGATCGTTCAGCGCACGGGTATTCACCAGCGCCGCAAAGCTAGCCAGGATCAAGCGTCTAGTGATCTAGCTTACGAGGCGGCAGTCCGTTGCTTGAGAAACGCTGACATAGAGCCTGGCGAGGTAGATTTGGTGATTTGCGCGACGATGACTCCAGATCATGTCAGCCCATCGACGGCTTGTCTCTTGCAGCGACGCCTAGGTTGCATCGCGCCCGCGTTTGATGTGAGTGCCGCATGTTCGGGTTTTATGTTCGCATTGGTGACTGGCGCACAGTTCGTACGGAATGGTACTGCCCGCAACGCGTTAATTGTCGGCTGCGAGGTGATGAGCCGAACCGTCGATACGCACGATATCAAGACATATCCTTTGTTCGGTGACGGTGCGGGCGCGGCATTATTGCAAGCTGGTCCATGGAATTCAAAAGAAACGTCCGGGCTAATCCGTTTCACCTTGGGATCCGAGGGGGATACCAACGCGCTGTGTATTCCAGCTGGCGGGTCGCGTGAACCAATCACAGTGGATTCGCTGAACCGCGGTCGGCAATATTTGGCCATGGACGGGAGGACGGTTTTTAAATGGGCTGTCCGAATTGTGGCTGACAGTTCTCGAGATGTGTTGGCCGCCGCAGGCTTGTCACCTGACGACGTTGATCTTGTGATTCTCCATCAAGCCAACATCCGCATCATCGACGCGGCCGTCAGTCACTTCGGCATGGAAAGGGAAAAGGTCTTTGTCAACCTGGACAAGTACGGGAACACGTCGGCGGCCAGTATCCCGATGGCGCTCGACGATGCAAATCGCCAAGGTCTTCTCAAGCGGGGCGACATCGTTCTTCTCTGCGGCTTCGGTGCTGGCCTTTCCTGGGGAACGGCGCTGCTGCGCTGGTAGTCGATTCCCTTCATCCGAGATCAATAGCTAGATCGACTGTACTAAGTTCGACCCCCATGGCCTTGTGCGCCTTGTGCCATGGGTGAAGTAGTTTTGGCGTTAAAATTGAATCCTCGCTGCTCTCCCATTTTCCGCATGCGGCCGCCGAAGGCGGCAGCATGCGGAAAATGGGAGGATTCTTTCGGGTTACCCTCTTAACTGCAAAACTTATTCACCAACCAGTCAAGCTGGTTGGGGCCTAAATCCTGGACTTGGGATAGTCGAACTAGTAAGCTTGCACATCGAAGGACGAGCTTGATATCGCTTGATTTTGGACATTGCCTTACGTACCATCAGAATCTTGGGGACTCTGTCGTTGAGTCTCCGTCGTTACCGATTTTAGGGTTCGGAGAGGCTCGACGGATGGATCGAGATACGCTAAACACCACCATTAGTGATGGTCCAATTCGAATCACGATGAACGATGGTTCGACATATGACATTCAAGACCAAAAGTCCATGTTGGTAGATGCAACGACAGCCTATGTGCTGCAGCGAGCCAGTGATGGACGCTTGCAAGCCGTTTGGCTTTCCCTAGTCTGGATGGTCAAGGTGGAGCGTCTATGAACATCAGTTACCAGTTACCATGCGATCCGAGGGAAGTCAAAAGATGGTTTGCCGTATTCCAATCTTGCAAGTCTGCACTTGGCTGGCGAGCGCTTTGATTTGCATTCCATGCGGTTGCGGTTCAAAGACCGAGCGAACGCAAAAAATCCCCAGCCCGTCGATTCTTGAGCAAGTTTTGGCTGTTCAGCGAGGGGACTCACGCGAAATTCGATCGGATGAACCAATGGATGAAGCGGGATTCGAACAGCTTCGTGGATTAACAGGACTTGAAGCACTTTCATTAACGCACGCGGATTTATCCGACAAAATCGCGGATGTCTTGTCAACCCTCGAAGGCCTTCGACAAATTCGACTTGAGAAAGCGCCTATCGGAGACAACTCTGCAAGAGCGATCAGTAAACTTCCCCAGGTATCGTCGATCAATCTGCCAAACTGCATCGTCTCCGATGAAGGAATAAAGGCTTGGCCATCATTAAATGAACTGGTTCTGTTACGAATTGGAAGCCCGAATTTGAGCGACACAGGATTTGAAACGGTTGCGAAAATGTCGTCGCTTAGGTTTTTACATCTTATCGACGCTCCAATTACAGACGTAGGGCTCAAGCATCTGTATGGTATGGAACACTTAGAATCCTTTTATCTCGACGGCGGTCGTATCACGGAAGACGGTTTGACGGCTTTGCTTGACGCAATGCCAAAACTGCATTTCCACCGAAATCAACAGCATCTGCCAAACGATTCGCGTGCAAACGATCATGGGAAACATTAGGCCCCGTTTTTCGATTGCCTGAGTTCTTGTTATACTGAGCGGTAGCCAAAGCAAACTATAGGGCAAACGAACAAATCGATTGGCCGCCAACCCACCTAAATCCTGCCGAGATTCCTCCAACTTAAGAGTTTGAACATGAGTGTAAAACGATTCGTATTCGCGTTTGCGTGCGCGGGTATTTTGTGCGTATATCAATTTGGCCATAGCTTTACCAAAGTCGGTGGCGTATCCGAAAAGGCTGCAATTGCAGCTTCTGCTTTACTTGCATCGTTGGATGATTCGCAAAAAAGCAAAGCGATGATGCCCGTTGAGAGCCCGGATCGTCAAGATTGGCAAATCATCCCGAAAGACAAACGGAAGGGTCTGCAGCTTAATGAGATGAACGCTAGCCAGCGTCAAGCGGCAACGGTTTTGCTTCGAAGCGTCTTGAGTGAAATCGGTTATCGCAAATCGACCCAAATCATGAATATGGAGAATCTTTTGAAGGAACTGGAAGCGGGCAAGACCAACAGTCCCTTGCGAGATGCAACGCGATATTACTTTACCGTTTTCGGAACACCTCAAGCCGGCAAAAAATGGGGGCTGAGCATCGAGGGGCATCATCTATCGCTAAATTTCTTGATGGAGGGTGATCGCGTTGTTTCTTCGACACCGCAAGCCTTTGCGGCGAACCCGGCCATTGTACGGACAGAAAACAAATCGGGAATCGCGGTTGGCACTCGAATGTTGCGACTTGAGGAGACGTTAGGGTTTGAACTTATTCATTCGTTATCCGAACAACAACGCAGCGTTGCCGTCATTGCGGAAAAAGCCCCACGAGAAAACAGGACGCTAGGAGTCCAACAGCCGCCCAAGGAGTCTCCAGTTGGAATTCCTTATTCGAAGCTTTCACCTCCACAGCAATCGCTGTTAAAGGACCTAGTCAACGAATACATCAATGCAGTACCGGACGAAGTCGCTGAAGATCGACGTCAAGCCATTCAGGGTGCGGGTGGTTGGGACGTAGTTCATTTTTCGTGGGAAGGTGCGTTGCAGGCAGGTGTTGGTCATGCCTATCGCGTTCAAGCTCCATCGTTCTTGATCGAGTTCGTCAATACACAGCCTGACGCCGCTGGCAATATTGCCAACCATGTTCATAGCATATGGCGCGATAGTCGCGGCGATTTTGGAATAACGCAGTAAGCCGCAGCATTGAGCACGCGACAGTCGCATCAAGGTGTTTTCGCTAGCGCAAGCGAAGAGACTGCGTCGCATGCTAGTCGCACGAACTCTTCGTATTCCCATGGCCAGCTTTGCCCTGTTTGCCGAGTTGACGATGGCTAAATCTCACGATGTGATTGTTCTCGGTTTGGGTGGGGTGGGGAGCGCGGCTGCGTTGGCACTTGCGAAACGAGGTCTTAGCGTACTGGGCATTGACCAGTTTTCGCCACCGCATAATCGAGGTAGCTCGCACGGTGAAACTCGAATCATTCGCAAGTCGTACTTTGAACATCCATCGTACGTACCACTTCTGTGTCGAGCTTACGATCTTTGGCGAGAACTTGAATCACAAACAGGAAGACGATTGTACCATGCGACCGGCTTGCTTGAAATCGGACCAGCTGATGGCGAAGTCATTTCTGGTGTACAGAGAAGCGCGGCGCAGTTTGATTTGCCGATTGAGCGGCTTACCATGCAGGAAGCGGTCTATCGCTATCCGGGGCTGCAAGGCGATGACTCTTGGTCGGTGATCCTTGAGAAAGATGCGGGGTATTTGAACGTGGAAGCCTGCGTCCAAGCTCATCTCGATTGTGCGGTGGATCTTGGAGCCGAGTTGGTTCTGGAACAGAAAGTGATCGGATGGGAGGCGGAGGGAAATTCCGTATCGGTGCGCACGCAAAATCAAGTTCATCGAGCTGACAAACTGATTCTGACCGCGGGCCCATGGGCTGGCGAATTGCTTAGCGAATTCCGTATCCCGCTGACGGTGTTGCACAAACACCTATATTGGTACGAGACGAACAAAGATTCGTACCGAGAGGCAGATGGCTTCCCCTGTTTCTTTTACGAAACGCCGACTGGGCATTTTTACGGTTTCCCCAAACGCGATGCTTTGGGCTTGAAAATCGCGAGGCACAGCGGGGGTGATAAAGTAGAATCTGAAATCGACGGAGTGCACAAAAAGAATGAGGAAGATCAATCGGCCGTCGAAGCGTTCCTGGGATCAAACTTGCCGGAGGTCAGTCAGCGATTGACACGTTGGACTGGGTGCTACTACACCATGACCCCGGACGAAAATTTTGTAGTTGATAGGCTGCCCAACCGTTCCCAAGTCACGATCGTGGCAGGCCTATCCGGTCATGGCTTCAAATTCACGAGCGTGTTGGGGGAATTGGCAGCGGACTTGGCAAACGATCAATGCGTTCCACCCAGCCTGCGTTTTCTGCAGCTTGCAAGATTTACGTAGGCCGGTTCGCTCCGCGACCGGCGGTTAGTGTAGCTGAAACCGCACGCGTTTGTTCCTTCTCAAACCCCGAAAAGCACGAACTGAAAAATGAATTCGAAGGTTGACTTGTATTGAGCAACCTGAGCAGCGTTGCGAGTGAGGACATCCGTCGGCGGAGCGACGGATCTACGGTTCGCCAGTCACAACCCGCACTCGATCGTACCAACCGAGCAAGCAGACTTCGCCGATGTTGGCCCAATGGGCATTTTTGTCCCAGAGGGATAGACTGCAAATTGGGCATAACGGATCGTCCGAGTTTGGTTTGCGAGGAACGCGTTGCTCCATCGACGGGTCCGTCCAGACCGCTTCGCATTCATCGCACAGAACGCAGCCTGTCAACCGCTGATCCTGGACGCAGACACGGATTCGGCACAGGCCATCGCCGCAGACT
Source organism: Pirellula sp. (assembly GCA_043743995.1). Taxonomy (GTDB): domain Bacteria; phylum Planctomycetota; class Planctomycetia; order Pirellulales; family Pirellulaceae; genus JBKCUI01. The sequence continues at coordinate 5,925 of JAYTVM010000510.1, read as the reverse complement.
GGACACGATTCGACATAGATTAGAGGTGAATTCATGATTGACGACATTTAGAATGGAAATGCGGTGATTACGGTATTGCCGCGAACGACCAATCGTATCTTCTTCGTAGCTGGATTCTTCTTTTGCCCACCTGTTCTCCCTCCGATAAATCCAATGGCTTTTTCGAATGTCACTTCGTAAACCATGGAGCCATCATCCTCCTTCTTTGTTGTTCCCTTTGCTCCCTTTTTTGCACGTTGGTAAGCATCATCGATGGTTACCAAGAACGCCTTCATCCCCCCCTTGAAGACACCGTGCGAACCAGGTCGAGCGGGTTGATCCTCAAGGTGTCGTGCTATATGTTTGAGTCGGTGCCCTTCTTCGGAACCAGGGCCATAAACAAGTCCCGCTGGTGATTCGTAACGATTGCGGCCGACTTCCTTGAGAATCCCATAGAGAGGAGCTGTATCGTCGTCTTCGTCATCGGCTTCGTTCTTGGATTTTGTAGCAGCTTTGGTCGGTGTTGATGGCTTGATGTCAACGCTTTGGCGATTTGCGAGACCGGCTGCTTCTTGGCTTTCCTCCGGTTCCGACTGGCCTACCTTGTCCGACGAATCTTGGGTCGATGTTCGGTTGGCTTCGCTCTTTGGGGGCGACTTTTTAGCGACTGGTTTTTCGTCTCCGACCATGCTTGCGACGCTCGGCAAGCTCCAGCCGAACCATTGATTCAGTCTAGGCTGCAAGACTACGTAGGCGATCACGATGCCCACGATCACGACCGCCCATTTCGTAGGTATCATGCGTAGAGCACTTGCCGCCGTCTCGTTTTTTGGTCGTGTCGACATATTCAGTGGAATTCGGACTGTATTCAGGGAAATCGACGAAAATCTGACGACAGTGTACGCGAATCACACAGGGGACGGCAAGCGACTGTAGAACGTTATCCAAATAAGGAATCTTTCAAAGGATGCAAGGTTTGAAAGGACCACTGCATTTATACTTGTCCAAAGCACAGTTTTCACGCAAAAACGAGTTGTCACATGTCTCCTTGGCCTGAAACGCGATTCAGCTTGATCCGACGGCTTGCCGATCGGGATGATGCGGACGCTTGGGCCTTTTTTGAGAACCACTACCAACAACCAGTCTATCGATTCGCGAGAAGTCATGGCTTGCAACCGGAGGATGCGATGGACGTGGTACAGGAGGTCCTTTTGGTCGTCCACAAGTCAGCCGCCAATTGGAAGCCGTCCGGTCGAGTCGGGAGTTTTCGAGCTTGGCTCGCCGAAGCCGCACGTCGCGTTACGTTGCAAATCACCCGGCAACGTTCCCGCATCGGGCGCGGCGTCGGCGGGAGCGGATTTGCGATGGAAATCGGAGAAGTCGCCGCAACCTTGAACGCGAACGAAACGCAGGAAAATGTGGAAGACGATCGTCGATGGTCCTTTTATTGTGCGGCCTCGATCGTTCAAAAGGAAGTCAATCCGCAACACTGGATGGCGTTCTGGCTGACTGCTGTCGATGGCAAGTCGGCGGAGGAAGTTGGTGCGCGACTTTCTATGAAAACCGGGACTGTTTACTCAGCAAAATGCCGTGTGCTAGCCAAGCTCAAAACGGTGATTGAATCGTTGGCTACGAGTTCGCCAAATCAAGGAGTAGGAAAATGATTCTATGCGATCGACGAACGGCCGAGCTATTGATTAGCGACTCGCTTAGTATCGAAGAAACCAATCAGTTTGAGGATCATCTTGCAAATTGCCCGAAGTGCCAGGAAATTCTGGTGGAAGTGGCTGGCGGTTCGAAAGCCATCGATACTGCATCGACTATGCTTTCAAGTTCGATAGAAATGCCTCAATGGACAGACACCCCGACAACCTTTCTGGGCTCTCGCTCTAGTGAACTTGCACATTCAAGCCAATCCGTCGACCTATCTGTTTTAGGACCAACCGACGATCCAGCGTCAATGGGACGGATTGGAAATTATGAGATCCAAGGGATCATCGGTCGTGGCGGGATGGGAATTGTATTTCGCGCCATCGATTCGGCTCTGGGTAGGAATGTTGCTATAAAAGTGCTTGATCCTGCGTTGGCAAGCGTTGCGGCCGCGCGGAAGCGATTTGCCATGGAGGCGCGAGCCATGGCAGCCATTTCGCATGAGCATGTCGTCCCGGTTTATACCGTCGATGAACACCGTGGACTTCCCTATTTCGCAATGGAATATGTCCCTGGTGGCACCCTCGAGTCCCGTATTCGAAAGCAGGGGCCATTGGATGAGCTGTCCCTGCTGCGAGTTGCCCGTCAAATTGCGATGGCCTTGTCTGCGGCTCACGAGTGTGGACTGGTCCACCGCGATATCAAACCAGCCAACGTCCTCCTGGATCGAGGTGTCGAACGGGTGCGAGTAGCAGACTTCGGACTCGCACGTGTCAACAGTGATGCAAGCCATACACGCAGCGGGTTCATCGCCGGGACGCCTCAATACATGGCTCCCGAACAAGTGCGTGGAGAGACATGTACGGCCCAATCCGATTTGTTTAGCCTTGGGACGGTCATGTATGCGATGTGTACGGGACATTCGCCGTTCCGAAGTGAGTCGATTTATGGGTCGATGCAACGTATTGTGCACGAAGATCCGCGATCGATTTGCGAACAAGTCCCGTCGATTCCCGACTGGCTAGAACGATTCATTTTCAAACTCTTGGCCAAACAGCCAAGCGATCGATTTCCGGATGCGGTCACCGTTGCAACGCTTCTTGAAAAAGAGATTGCTCATTCTGAAAACCCATTGCAGCAACCCAAGCCAGTAAGGAGCGAATATGGCAGCGAGGAAAAGCCAAAAGTTAGACGATGGAAAAGAATGGTTGCGGCTGTCGCTGCCGTTGTTACCATCGCTTACTTAGGTGTAGTCTTTACGCAGCCAGCACCTGAAAACAATGGGGGCGTCAACGAGTCAAAAGACGCGACAGAAATGGCATTAACAACGCCTAACGAAGACCCGCCGACAAATGAATTGCCGAACGATGTCTGGTCCAACGCGGAGGAATTGATTCGTAAACGAGCCAACACACTTGAAAAAAGTTACTACGGATCCGATGCACTTCCCGTCACGGATCGATTCGAGAACAAGCTACGGAGCCTGAAACAGGAACTGGACGCTTTTGAGAAGCAGATACCGTAAGACAATATCGCCTTTCGCTCCGGGAAAGTGCGATTGCGAAGCGCACTTTCGCAGAGCGAAAGGCGACACTAGTACCCTTTCATTTCGATTTACCAAACAAGGAATTACCATGAAACGCAAAATTGCTTTCGCGCTCGTATGTGCTGCCGTCGGTGGAACAATGAGTTGCTTCTCACTAGGGCAGGACCCTTTCGGCGGGCCGCGAGCACTTCGTGAAACGGTCACGCGGACTAGCAACGCCAATGGCCTTGTTCAGTCTGTGACCATCGCTGGTGCCGATCTGGCGACAACCAACCTTGCCGTTCTTCAAAGTGAAAATATCCAAAAAGGAAGCGTTGAATCGTGGGTAAAGTTACTAAAAACGGCGGAAGGTGAAGAGAAGGAGAGCGTCGTTGCCAAGCTCAAAAGTGCCGTAGGCGAGCAGTTCGACCTACGACAAGAAGGAAAAGCCAAGGAACTCAAGGCCTTGGAAGAACAACTGGCTAAGCTTAAAGAAATTCACGCAAAACGAACTCAGCAACGCGATGTCATCATTGCCGAACGCGTCCAGCAGATCCTTCGTGAAGCGGATGGTTTGGGGTGGGGAACCGATTCGCAGGACTCGACGGGTATCACTGGTACTAGTCCCTCGGGCTCTTGGGCACGATATCCGGCAGCCGCCAGTGGATTTAAAATGCTAACATCCCCTGCTACGCTACCACCAACAGTCCCAGCGACACCCCCGGCAGCCGCAGCGCAGCCAATTTCTGTGCCACGATAGTCAGTGTCCTAAGGTCCAGGCACTTCGGGCTGGCCGGAACGGGCGAATGGGATAAACTGTGCAAACCCTGAATCGACAGTACTAACAAGACAGCCGATTCAGGCACAACGCACACGTTTCCCCCTTTTGCCTTTTGAAGCTGATCCATGGGCCCTGCAAAAACCGCCATCTCCCCCACCCGCGCCGAAGATTACCCAGAGTGGTACCAACAGGTTATCAAGGGGGCCGACCTCGCGGAAAACTCAGCCGTACGTGGTTGCATGGTCATCAAGCCCTGGGGCTACGCCATTTGGGAAAATATGCAACGCGTTCTGGACCAAATGTTCAAGGATACGGGTCACCAAAACGCCTATTTCCCGCTCTTTATCCCGATGAGCTTTCTTGAAAAGGAAGCCAAACACGTCGAGGGATTCGCCAAGGAATGCGCTGTCGTCACGCACCATCGGCTCGAACCAGATGGCAAGGGTGGACTACGGCCAGCCGGCTTGCTCGAGGAACCCCTCATCGTTCGGCCAACGAGCGAAACCATCATCGGCGCTACGTACGCCAAATGGGTGCAGTCGTATCGTGATTTGCCGATTCTGATCAACCAATGGGCCAACGTCGTTCGCTGGGAGATGCGAACACGCTTATTCTTGCGAACGACCGAGTTCCTTTGGCAAGAAGGGCACACGGTCCATGCGACTGCCGAAGAAGCCATGGAAGAGACCAGTAAAATGCTTGAGGTCTACGCTGACTTCGTCGAAAACTATATGGCAGTTCCAGTCATCAAAGGGGAAAAGACCGCTGGCGAACGTTTTCCGGGTGCTGTCACCACCCTATCCATTGAAGCCATGATGCAAGACCGCAAGGCGTTGCAAGCTGGCACATCTCACTTCCTCGGCCAAAATTTCTCCAAGGCTCAAGAGATCAAGTTCCAAGACAAGAACGGCGAGATTTCCTATGCATGGACGACTTCCTGGGGAGTCTCCACGCGCTTGGTCGGTGCGTTGATCATGACCCATTCGGATGATGACGGACTCGTACTCCCACCGCGATTGGCGCCCTCTCAAATTGTCATTATTCCCATCTATCGCGATGAGACCCAGAAGTCCGAAGTGCTCGAGTACTGCAAGTCACTCAAAAAAGATCTGGCCTCGCAAATGTACATGGAGCAAAAAATACGGGTCGATATCGACGACCGCGATATGCGTGGTGGCGACAAGAAATGGTACCACATCAAACGGGGAGTTCCAGTTCGAGTCGAAGTCGGCCCAAAGGACATTGCCAACGGGGCCGCGTTTGTGGGGCGACGCGATACCAACCAAAGCCAATCCATGCCGCGCGCCGAACTGGTAAGCGGTATTGCATTATTGCTTCAAGAGATGCAAGACAATCTCTTCCAGCGAGCTCTTGCCATGCAAAAAGCGAACACAGTTGAACTGAAATCCGAGGCCGAGTTTCGCGGCTTCTTTCAACTCGACGACGAGCAAGGGCGATCGACTGGTGGTGGGTTTGCAAAGTGCTGGTTCGCCAGCGAAGAAGCCGTTCAGCCGTTACTCGACGAACTCAAAGTGACCATCCGCTGTATCCCGCTGGATGCGATCCCAGGGGAAGGGACTTGTTTTGTAACCGGCCAACCGACGAAGACCCAAGCCATCTTCGCCAAATCGTACTAAGGCAATTGGCAGCTTGAAATCTACCTGTAAATGCGGTGGCACGCTCCGAGGAATTGGCTGTTCCATGCCAACTTCCTCTCGATTCTTTACATTAGAGTCCGAACGAACCAAGATTTGTTCAGAAGTTTGGACAAATTTCAAAATGGCTGAACTCTTCTTTCTAGAAACGACATCCTTTAAGCACTGATGCACAAGTAATCATGGAAAACTCAATTTCGCGAAATGCGTTGGTGACCGTAGTGGACGAGGCTACGAGTCCTGAACTGCGGGACCCGTAGCCTCGTCCACTACGAAAAGCGGCATTGTCGGAACGAACCGCGAGCCAATACTATAAAATCACGGCCTCTGAACTT
>JAYTVM010000509.1:0-3396 GCA_043743995.1 Pirellula sp. | reverse complement strand
GGAATGCGTCGGTCTTGTGAACCGGGGATGCGGTACCCTTTGAGTCGGCCGGAGTCGAACCATTTGCTGACGGTTCTCGGGGCCACCTTGCAGATCTTCGCGACCTGGCCTGTGGTGAACACCTTCATATTTTTGGTCTCCGTTACCTTCCAATAGTGAGTGAGTCCGGGATGGATACGATGCGTATCAACCCCATGACGGTATTTGCCCTTGTTGAACCGAGCCGTGATCGGTTTGCTATGGCTCCGAAGAGCTTTTGCAAGCAATCCACTGTTCGGTGACAACTGGGTCTGGGCATAAACATCATTAGGACGACTTGTTCGCAGTGCGAAATGCAAAGCTCCTTCTCTGCTGCTTTCGCAACAAACACTTCCGCTTTGAACCGACTCGAACCCTTAGCTTGAGCATTTGACGAGCAACCGCACCCCTACGACGGAACGCATTTGCCCAACCCAAACGTTCGAATTCGGCTAACCAGCCGAGAAGACTGGGTACAGAGAATCTACCTGCACTAGCGATAACACGACCAAGCCGAAGCATGTGCGTACCGATAGCTGCATCCAAGCAACTCAATCTTGGATTGCAAGCACTTTCCCCCCTAATCAACCTCGGCCGGCTTTTCAAAATACTGGACTTGACTCTGTCGAGTTGTCCAGCGCAGAAAAAGCCGTCCTGCACCTTGTTTCGTTTCAAATAGGGGGATTACTTTAGAAAGAATCACCGGTTCGATCGGTATCCGCCATTTCAACCTAAATCGTGGGCCAACCCACCATTTTTTGATGCAAAATGCAAATCGGTAGAGAATAAAATCAAGTCCGTATGAAACGCGAATAGGCAATATGAAGCGCGAATAGGCAATCTGTAACGCCCAAAAAGTGTCGCCTTTCGCTCCAAGAAAGTGCGCCGAGTCAACGCTTATCGCATTGCTCTTATGGCTTCCTTCGTTGCCGCTTGGATTGCCTTCCTGCAATTGGGATTGTCCGCTTGACCGGTAACCTCGTACAGGAACCGGCTTGGAAAGGTTGGCCTCGCTTTTCCCCATTTGAATCGCGACATGGGCAAGCACAACGATAGCTCATCTTGAGCCCGTGTGACTCCGACGTAACACAAACGCCGTTCCTCGTCGACGCCGTCCGCACTGTCGGCAAGCGAACGGCGGTGCGGGAGCACGCCCTCCTCCATACCAACCATGTATACGAATGGAAATTCAAGTCCCTTGGCGCTGTGATAGGTCATGAGCGAAACAGCGTTGCGTTGCAATTCTTTCTCTTTGGGAGAACCAAACTCTCGTCCTTCGAGTGTTACTTTAGAAAGAAACTCACCCAAATCCGGTTTGTTCGACTCTTTCTCGTATTCTGCGATCGCATTAATGACTTCTTCCAGTGAGCCGATCCTGGCTGTTGCTTCTTCTGCGTTGGGATACAAGCGATTGATTTCACGCCTGTAGTGGATCGCATCGATAAATTCTCTGGCTGCACGTGTCATATGGCCTGAGCCCTCAGGCAACTCGTCTTCGTCATCTTCGTCATCTTCGTCGGCGGTTGGATCGGGCACTTGATCGGAAACATCTCGTTGGAATTCGGCGGGTGCAGTCGGCTTGGTAGTAGCGTCTGGTGAAGACGAAGGTGAGCCCCTGAACTTTTTCGAGAATTCCCCAAAAAGAAATTTAAGGCTCCCGATCCCTTGTTGGGCAGCGGACGGAAGTGCTTTGACGAAGGCTTCGTCCTGCATGACTTTCCAAACGCTCGTACCGCTGGCTACGGCTTGCTTGAGCAGCCTGTCGACACTGGATGCACCCAATCCTCGCGGTGGCACGTTGATCACGCGGAGGAGCGAGAGCTCATCGGTGGGCGTATCGATCCATTTGAAGTATGCCAGGATATCCCGGACTTCCTTGCGATCGAAGAAGGACTGGCTACCTGTAATTACATAGGGAACTTTGCAACGGCGCAATTCCATTTCGAAAGGGCGAGGTTGCTCGTTGGTCCGAAAGAGAATGGCAAAATTCTTGGGTTGTGTGGTGAGATCCTTTTTGAGTCTTGCATCGATTTCTTCGACGACCCCTTTGGCTTCTTCCGCTTCATCGGGGAACTGCAAGATTCGGGGTTGGGCACCGTTGGGGCGGGCCGCACGCAGGATCTTGTCGTGGCGATTGGCATTGAAAACGATCAGTCGATTTGCCATCTGCAAAATGGCGTCGGTCGATCGGTAATTGTCTTCGAGACGAACGACTTTTGCTTCCGACCAGTCGTTCTTGAAATTGAGAATGTGGCGCACTTCGGCCCCGCGCCAGCCGTAGATCGACTGATCATCGTCACCTACAACGCATAGGTTGCGATGATCGATGGCGAGGGATTGAATGATGCGATATTGCGTTCCGTTGGTGTCTTGGTACTCGTCCACGAGAACGTGATCGTATCGGGACGCTTCTTCGCGTCGGACTTTGTCGTTTTCCGTTAGTAGTTGTTCGGTGCAGACGAGCAAATCGTCAAAGTCGAATGCCGCGTGATTTTTTAGGGATCGCTGATAGCGTTTGAATGCGCTCGCGGCGAGGTGTTCTTTGTCGGAAGTAGCGGCCGAATCGGCTTGTTCCGGCCGAATTCCTTGGTTCTTCCAGCGACTAACGATGCTGAGAAAATCACTGGGTTTGAGCATGTCATCGTGCACGCGGATTTCCCGTAGAACGGTCCGAGCGACACTTTCGGCATCTCCCCGATCGTAGATGGTGAATTTGTCGGGGTAACCTAGCTCTTTTGCATGTCGTTTTAGAATTTGGACGCAGTGGGAATGGAATGTCCCTACGGCTGGCCGCGGGGGTGCCGGTTGTCCGCGTCGAACTTTCTTTGGTAGTTTGAGGCGCTGCCCAATGCGTTCCTGCATTTCCATCGAAGCTTTGTTGGTAAACGTCACCGCCAAGATTCGGTCCGGGCGAATTCCGTTTCGGATCAAATTGGCGACACGAAAAGTCACCACGCGGGTTTTGCCTGTGCCGGCACCTGCCAAAACCAGAAGTGGGCCGGAGAGCGTGTCGACTGCTTCTTGCTGGGGTGGATTCAGTTCTGCCATGGGGCCAATGTAATGCTCCTGATTGGCAGGAAAAGGCGAAAAGTCGTTTTTGCCCTGCGCAAGCGTCGCTGAATATTCTCGTTCCCGGGCTCCGCCTGGGAATGCAGTAGTCTGGAGGCGGAGCCGGCTCTGCCTGGGCTGCGCGACAAATAGCAGTTTGCGAAAAATGTGTTGATGCGAGTTTTGTTCCGTTCTGCGATCTGGCCTTTCAGGTTGATTGGGCTGGCCCTTCCGGTTGGTCGCGGGCTTGTCCCCCACCAACCTTGTTTTGGCGTCCTAACGGCCGGCACTCGCGAATCGACCCGTTCCCTTCGGCTTTGCCCGCCTCCG
>JAYTVM010000508.1:0-11753 GCA_043743995.1 Pirellula sp. | reverse complement strand
AGAGAGGCAATAATCAGGGTCAACTTAATTCGGTTTTTTCTCATAATTTCTTTCTCGCTAAGCGATGGCTTGCGTACCGTTCGCATAATTGGATCGGTCAGATCCGTAGGAATCTGAGGATAAAAGGGAACATGCGGCACATCTTTCGCAGACCTCCCAAACCACCAGGGACGGATTTTCGTATGCAAAATGCCCGAACCAAAGCAGTTTGGAACGAATGCCCAAGCGAAACCAAAGACGGTTTCCTTTGCCATGCTTACAATACAACCCAACCGGCCATCCGAAACTGCGAGTGAACTTCATCCCGGCAGGCTGGCGGGACCTACACAAAATCATCCATGTCCAGTTTGCTTGACCCTGCACCCGACAAACCATCCAAAGCCGTCATTGCCCAAGCGGGTGACGACCGCAAACTTCATTTGCCGAGCCGTCCGCATGTGTCCTCCGGTTGGTCGCTGCCAGGCGTGGCGCAATACAAGATCAATCAATGGCTGGAGCAAACGCGGGCGGTGAATGCTTGGGAAAACCACCGGCGAGAATTGACCGAACCGCAGTTGCGCAAAGAAGCTTTGTCGCTGGTCTACCGATCCAAAAGTGGAGAGCCACTTTCGACACTGCTCCCCGAAGTCTACTCGCTGATACGCGAGGCTGGGCGTCGGGCGCTCAATATGCGCCACTACGATGCGCAAATACTCGGGGGTATCTGTTTGTTTCATGGGTGCATAGCGGAGATGCAGACCGGTGAAGGGAAAACGCTGACAGCCACATTGCCTCTGGCCCTGCACTCGTTGCTCGGAAAGGGCGCTCACCTTGCTACGGTCAATGACTACTTGGCCGAGCGAGACGCCGAATGGATGAGGCCGATTTATGATTTGCTCGGCATGCGCGTTGGCACGGTTTTAACACCACACGATCAAGACCAACGGCGAAAAGCCTATGCCACCGACATTACCTATGGGACCGCCAAAGAGTTTGGCTTCGACTTCCTTCGAGACCGATTGCTGATGCGGGCACAAGGACGAGCTGTCGATGACTTCCTCGGAAGCGGATCCCAAGAACGTTGGACGTCGGCTGGCGAACAACCCGTTCAACGCGGCATGCATTTCTGCTTAGTAGACGAAGCCGATAGCATTTTGATCGATGAGGCAAGAACGCCTTTGATTATCGGGTCGCTGGGCGATGAGTCTCGAGAAGTTGTTATTTCCACCTTCAAATGGGCTGCGGAACACGCTCCGTCGTTCGTGCTCAAGGAACACTTCACCATCGAGGAAGATACCCGCAAGATTGAGTTGTCTTCCAAGGGACGTCAGTACGTGCGGTCCATTCCTCGAAGCGAAGAGATTCGATTGGCGGCGCTCGTCGATTTGTACGAGTACATCGAACGCGGAATCAAAGTCCATCGCGACTTTCACCTGGAGCGACAGTATGTTGTCGTCGACGGCGAAATTGTTATCGTCGATGAATTCACGGGACGTCTGGCCGAAGGGCGAAAGTGGCGGGACGGGATCCACCAAGCCATCGAAGCCAAAGAGAAAATCGAAGTGACCGTGCCGACTGGGCAAGCCGCTCGGATCACCGTTCAGGACTTGTTCTTGCGATATCGATACTTGGCTGGAATGACCGGTACTGCGGCGAGCAGCGCTGGTGAGCTTCGTCGCATCTACAAAACGCCAGTCGTGCAGGTCCCGACCAATCGACCACCCAAACGGCAACGGTTACCGGACATGGTAAGCGGCGACATGACTGAGAAATTTCAGGCCATCGTCCAAGAAGTTCTCAAGGTTCATGAAGTGGGTCGGCCTGTGCTGATCGGAACGCGTTCGATCGACAAATCCGCTATCCTGGCCGATATGCTTCGCAAGGCGGGTGTCCAGGTCCAAGTCCTCAACGCGCACGAAATCGAACGCGAAGCCGAGATCGTTGCCAACGCGGGCCGTCGTGGGCAGGTCACAGTAGCAACCAACATGGCCGGTCGCGGGACCGACATCAAACTCGAGAATGACGTTCGCGAAATCGGTGGCATGATGGTGATTTGTACGGAGTTGCACGATGCTGCACGGATCGATCGGCAATTGATCGGTCGATGTGGCCGACAAGGTGACCCGGGTACGTATCGCCAATATTTGTCTATGGACGATGATATCCTTAGAAACGGTTTTGGCACCAAACCCGCCGAAAAGCTGAAATTGAAGGGGAAATCAGGCGGATCGCTCAACGGACAAGCGGCACAATTCAGGGCCGCCCAGCGAAAAGTTGAGCGGAAACACTTCCGAGATCGAATGGCATTGCTGTACCACGAGAAGGAACGAACTAAAATTCAAAGGGAGATGGGACAGGATCCTTATTTAGATACCGCAGAATGACGCCTTCTGCATAAAAGCTTTCCAACCGCGGCACCGATGAACTTGCTCAGTAATTCAGTAACCGTAATTACGTTACAGCAACCTCGATTGCGCAAAGGTTCCTTCGCCAGTCTCATCGGAGCAACTCCCCTTCTCGACGTTTTTGTGGCTGGTCCCGAAAACCAACTTGTTGTGGAATGCCTTTCCCCCTACGGGATTGAGCAGCTCGTTTCGCGATCACCCCTGTACCTCTACGGTCCAAGCGGGGCGGGTAAAACCGCTCTCGCGTTAACAATCGCGGCTCGATGGACCAACGAATCCAATAATCGAACCGTCACTCTAACCAGCGGATCGGACTTTGCTAAAGCCTTTACCCGAGCCATTGAAGCCGACGACATGGAGCGATTTCGTCAGCTTCATCGCCATTGCAGCTGCTTGGTCGTAGACAATATCCACGAACTGGCAACCAAGCCGGCAGCACAAGCGGAAATGGTCTCGACCATTGAGCGTTTGACCAGTGACGGTTGTGCCATCATTGCCACAGCCTCGGAGCTTGCAAACCTGGTACCGAAGTTGCGATCCTCGCTATCCAGCCGTCTCAATGGCGGGCACAGTTTGCTGATCTCTTTGCCGGGCAGCGAAACACGACTTGAGATCCTTCGGCTTCTGGCGGCAAGCTCGCAGATAGAAATCACCGATCACGATTTAGACTCGATCGCGTGTCAACTGCAGGATGGGATGTCGCCGTTGCAACTGCGCGGCATTCTAATTCGTTGGTCGCACCAAGATCGTGTGAGCCCAGATCGAACCAAAAAGGAATCCAAGCGGCTGATTGACAAGCTGGTGGACTCGCAAATTGCAAAGGCGCCATCCACCTCGGACATCGCGAAAGCGGTCGCTAGGGAAATGCAAATCACGATGGAGTTGTTGCGAGGCCCTGGACGCAAATCCAGTGTGGTCCGCGCTCGCGGCCTAGCGATGCTTTTGATGCGTCAATGGACGGACGTATCCTTCCAAAACATCGGTGAGTATTTTGGCGGTCGAGACCACACAACAGTTATGCACGCTTGCAGAAAAACGCAAGAGGATCTAACCAAAGATGTTGACCTCGAACGCATGGCCGAGCGAATCCGACAAAAACTAAAGGCATAAGGCGAGGGGCAATTTGAAATCTACCTATAAACTGGGTGGCACGCTCTGAGGTACGAAGGGGGTGGTGAATCGCTAGTTAGTGTCAGTTGCCACACTTCCCACGCCCATCGCTAATCGCTTTGGGCGTGCCACACGTTGGCCTGGTAGTATTTTGCCCCCCGCTCGCCTAAGAAGGCTATTTCCCAACAAATTGGCTCAGGTATCGATAACTTTGTGCCAACGACTCTTTCCGACTCTCCATCGTGGCTTCATAAGCCCGATCTTCGACTTCAACGCAGACTGGCCCTTGGTAACCTGCGTCCCCCAGAATCGAAAAAAATTGCCCCCAATCGATTTCCCCAAGCCCCGGTAGCTTGGGAGAATGGTACAGGTTTGGATGCGCGAAAATCCCAACTTCATTCAGCAAATGCCGATCGATTCGCACATCCTTGGCGTGTACATGAAAAATCCGATCGATGAATTCGCGAATGGGTTTCAAGTAATCCATGCATTGCCAGATCATGTGCGATGGATCGTAATTGAGACCCAAGTTAGGACTATCTAAATCGCTAAACAACCGTCGCCAAACGGCCGGCGACGATGCAATGTTCTTTCCGCCTGGCCATTCGTCTTTCGTGAACAGCATGGGACAGTTTTCGATGCCAATGCGAACGCCACAACTTTCGGCGAGATCCACAATCGGTTTCCAAGTAGACATAAGCCGCGGCCAATTGTCGTCTACGCTTTTGGTATAGTCGCGTCCGATAAAGGTGTTGACTTGATTGAGTCCCAGCTTCGGAGCTGCCAAGATGACTTGCTTCAAATGCTCAACGCTTCGCTCTGCTTCGGTAGCGTCCGGTGCAAGGCAGTTTGGATAGAAACCTAAGCCGCTGATTTGAACGCCCGTCTTTTGGACTAAAGCCTTGATCGACGATAAAGATGCATCGTTAAGGCCAGCGACGTCAATATGCGTCACGCCTGCGTAGCGTCGATCTGCCTTGCTCGGTGGCCAGCACATGACTTCTACGTAACGGTAACCGACCGACGAAGCCACTTCAAATACTTGTTCAAGCGACAGGTCTGGGAGAATGGCACTTACAAAACCAAGTTGCATCATAATCGTTGCGGTAGGAGACGGTGGAGAAGGATTAGGAAATGTTTAGGGCGAACGGCAGACGATCGCTTATCGGGACAGTCGTTAATGATAGCTAAGAATCAGATCTGGCTGGCAGAAAATTTGGCGGAGGATCCCATTGTTTCTTGCTCTCTTGAGTAGACGAACTTGCCAAAACGGTGTGGCAAGCGATTTTCGACGTTTTGCAAAGGGGAAAAAGATATGTTTCAGGCTCTCAAAATTGTGTTGGTGGCTTTGGTCCTTGTCGCGACTCCAGTATCGCTCACCTCCAACGCGGTTGGGAGTGGAGGCGGTGGCGGCGTCAAGCCTGTGACCGTTAGACTAGCTGGCCCCATTACAGCCTTTCAGGTTGTTCCTGAGGGCGTCAGAGTAACACTTGGGATCAGCTACTATTCGTACGGTACGGTTATTGTCAACTCGTCGACCAAGATCCGCGTCAACGGCGTGAGGGATCTGACTGTCCGCGATTTGCGTATCGGAGATTTTGCGGAAGTCGATATGATACCCGTAAGCAGAATCGCTTACAAAATCGAAGCGTTCGGCCGTCGATGATCGGTTGTCTCTTGGCTTGGTATCATCCACCATGCCTCTAGAAATAGAGGGTGCCCACAGATCCGAAAGTCTTGACGACTTTCGCTACGTTCAAACCGGACACTCATTTACCGAACGGTACTAAGCAACTTCATATTTCGAGAAAAAGTCGCGACGGGTCTTCGATGACGTCCTTGATCGTTTTCAAGAACGAGACGGCTTCGCGTCCGTCTACGATGCGATGGTCGTAGGTCAACGCGAGGTACATCATCGGGCGAATAACTACCTCGCCATTCAACGCGATCGGACGGTCTTGGATGGAATGCAGGCCGAGAATGCCACTTTGCGGTGGATTCACAATTGGGGTCGAAAGCAAGGACCCATAGATGCCACCATTGCTGATCGTGAAGGTGCCTCCCTCAAGGTCGTCGGGCATCAATTTGTTGGCCAGTGCCCGCGATGCGAACTCGCCGATGCTGCGTTCAATCTCCGCAAAGCCCATCTTCTCAACGTTGCGAAGAACCGGAACCACCAGCCCTTTGCCACCTCCGATAGCAATCCCGATATCGCAGTAGTTGCGATAGACGATGTTGTTGCCGCGAACTTCTGCATTTACCGACGTAAATCGCTTCAACGCCTCGCAAGCGGCTTTGGCGAAAAACGACATGAAGCCCAATTTTACTCCGTGCTTTTCATGGAAGGCGTCTTTGTACTTGGTGCGCAGTTGCATGACGGGTTGCATATCGACTTCGTTGAACGTAGTCAACAAAGCGGCATTGTGTTGGGCTTGCACCAAACGCGTTGCAATCGTTCGACGGATCATGCTCATCGGCTTGACCTCTTCGCTTCGATTGGGAGCGCCTTGTTGCATCAAGGATTGCGATGTTACTGTTGCCGTTGGTGTTGCAGGTGGCGTGGATGTACTTGCAAGGCTAGCGGCTGCTTTCCCGACGATGGTAGCTGCCGATGTTCCCGCAACGCCTGCTCCGACCGCAACGGAACTAGCTGTCTCGGCCGCTTGAGAAACAAATCGAGCCACGTCCTCTTTCAGCAATCGGCCGCCAGGGCCAGTTGCTGGGATTGGACCAGCCGAAAGCTGATTGTCGGCTAGCATCCTTTGGGCTGCGGGCATGACACGGGGGGCACCAATCGGTTGTGGTGCCGCAGAAATCGAGGCTGTCGGTCCACTGGCAATTGGAGAAACTGCCGAAGCCTCGGGCAAAGCGGCTGGGGGCGCAGTAGGCTTTGGGGCCGGTTGAAAGGAAGCGATCAAATCTCCGACCGCTGCAAACTCCTCGCTCTGCTTTAAGATTTTAACCAAAATACCATCCTCCGGAGCCGAGATCTGCACCGACGCTTTCTCTGTTTCCAGATCGACAAGGTCTGTACCTGCCGCGACCCAGTCACCCTCTTTCTTGAGCCACTGTCCAATTTGGACTTCGGAAATGCTTTCGCCAACGGACGGAACGATAATTTCGGTCATGGGAAGTAGAATTGTTTTGAGGGAATCAGGAGGCGTCGACTCGAATATGGCATTCAAAAGCATATCGCAAGAGTGCTTTCGTGTCATCCGCTGAGGAATGAGTACAATCGCGGTTTCTGCCGTTTCTTCCATTCCTAGCCAATTCCTAAGCCGATTTATGCCAAACCCAATCGACACATCGCATTTGACACGACTGGGCAACTCCGACTTGCACGTCAGCCGGGTGGGGCTTGGATGCTGGCCAATGTCGGGCATAAGTTCTCTAGGCGTCACAGACGAACTGTCCATAGCCACCATTCGCGCTGCCCTCGATCATGGCGTCAACTTTTTCGATACGGCATATTCGTATGGTTATGACGGCCGTAGTGATCGGGTACTCGGTTCTGCGTTGCGGACGTCCCGTGATCGAGCCATCATCGCGCACAAAGTCGGATCCCATTGGGACGAAAAAAAACAACGTGTTGTCGACGGCAGGCGCGAGACGCTCATTGCTCAAGCCCAAGAGTGTCTGACTCGGCTCGGTATGGACCATGTCGATTTGATGTATCTGCACTCACCTGATCCGATGGTTCCCATCGAAGAGTCCGCCGAAGCGATTGCGGAAATCTGCAAACGCGGTTGGGCTCGTTATGCAGCAGTCTCCAATGTAAATCTCGAACAAGCAACTAGGTTTGCAGCCGTTTGTCCCGTAGTCGCCATTCAACCCTATTTCAACCTATTTCAGCAAGATGCCGTCAGCGAGCTACTACCTTTTTGCTTGCCCAACAACATAGCCATGGTCTGCTATTGGGTATTGATGAAAGGCTTGCTTTCGGGGCGGCTGAAACGAGACCATGTTTTTGACCCAACAGATCGCAGGTTAACTTACCCCATCTTCCGAGGCCAAGCCTTTGAAGACGCTCAGAATGTCCTTGATCGACTTCGACATCTCGCCAACGAGTTGGATTGCACAGTCGCTCAATTGGTGGTTGCATGGACTTTGACCAAACCCGGAATTTGCGTTGCTTTGTTGGGTGCTAAACGTCCCGAACAAACCATTGAATCCGTCCAAGCGATGCGTATGAAGCTCGATACGGACGTGATTGAACAAATAAACGCCCTTGTGCTTTGTGACAGCAAAGCACCTGCCCGCGAGTAGCACGAATCCACGCGAATCCAATCGCAAATAAGAATCTAATTCGCGAGATTGGCGTGATTGGCGGGTAACCAATTGTTACAGCAAAACGTACACGACTAGTCTTCGGTGATCCCTCAACGTTCTAAAGTCCGATTAGTCAACTTTTACTACTCCATCGTTGCCGTCAAACTTGTTTCCAAGCGTCCGGAACACTGTCGGATGAATTGAGAAATGAATATTATGCACGGAACCGTCGACAAAAGCGAAAACACCACCACCAGCGTGGCTTGAACCAAATCGTTCTATTTCACTAACTTTTGAACCGTCGCGCAATAGAATCTTTTCAGTGAATCGTCTAGATTCCTGTGAGTCCCCAGTCGACCACGGCTGGTCGTAACCGCGATCAGCAAATCCGGTGCGTTCAGACCACTTTTCACCACAATAAATCACGTTCGTTGTTCCGTCCGTGACGTCTGAATGCCTCACTTCAGAACGAACATAAGCCATTCCGCTCGGATTGCCGAGCCTAGGCCAAACGAAGCTGACATCGTTGACCGAAACTGGACCGGCGTTGTTTTCTAATAGCTTGTCACCAGCATTAACTGCGTAATCGGATCTTGAAACCATTTTTATGTTGGATCCGTATCGATACGCGACACCTACGTTCGCCGGTAAAGTAACTCCGAGTCCTTTTGATGGGCAAATGAGTTGAGGGACTTTTTCAAGAACATAACGCTGAAAATTGTCGCTGGTATGAGGTTGGATCACAGTTGGTGAGGATGACCATAAACTGGTTTGTTCAAACAAAGGCAAAACGGCATAAATCCAACTACCAGGCTGCCTCTTGCCAGTACCTTGATCATGCATCCCAACCCAGTTGTATCCCCATCCAGTTGACGGAAACGCCTTATAGGTACCTTCGTGAAGTTGGACCGCCAAAACAAGCTGTCGCTGATTGTTCGAACACGACGTTCGACGCCCGGATTCTCGGGCTGATTGGACTGCTGGGAGGATCAAGGCAATCAACAGTCCAATTATTGAGATGCACACCAACAATTCGATCAAAGTCATTGCTTTCCTATCAATTGGTGGACGCAAGGAGTGGGGTAGGACACGACAGTGTGGCCGATCCTCCTCCTGCCATGCAAGACAGATACTAACGATCAGCAAAAACGCCGTCTTCGAGACCGTATCGACTCCAATAGTCGACGAAGCGCTGGGCCCAAGGCAACCACAATCAATCCGTAGACCACGCAGCAAAACAGAGAGTTGAGCAGTCAGGTAGATTCCGAATAGCCCAACCGACGACAGATAACACAGCCAACGATGTTCGCTAAGCAAAAGCAAAACACCGACAACTACATGCAAGCTTGGCAAGCCAAACCCAAGAAATTGACTCACGGGTACCGGAACAATTCTATAATTTGCAATCGCGACGAAATGTGCCGGCACGTTTTGGAGATGCATAAGCCCAGAAGTAATCAACAACAATGCAATCGCAATTCGAAAAAAATGCGAGAGCGCTCTTAGGAACGAAATGGAAGCGTTCCTTGTTGCTAACGTGTTTTCGTTTCCCATTCAGCATACCCATTTCTATAGATCGATAAGTCCGTAAAACCAAGCTTGGCTAATTCCACTGCGATCACGTCTGAAAATTTGCACCCGCGACTCTGACAGTAAAGTATTACGGGTAAATCCTTACGTATTTTTTGGGCAATTACTTCGACTTTTGCTTGCGAGAGGTCGACTGGGATGCTGACAGATTTTGCGATGCAACCATCCTCGTAATCTTCGCGATAGCGACAATCTACTATCGTCGCCCCAGAAACGTCAATTGAATGTTGAATCTCTTTTAAAGTTACGAATCGTACCGATTCAGGATGGGTATGAAAGTCAACCGATTGAGCCATGCCAGATTCAACACAAACATGCGGATTGACCAGATAGGAATAGGCTCCTGCGAAGCCTATTAAGGCTAAGAATGACAAAAGCTGATAACAGTAGGCTTTGCTGGTAAACAGACTTTTGAAAATGAACACGACGAAGCCCATTCCACCGAGAAAAAGACAATTCGCCGCGGCTTCCCATGAATGATGTCTAGGAGGAGCCTCGTTCTTTGCAAACACGGCAATGGCCTTACCGTCCCATCTGCATAGCAATTCCGAGAGCGACATCAGGTAGTCACCACCTTCGCCGTCTCGGACGACGGCTCTACCTGATTCGATTCCCAGAAATAGAATCCAATGTTGATAACGGCCAAGCGCACCACGTCCTGAAAAATGAAGAATAAGTGGAGTCTTCGAGCCTTCGAGTGACCGCAGGCTTAGGAACTTATAGGCACGTCCGTTACAGCCCAGTCGTTCTACAGCGCGCAGAATATCGTACGTACTACTGCCGGAAAAACCGGATACGTATTCCGGGGAGAGCAGCTCTCCAAAGTCGATGGCTGGCTTTTGACCAGACTTTTGCAAGACAGCAGTCGCTGCCCCAAACGCCGCATAGATTCCGCAGTACGCTTTGGGTCTCCTCCCCTCTACTTTTCCATCTGCCGAAAGCACAACGGGATTGTCAGAACTCGGAGGCACTTGCATTGCCAACAACAGTAATAAAACACCAACCATATTGAAACTCCTACTTCATCCGTGCTTTTTGCAGGGTTGCTTTGACTTCCGACGCAGCCACGATATCGCCCCACCCGCGGCCGCTATAACCAAGGTAATCCAAATCAACTGAGCAAAACCGCTCGACCCAGATGCCGTTCGAAATGTAGCCGACCCCAAATCGTCAACCGTTCCGCCCTCATAGAGACGGACGACTTTACCATCCATCCAGACGGCTCTTATCTGTGGTGACCCTCTCAGTGAAACAGGAGTCCCGTTCTTAATGGGTTGCGACATTGCGATAGTTCGTGCACTTCCAAATTGGATGTTGGTCATACGTGTAGTGGATCGTGATTCAGACTTATCAGCATTCTTAGTCCAGTGTGCTTCCATTTCCAGGCCAGAGCTGTTCTCTTGAATGGTATATTTGGCAACCGTCAATGGATTCGAATACGTCGAATTCAATTGAGTGACTCTCCAGCCTTCTTCCCACTTTTGCAGCGTTACGCGACTGGAAACATCCTTACCCTGTATGTTGGCCTCAACCATCCCGCCATTGGTCCTGCTTGGCGTCGCGATTAAGAATGCTGACCTATCCTGATTCAAAAAATCAAGGGAGCCAACAATGGCATCTAAGCCGGGCGGTCCCGAAAGCGAACTTCGTTGATCATCTCTCGCGGAAAAAAAAACGCTCCAATCAGCAATCCGACACTGCTTGTCAATCAACTCCACTAAAGATTCTCGACTTGTCGGTACTTCACCTTGAAAAAAATCTGACTGTCGAGTTTGCTTCAAAACTTGACCATCAACGACAATCGTTTCGGATTGACCGCACGCCAGATTCAAGCCGTCCTCCACGGATCCACGCTGGACTGTACTTGCCGCAATATTTAACAAGCGATAGTTCTTAACATCGTTGTACTGAAACTCCGTGATCAAGAATTGAGTCGGACTGAATGAGCCATCGTATTTGATCTCGATTAGCACTTCCGTTCGAAATGAACTTGGTATTCTTACCGGAAATTCATCGGCAGAAACCCGCACAGCCGCCAAAAAAAGGCTCCACAACGCAAGCAACAAGCAAGAACCACGCATCGTAGACCTCAACCTCAATCAGGAATTTAGAATTTGAAACCTGGCAAATCCGGATGCTCGTGGTGTTACGAGCATCCAGACTAGGGAAATGGAAACGCTAGCGAAGTGATCGCTACGAAGGAACCTATTCTGGATCAACTGCATTCTTTGTTTTTTTGTTGCAATGAGTTTGGAAATACTCTGGCGTGGGATTATCGCCCACAGTCACACACCCGGAGAGTGTTCGGCGACAGTTAGAAACGGACTTCGTGTTGCCTCAGCGGCAGATGTTACCGAAATCCGAGTGTAGAAAGAATGCTGCCATTGGGCTGCTGAGCGT
>JAYTVM010000507.1:0-44630 GCA_043743995.1 Pirellula sp. | reverse complement strand
GGGCAAAGCTGCCATTATTAAATGGGGACTCGTGAACAAACATGAATGGTATGGAATTCGATCTTGTAGTCTTTGGAGGTGGTCCCGCCGGCATCAGTGGTGCAAACGCAGCCGCAATGTTCGGAAAACGGGTGGCGATTATCGAAAAAGCACGCGTTATCGGCGGCGCGGGGATCAACACTGGAACGATCCCCAGCAAGACGCTCCGTGAATCTGCTCTTGCCCTCTCTGGGTGGCGTTCTCGCCGGCTTTTTGGAGTGGATCTTTCGCTTCGTCGAGAAGCGACGGTATTCGACCTGATGCACCACGAAAAGCGAGTGAAGGCAGCTGAACGACAGAGGTTGGAAGAACGGCTGAGTTTTCATCACGTTGAAATCTTTTACGGCGAGGCGAGCTTTGTTGGCCCGCATACTATCCGAGTGGCGATGGATGATGGCACATTCAAGTTGTTGCAGGGCGAAAAAATTCTAATCGCGACCGGCTCAGCGCCGTTGCGTCCCCCTGAATTCCCCTTTGAGGACGACTGGGTGCATGACTCGAACGAGATACTCGACCTCAAAGCTATGCCGAAAAAACTCGTCGTCGTGGGGAGTGGGGTTATAGGCAGCGAATATGCCTGCACCTTTGCGGCATTGGGGGTAGAGGTCCATCTCATCGATGGCCGCGATGTATTGCTTCCGTTTCTCGATGGTGAAGTGTCGCGAGCCATCGCCGCGGCGATGACCGCCAACGGGGTGATTTTTCATTGGAATGAGCGAGTCACGAAATGCGATGCCTCGATGCCTGGGCATGTCATGCTTTTGCTGTCTTCGGGAGCGAGACTGGAATGCGACGGTGTGCTTGTCTGCGCGGGACGTTGCAGCAACACCGAGAGTCTAAATCTGGCCGCAGCGGGCCTGACCCCGGGCAAACGCGGGCTTGTGGTCGTCGATTCGCATTATCGCAGCGAAGTGCCACATATCTTCGCCGCTGGTGACGTCATCGGCCCACCATCGCTAGCCTCCACCAGTGTGGAGCAAGCCAGGGTAGCCATGTGCCACGCTTTCGACTTTGGCATGAAGTGCGAAATCGCGCCCATCCTGCCAACGGGCATCTACACGATTCCGGAAGCCAGCATGGTGGGCGAGACTGAGGAATCGCTCCAAGAAAAGCAGATCGATTACCTTGTGGGGCGAGCACGCTATATGGACAATCCTCGCGGTCAAATCATCGGCGATGAAACCGGCTTTTTGAAATTGCTTTTCCGACGCGACGACCTGCGATTGTTGGGGGTACACATTGTTGGTGAGCATGCCACCGAGGTGGTTCACGTCGGTCTCATGGCGCTGTTGGCCGAAGCCGACGCGGAGATCTTTAATCGAGCGTGCTTCAATTATCCGACCCTGGGCGATCTTTATAAAGACGCTGCATACGACGCAATTCTTCAGCGATTCAAGGGGCGAGCGGATCTGGTAGCAGGGTTGAGGGTTGAGGGTTGAGGGTTGAGGGAGGGTGGAGGGTTGGAGCAACGCCGTAAAGGATTTTATGCAGCGAATTTTTTGGGTTACGTGGGGGCTTTTCCCCCCGCAACCCTGTTTTGGTGTCCTAAGGCGAGCGGCAGACATAATACTACCAGGCCATGCCACCGTGTGGCACGCCCAAAGCGATTAGCGATGGGCGTGGGAAGTGTGGCAAATGACACTAGCTAGCGATTCACCACGCCCTTCGTACCTCAGAGCGTGCCACCCAGTTTATGGGTAGATTTCAAACTGCCCCTCGCCTAAGCGTGAGCAATTCTCCCATCTTCCGCCCCTTGAGCGTACGTAGGACACCAGAACGGAGTCCGGTCGGGCAAGCCCGAGCCGAACAATCAAACTCGAAAAAATCCTTCACGGCGCTGGGATCGGGGGAACCGCCGAATACCGTTGACTAGGACGTGACGTTTTTATCGATAATAAACGTAACCGGGCCATCATTGGTTAAGGTCACTTGCATGTCCGCCTGAAAGACCCCTTGTGCTGTCGGTACCTCGGCGCTGCGGACGCATTCGCAAAAGAACTCGTATAACTCGTTTGCCAAGGCTGGTGGCGCTGCGGAATCAAAACCGGGTCGTCGGCCACGACCGCAGTCGGCAACCAACGTGAATTGACTAACGATCAGCATGGATCCACGGACATCTTGCACGCTCAAATTCATCTTGCCTTGTGCATCCGAGAAGCCTCGCAGGTTCACACACCGATCGGCAACGTACTGAGACACCTCTCGCGTGTCCCCTTTAGCGATCCCGAGCAATACCAGCCAACCGTGATCAATCTGGCCAACGATTTGTCCCGCGACCTCGACTCGACTTGACAAGACTCTTTGCAAGACAGCTTTCATGGATACCTAACGTGGCTGAACGGGGGTGAAGGTACCGCCGTTTTCTCTTGCGATAGTCTCAAGCGTTGCATAACCGATTTGACTATGAAGCAAAACGGTGTGGATGGGAACGCGTACTTTTACATCACCGTCGTCCTCTTTCTTTCGATTCCAAAGTCTCAAATCTTCGACGGTGCTGTCGCTAATCTCGCCATCGGATAATAAGAAGATCGCATCGGGCTCCAACTTCATCGCGATACCAACTGCGGACGCGGGAAACGTTTGGCTACCATGCCGAATGGACCGCAACCAGTTTTGGACACGGTCCACGTTTTTTTCGACCGCTTTCAGGAACTTTCCTTTGGGGGGAGCTGTACCAAACATAGGATGAGCCATGGAATCAAAGCTGATCACAAAAAAATCTTGGTCGGGTGACAAGGACTGGATGGCGCGAATCAATTCCTTGCAAAGCGCCTCCCAGCGTGGGCCACGCATAGAGCCTGAGGAATCGATGACGAATACAAATCGATTCCCATCCGCGTGCGCTCCAAAAAAAGACGCTCGCGATTTTGACTTATGAGCGACGACTTCGTCTGCCCCTCCCATGCTTGCGGCCTCAGCCACTTGGGCTGAAACGTTGCCATTGGAATCTCCCGCACCGATCGAAGCGACTACAGAATCCGAGGGCAGGGAAAGGTCGGTAGACATCGCCGCTAGTTTGAGCGTTGGATCCACTGGCACGTCAGGTTGTACCGGATTAAAATCCACCGTTACATCGAGTAGCGTGACATCCGCCGAAGGGTCGTTGGAGGCGTTAGAAAGCTGTAATGTCTTGCCGACACCCCCTTGAGCGGATATCAAAATAAAGGCGAGCGTCAAGCATAAGGCCAAGTGTATGCACGAGCTAATTGAGAATGCGATCAGCGATTGGGTCTGCTGCTTTGAGAACCAATTAAGGTTGGAGGGCATTGTTTTTCATCTCGTTACCGATTGCCTTTCGAGGGACGTTCCGGGCGAGGAACGAATCGGTATGTTCCACCATTCTCTTCCGCGACTTGTCTCATTTGTTTTTGGAATTCATCCTGGAAAAAATGGACAACGTGGATTGGGACTTTGGGCATTCCAGCGGTCAAAATATCATTGGAGCGATTGACGCGACGTAGGTACTTGGCAACATCGACCTTGGTATCACCATCAAACAAAAGGAAAATCCCATCGGGCTGCATGCCAATCGCTTCCGTCAGGGCGTTGTTGGGTGGCAACCCCTCCTTTTGTACCTGAACTCGACTCAACCAGTCTATTGTTTTTGTCAAGTTTTCCGGTTTTGCGTAGACGGGGTATTTTTCGACAACGCCGGATTCGAAAACCATCGGATCGATTTCTTTGCCAAAAAAGCTGATGAAAAATCGTTGCTTTGGCTTCATCGAAGATAGGGACCGAACGATTTCTTTTCTCGCTGCTTCGAATGCTCCGTCGCGGCGCATGCTGGGCGAGCTATCCACGATGTAAACGAAGGTGTTGCCGGTCGCCTTGACTCCAAAAAACTCTGCTCCAGCAAGCATTTTACTGCCTGTCATCGATGCTTGAGCCGACTCGGAAGCGGAACTCGTGACAGCCGTAGAGGCGGTGGGCGGTGGCGAAATCATCGAGCCAGTCTCGAGCGCGACGCTGGGCAGTGAAACATCCGTCATCAAATCGGTTAGGTTGGGCGTCGGAGCAGATGGAGGCGGTTCGGACGCCGTTTCTAACTCGGAAATCATTTCTAGTGGCGTTTCCAAGAGCACGTTTTCCGCTTCCACCGACGCAGAAACTATGGAAAGTAGCTTTGGTTCTGTCGCAACCGTAATGGCAACAATGCTCAAGCAGACAACCAGGATCACGTGAACGAACAGACTGACCCAAACGTGCGGGGCATTCCACCAACGATTCGAAGGATGGCTCCCAGCCTCAAGATCCAAGTCTGCAAATGAAATTCTTAGTTCGTCCGAAAGCTCCTTTTTGAGGGCGGAATCGGGAGCAACATTCAAGGCCCTTTCCTGCAACTCGGCGTCGCTGTCGTCGACCGTTTCCAATGGCATGTCGGAGATGCGGTCAGCACCAAGTCTCGCTTTGGCCGCGTCTTCCATCCGTGACCAAGGGGATGGTACTTCGTCCAACGGAGAGAGCACTTCCATTTGGGCATCAACCACCGGCTCTGTACTGTGGTTCTGCGAGGTGGGAACTGGCGGATCGATTCGAAGCGAACGGACAGGTGATTCGGGCTCGGAAGACTCAATCCGCTGGTTGATCGGATCGGGGCGATCCATGTCCCAGTCGAATTGGTGCGATTCCAATTCAAGCCACTCATGTAGTTTTTCTGCATGGCCGTTTTCCGCTTGGATCATGGCGGCCTGCAGGCTGGCAGCGGCAGCGTTGTACCGTGCAGCCCGTTCATGATATTGGATCGCTTGCAGGGTAAGCCGACCTCGCTCTAGAAGTTCTTGCGAAGACGGTTGCGAATTGGTCGGGCGAGTCATTGCAATCGACGAATCTGGAATCGGCATTAAGAAGCGGGAAACCATATTTGGGCGAATCGCATTATCTAGCCTCGCTTCAGCCAGGTCAATAATTCAACAGGGGGCTGTTTGCAATATTTTCCAGAAAGTGGAGATTTGAGGGTGAGGGAACCACATTGGCACTCTGGGCCTCGGCGCATTATAGGCCGTCTCGCTTTCCGATCAAAGAAGTGACGAACACGCTCGTTGTCAGCAACCATTTAATGACATTTTCGCTTTTGCCCTTCTTTCGGTGCAGCTTTTCGAATTATGCGTGGGCTTCTGCTTCTACAGCATTGGCAAAATCTTGTACCTCCGATTGCCGTATATGCTTTACGCGGTATTCGCTAAAAACCTCGTGGACGTGCGAAATGAAAACTGGGTCGCAATCTGGTCGAAACTTTGACACAACCACAAGACGTTCGGCACGGCCCTCGGACTCGAGCCGCGTAAAAAGCGACTCAAGAGCTGGAAACAACTGCTTATCTAGCATCATCTTAATCGATTTTCTTGCCCGGTATTTATACCCGCAGCGGATTAACCCTAACCCCAGTACTAGCGGTTGATCCGTCTTTCAACATATCCAATCGAAACGCATCGCGAGAAGATGTCGCCGCTCTAGAATGATACGTTTCCAATCGCCATCAGCTTGGAAAGCTGAGCGACAATGTCGCTCGATTCTCCGAACCGAAAGCGTCAGCACTTCACGGTCGAGCTGAACTGCAAAACGGGAAATGGCCTCAGAAATATGTCTTCAACAATAATCGGTGTTCATCTGTGGTTCATTTTTTTTCCTCATTGGTGTTGGGGAAGCTCAGCAACAGATCCCGATAGTATTCGTACTGCTGTTTCCGCAATTCAATCTCCCGTTGAGGTAGTATTCGAAATAGCGTCTTTCGGAGTAGCTGCCAAGCTTGAGAACGTGTGCTTGGTTATTCACCCAGCATTTCCCAATCACACCGCCGCCAAGCGGAGATTCTTGTCCTTGACCGTATTGCCCAAACGATTGCTGGTGGTGTCAAAATCGGCAAACAAGCCTTTGATATCGTCTTCCGCCGCCCATTTACGAAGCGTGTTGTGATGGACTCCGAGGTATTCCGCCGCTTCGGCAGTTTGGAGGTAATCGGTTAGTTTGGTCAAGCTTTGGTGCTCTTGATCTAAGAGAACGAAACCCGCTGCTGGTAGCTCAACAAAGTCTACATGCTTCGGATAGCTGATAAACAAATCTTGCGCCCGCGGCCGAAGTGTCGACGCATGGAGACAGCGGCCGGAGCAGCCGGACCTGCCGGAAGAAGTGACCAAAAAACTGCCTCGGTATCCAGAGATCTCGGCGATTCTTATCGGAAGATTGGCTCTTACGTTAACGGTGCTGGAGTTGGAGAGTTACTTCTCACGGATGCACTTGCACGTTGTGTTCGTGTGGCTAGCGAAATTGCGGCAAGCCTGATCGTTGCGGACTCAAAAGGCAACGCGGCCTCCTCATCGGTGGGGGCTTCCGGCCGGTAAAACCAAGGTAGCGTGTTGTCGGCTCACCTCGATCGTCAAGATTGCGCCGCTGGTGAAGGGCAAAAAATCCGCTTCGATGCCATCGGAAAAAACGACGCCGTTCTCAGGCATCAGCGACTCGATGACAATTTTCTCGTCGCCTTCAATTCGACCGGCTACTAAGCCGATTTTGCTGGTTCGACTCTTGAAGGGTTCCCGCACTGCCCATACCAATTCTTTGGCATCCCAACGAAGCGGTTTCGGTGCAGGAATGGTGGTACCGAGGAATTTGGCCATTCCGCTTGTCATGTTGAAAACGGACGATAGCCAACCGGTCGATCCTACTCCCGTCGATACAAGTAGCCCGCTCGAGGATTGTGCTTCGATTTCTCCGCCCGCTTCTAAAACGTAGCGGGCTGAGACGTGCGATGAACATCCAATAAACAAATCGTTGAACGCGAGCATGCTCTGACCATCGTTCAGTTTTGCATCGATCATTGTGACTTGAACAGACAGAAAACGCCCGTCTAGAACTTGGCGCACGGCATGGACCGCTTGTGCCGCGCGAAAAGGCAATAACAGACCATCAATCCGAGTGGGATCTGGATTGACGGCAACGATCGGTGTGTCGTTCACATACTTAGCAACATTCGCCACCAGACCGTCTTGTCCGACCACAACCACGGCCACGCACCCAAAAAAATTATAGTTCGGCACATAGCTTCGATCGATCACTTTCAACGGGATGCCGAATTGAAGCTCACGTTCCAACAGCGAGACTTCCTCTTGATAAATCCGAGCTTCGGTTACGTAGTCCTCAAAGTTGGCTTGGGGCCTCGCTTTCCTGACGGGTTTCTTGCTCTTTTTTCCCGCCGACAACGAAGCGGAATTAAAAACCGTTTGCGTCGAATCGATGGCCTGTGCCGTTTTCAATCGAAACTCTGCTTGTCCCGCCGTTCCCCACCGCCTACGAAGCCCTTCCAGTCGCGTCGTCCGCGTTACGATCACGATGGACGGATTGATGCGCATGCCCACCACTAAGACTCCTTGCGCTGAGTCAATGATGCCAGTAGGTCTGGCGAAATATTAAGCTCTCCTATCTTCGAAGCATTTTCCGCGAGTTCGCGAAAGGCCACGGCAATGTTTTGACCAGCATCGCCACCACCGGAAACAGCCATAAGAATGCGCCAATCGATTTGCTTGAGCGGCTCTAGAGTCGATTTCAGGGTAAACGCCTTGGCTTCCGCTTCTTTCCGGTCGTTAGCTACTTTGCTATCGACCAACGACGCGCGTTTTTCTTCGATCGAGATATCGGCTGAGAGTTGCGTTTCGCGAACTTCCCGTTTCTTGTTCTCGACCAGGATTTCCGTGTTGAGTTCGTTTTCACGAATGGTCCGTTCCATATCCACCGCAGCGTTGCGTCGTGCGAAGATGGCTTCGTCGGCTTCGCGCAGCAAATCTTCCCGAGCTTGAGCTTGCATGGCTTTGGACATTTCGGGAGTGGCTTTAATACCCAGGATATGGAATTCAAGAATTTCGATTCCCAATTGAGAGACTACGGGGGCTTGCCCCAAGTTGGATTGAACATGCAATACGAGTCCGTCTGCGTCGCCGAGCAGCTCTTTGAGCGTTCGCTTTTGAATGTAGGAGCGAGCCAAAATCTGAGCGGCGTTCGTCAGTCGTTCCGAGAGCTTATTCGGGTCATCGCTTCGATAACGATTTAACCCTTGAACGCTGAAGTCCAGGACGCTTGCAAGCTTTTTCGGGTCGGACGTGCGATACGTCAATTGACCTTGAACCGAGATCTCTTGGAAGTCCGATGTGACTTCGTTGAACACGAACGGGCTGTCGGTGCTCGCCAATGGCACCAAGACGATTTCCGAGAACGGAGCAAAGTAAAAGAACGACAAACCTGCTCCGTCGCGAACCAACTTCCCGCGTCGATACTGAAGCACATGAGTGGTGGGAGCCACTTTCAAATACCGAATTCCTAACATGTTACAAACTCCAAGCAAAAACACTTCCTAACCGAATTTCCGATTCGATTATAGTCTGTATGGCCTAAAAGCCAGCGATGCAAAGGTTTTGAACGTCTTTTCTAGAGAAATGGTAAGCATCGCCCGAGTAAACTAGGGGGCATTGGTATGCCGTCGGCTTTACGCCCAATGGCCCTCACTTTATAAATTTTGAGCCTCAATGCGCTAGTATGAGGGCCGGATTTGCAAGCGATTACTAGCCTTCCAGCCCGCACGCTAGCGCGTTTCGGCTCAAAGTTTTTTGCCGAGGGTTTTGACCTTCGGCTCTAGAGCTACGTTACAGAACCCCTTTGGAACTGGGCACGCCAGACTGACGCGGATCGATTTCACATGCAATGCGGATCGCTCGGGCTGTGGCCTTGAAAATGGCTTCTGCGATGTGATGCGTGTTTCGACCGTAGTGCATCAAGATGTGCAAATTGCACATCGCATTCGAGGCAAAGCCTTGCCAGAAATCTTCGACCAATTCGCTGTCGAAATCGCCGATTTTAGGTGAAGGCATCTCCGCTTGAAAGACTAAGAATGGACGACCGCTGAAGTCGATGGCGCTAGTCACCAGCGTTTCTTCCATGGGCAAAACCATGTGGCCATAGCGCCGAATTCCATGTTTGACTCCCAAGCATTGACTCATGGCTTGGCCTAGGCAAATGCCAATGTCCTCGGTGGTGTGATGCGCATCCACTTGCAGGTCCCCCATCGCATGGACGTCTAGGTCCACTAGGGCATGCCTCGCGAGCAAAACCAGCATGTGGTCGAGGAAGCCAACGCCAGTGTTGATGTTGTTCTGCCCTGAACCATCGAGCGTCAATTTCAGCTCTATCTTTGTCTCGGCGGTCTGTCTCGATACGGTGCTAGTACGGTTTGTCGTCATTTCTGCAAGTTGGCTTTCTTATACGTCCAAATTTCGCACGTCGAGTGCATGCTTTTCGATAAACTCACGCCGTGGCTCGACTTTGTCACCCATGAGAACACGGAACATTTCGTCGGCGGCCGCGGCGTCCGTCAATTGCACTTTAACAACCGTACGATTGGATGGATCCAACGTGGTTTCGCGAAGCTCTTCCGCATTCATTTCACCCAAACCTTTAAAGCGAGTGACCGAAAGCCCTCGGCGTCCTGATTCGCGAATGCCCGGAAGCAAACCGCGGAGGTCTTCCAATCCGATCGCAGTCTCCTCCCGATAGAGATAGAAACGGGAGTCGGTTGCCCCGGTTCGATCCTTGGGAATTAGGTCATCGATGGAGAAGCCAAAGGCAGCTAGGTCCTTAAGCCCTGAATTGATGGTTCGCACCTCAAACAACTCAGCAATGTGTGTTGTGGGGGCCGCCTCGGGCGGATTCGACTTGGCAGCCACAGGATCGACAGTTGTCGAAGCAACGACCGAAGCAACGACAGGTGCAACGACGGGTGCATCGATGGGTGCATCGACTTGTACTTTTCTTGTAGCGAGAAACTCATCTAGCTTGTCGCGCGTTACGAACCAATGATCTTCGGTCCCCATATCCAAATGGAAAACAGGCAGTCGACCGGTTTCGACTTCCATGCGTTCGGTGTGAACTCGCAACGAGATACCTCGACGCTCGAGTGTGAGCATGGCGTCTTCCATGGCGGCCAACGTGATGCACAACTTCCGCATCTCCTGACCTTCGATCTTCTTTCCTTCATCGCCGACGAAGTAGCTGTCGTTGAGTCCTCGTTCCAAAAGCTGAAACTTCATTTCCTCTTCGGTTTGAACGTAGTAACGTTCCTTTTTTCCACGCACGACGCGGAACAAGGGTGGTTGCGCCAAGTAGACGTGTCCGCCTGCAACCAGTTGATACATTTGCCGATAGAAGAAGCACAGCAACAATGTGCGGATGTGAGAACCGTCGATGTCAGCGTCTGTCATGATGATGATGCGGTTGTAACGGCGCTTGGCGACGTCTTGGTCGAGCCCAATCCCGCAGCCAATGGCTTGGATCATGCTCATGACTTCTTCGTTCGCAAGCACTTTGTCTTCGCGGCTCTTGTAAGCATTGATGATCTTACCACGCAATGGAAGAATGGCTTGGGTGTCTCGGAAACGGCCACCTTCGGCGCTACCACCTGCCGAGTCACCTTCTACCAGGTAGAGTTCGCACTCTTCCATTTTGTTGCTGATACAGTCTCGGAGTTTGCCGGGCAAACCGCCACCGCCGAGGACATTCTTTCGGTTGCGTAGGATGTCTTTGGCTTTCTTGGCCGCTTCTCTTGCTTCTGCAGCGAGCAAGCCTTTTCGGACTAAAAGTCGAGCGTTCTTTGGGTTCTCTTCGAGGTACTTTGAGAGTCCATCACCAACCGCGGAATTGACGATCCCCTCAACTTCGCTGTTTCCGAGTTTTGTTTTCGTTTGGCCTTCGAATTGAGGAGTACCCACTCGAACCGAGATCACGCAGGTTAGACCCTCACGGAAGTCATCACCGGTCGGGGTGAGGTCCTTAAACAGATTCTCTTTCTTGCCATATGCATTGAGAGTGCGAGTCAAAGCGGATCGAAAGCCAGAAACGTGCGTACCACCCTCGATCGTATTGATATTGTTTACGTACGAATGAAGATTTTCGGTGTATTCCTCGGAGTACTGAAGCGCGATGGAGTAGCCTAGGTCGTCCTTTTGGCCTTCGATCATGATGACGTCCTTGTGGACAACTTCGCTGGCTCGATTGAGGTATTCGACGAACTCGACGATTCCCCGTTCATAGCGAAAATCGTCGGTTTGTCCGCTGCGTTCGTCCTTGACAAGGATGCGTACGCCGCTGTTAAGGAACGCCAACTCCTGGAGTCGTTTGACGAGGATGTCGTACGTGTACTTGGTATTCGGAAAAATTTGGCTGTCGGGCTTGAAGGTCGTTTTGGTGCCGCGTTTGGTCGTGACTCCGGCTTCGCGGACAGGTCCGGTCGCAACACCTCGTTCGTAGGATTGCGTCCAGACTTTCCCATCGCGACTAACCTCTACTTCGCACCATTGCGACAAGAAATTGACCACGGTAACCCCTACTCCGTGAAGTCCCCCGGAGGTCTTGTAAGCGTTTTTTTCGAATTTGCCGCCGAACTTAAGGACCGTCATCACACCTTCAAGGGTGCTCATTTCTTTTTGCATTAGCTCAGAAAGTTGAGCGTGCCTTTCGACCGGAATACCGCGACCATCGTCCTCGACGGTCACAGAACCATCGGCATTGATGGTTACGGAAACTACCTTGGCGAACTGAGCCATCGCCTCATCAATGGAATTATCGACTACTTCGTAGGCTAAATGGTGAAGGCCTTTTAAGGTTGTATCGCCGATGTACATCCCTGGTCGTTTACGAACGTGTTCTAAATCGCTTAGGTGCTGTAGGTCTTCGGAGTTGTAATCGGAGCCGTTGAGAGGGACGCCATCGCTATCGAGTTCCGGATTCGGATCGTTTGGCGGATCGGTAGGTGCGTTCATAAGTTCGATTCGTGAGAATTTAATCCTGGACAATAAAAGGAAATCGCAAAGATTTCCGAAGTTCAAAAGCGAGGCGGAAGTATACCATTTTTCTCGCTTTTGTGATTGGCCAAATCTGGTCAGATTCACGCAGGAGCCTCAACCGTCTCAACCCACCAATCAATGAATGGACAGGTTGAAATAACCGGGAATATGAGAGCTAGACGAATTCAACGCCCAAGACTAACCTTTTTGTTTGGTGCAAGCATTCTTGGTGCACGGGATGGGAATCGAAAACTCAATGGGGCTAACGCACGGAAGAATGAACAACAAAAGCAATGTTTTTACGGGATGCATTCCCGCTTTGATGACGCCTTGTTCCGCAAAAGGTGAGCCTCTTTTCGACCGGATGGTTGCCAAGGGCAAGGAGTTGGTCGAGATCGGCATGCGAGCGGTGGTTTACTGTGGCTCGATGGGAGACTGGCCTCTTTTGACCGACGCACGTCGCCAAGAGGGAGTGGAGCGACTGACAGCCGCTGGGGTCCCCGTGATAGTGGGTACCGGTGCACAGAACCCAGCGATCGCGGCGGCTCACGCAGCTCACGCCAGAAAAGTTGGTGCAGCTGGCTTAATGGTAATCCCACGCGTTCTGTCTCGAGGGGGCTCCGTTGCCGCGCAACGCGCCCATTTCGCAGGTATCCTGTCTGCAAGCGGCGGTCTGCCAGCGGTCATCTACAACAGTCCCTATTACGGGTTCGAGACGAAAGCCGATCTATTCTTCGACTTGCATCGTGAGTTTCCAAACTTGGTTGGCTTCAAAGAGTTTGGAGGCGCGACGTCCTTGACCTATGCCGCGGAATATATCACGAGTGGCAACGCGAACTTAACGCTCATGGTCGGCGTGGATACGCAGGTATATCATGGTTTTATTCACTGCGGAGCTGCCGGTGCGATCACGGGTGTTGGTAATGCACTGCCCCGCGAAGTATTGAGAATGGTCGAGCTGTGCCAGCGAGCCGCGGCTGGTGACTCTCATGCGCGGAGTCTTGCCGCCGAATTAAACGAAGCCCTGACGGTGTTGTCCACTTTTGATGAAGGGCCTGATCTAGTTCTTTATTACAAGTACTTAATGGTTCTCGAAGGGAATCCTGAATACGAGCATCAAATCAATTCGACAGACAAACTCTCGGATAGTCAACGCGAATTCCTGCGTTCGCAATGGCAGTTGTTTCGCAACTGGTGGGCTGGCTGGGTCGGGAAAGCAGATTGACGAAAGAAGAATGTGCGGGCGTCGAAACTCATGGCGAGTTTCGCTACGACACCAGAACGAGTTATCCTACGCTCGCGTCGTGGGAACTATTCGTATTAATTCTCATCCAATCGACTAAGTATTCCGGCGCAAATTGCCCTGGGCGCAGCGTCCACCCAGTCCTCACAATCGGATAGGCAGCTGAACGGATTCGGCAATCTGGCATTAGTTATGCGGATTGGAGCTTTTGCAACCGGCTGGTACCTCTTATCCTTGATAATAAGTCTGCGCTTTTGCAAAATCCAAGTTATGGAATGCAAGCAAACTTTCGATTGTTGGATGGCCACGGGCCATTTAAGTCCATTTGTTCCTCGTTTCGCATTGATCAGCAGCTATGGCTTCCGGACCATCGGATGAGAATGTAGAGAATACCAAGCGTCACATTCGGACCTTGGTCAACGAGATTACGGAACTTTCTAAATCCGATGCAAAGGCTGCTGAGTATTATCCAGCCGTGTTGCAGCGGATTATTTCTGCCCTCGCGGCTTCGGGTGGCGCGGTTTGGCTGGTGGACGACGAAGGCAGCATGCGGTTGGCACATCAGATCCAAATGGATCCAAGTTTGATGCAAGCGAACAATCAAGAAGCCGTGTTGCATGGAAGGCTGTTGACTCGCCTGTTTTCGCAGGGCCGAGCCGAGTTGATTCCTCCCATGTCGGGATCGGGGGAAGAGTCCGGCGAAGGTAACCCTACCCGATATCTATTGGTCACGGCTCCACTCGTTTCCAACAAGCAGTCTGTGGGATTGCTCGAAGTCATGCAGCGTCCCGACTCCCCTGCCGAGGCGCAGCGCGGATATCTTCGGTTTTTGGAGCACATGACTAAGCTCATGGGGGAGTGGATTCAAGGGAATGCACTCCAGCAAGTCTCGAACCGGCAAGAAATGTGGCAGCAATCGGATCAGTTTGCTCGCTTGGTTCACGATAATTTGGATCTCAACGATACCGCTTACACGATCGTCAACGAAGGTCGGCGGCTCATCGAGTGCGATCGCGTCAGTGTGGCCATGCTCAAAGGTGGCAAGTTAAAAGTCATTGCGATTTCAGGCCAGGATTCCATCGAAAATCGTTCGAACATCGTTCAGTCGCTGAATAGCTTGGCGACCAAGGTCGTAAGGAGCGGGGAGCCACTTTGGTACGACGGTTCGATGGAGGATTTACCTCCCCAAATCGAAGAGGCCATCGAGGACTACGTCGACCTTTCGCATGGACGTACGATTACTGTTTTGCCCATTCGTCAGCCGGAACGCAAAATCGAAGGGGATGTTTTGGCCGCTCGGAGCGAGACTAGCGAGACGCGCATGCGGCGCGACATCATCGGTGCCTTGATCGTCGAGCAAATCGAAACGCAACTTTCGCGATCCATGTTGGAGGGACGGGTCGACCTGGTGTACGAACATACCTGCCGAGCCTTATCCAATTCGCTTTCACACAGCCAAATTTTGTTCATGCCGGTTTGGCGATTTCTCGACAAGTTGACCTGGATGTTTCGAGGTTCAGCATTGCCAAAGACTACCGCCATTATCAGTTTGATCAGCGCCGCGTTGATTGCCATGTTCGTCATCCCGATCGATTTCGATTTGGAGGGGAACGGTAAATTCAAACCAAGCATTGAGCGGCAGGTCTTTGCGCACGTCGATGGCGAAGTTGCCGACGTCTTCGTAAAACATGGCGTTTACGTGGAAGCCAACGCACCGCTATTGCAATTGAAAAATCCGGATCTTGAGCAACAGATTAGCAGCGTCTCAGGTGATCGAAAGACCGCCATCGTTCGAAACATCAACGCGAACGACGCCTCTCAAAGACCCAATCAGACCCAAGCCGAACGCAATAAGAATCAACAAGACATCGAGGAAAGCGCCACCACCATTGAAGCCAAGACTGAGCAACTGAATCTGCTTGAGGATAAGAAGAAAAAGCTACTTCGACCCAGCCCGATTGCGGGTTTGGTGACCACATGGGACGTAGAGAAGATCCTAAACGCTAGGCCTGTGGTTACGGGGCAGTTGTTGATGACGATCTCCGACCCCGACGGCCCTTGGGAAATTGAAGTCCTTATGCCAGAGAAACGCATGCGGTTTCTTGACTTAGCCATGCAGGATGCCAAGGATAAGGGATACTTGGATATGAAGTTCATACTCATGACGGATCCCAAAATAACCCATAAGGGCCGATTGAATTTTGACGGAGTGAGTCAACGGGCTGAGCTGGACGCGGAAGACGGTGCAGTGGTTAAGTTGCGATGCATCCCTGATCCGGAAGCCATGAAGCAAATCAAACGCTACCCAGGCGCTCGAGTCATAGCAGACGTAAAATGCGGCAAACGAAGCGCAGCTTTCGTTTGGTTCCACGAGGTGGTCGAATGGGTCAGAGCCAACGTATGGTTCTAGAGCGATCCAGCCGAGCCACTTGATTCGAGCCTTTCCATCGAATCCCAACTTGATTTCAAAAACAGTGCCGAGAGGACAAGTTTATGGCTGAAAAAAGAATGATGATTGTTCTACCAACAGTCTTGCTGTTGGGTGCTAGCGCGATCGCCATTGGGGTCGTACCGGGAGTCCGCGATTGGGTTGACCAGACCATTCCATGGTTGGGAATCAACGGTCCAAAGCAATCCACAGTGTCGTTGATTCCAAAGGAAACGACCGCCGATAGGGAAAACGTTTCATTGCCGCCCCTCTCGACGGCTTCGGTGGATAGCGGGTTGCCAATGGAGAGCCCCTTGCCCAAATTTGAAGTTCAGTTTGCACAAGCCACCGTTCAAGTACCTTCTGCGGCTCCAGCCCAAGGCATCGGTGATGGCTTGCCAACGTACCCAAGTATCCGATTGGCGCAAACGCCTTCCTTCAACACGG
Source organism: Pirellula sp. (assembly GCA_043743995.1). Classification (GTDB taxonomy): domain Bacteria; phylum Planctomycetota; class Planctomycetia; order Pirellulales; family Pirellulaceae; genus JBKCUI01. The sequence goes on along the minus strand of JAYTVM010000507.1, from coordinate 28,651 downwards.
TGCCACCATCGGGTTTGAGCGTTCCTAGCTCAAGAAGCGGGACGCTGTTTGTGGAGAATGCCCAGGTGATCTTCCCAGACGACAGTTTCATCGGGGCTCAAGCGGACGGCATCATTAAGAGCATGCTCGTAGATGACGGGAGCATGATCAAGATCGGTGATCCTATGATCGAAATAGATCCACGGCTCGCGCAAGCCGAAGTGGTAGTCGCTCAGAAAGAGTTGGAGGCTGCCGAACTCAAGGCCAAGGACGACAGCAACATGAAATACTCTGAGGCTGCATTGGAAGTCGCAAAAATGGACTTGCAAAAATCCAACGAATTGCTCCAGCAAGGTGCAGAAGACATCATGCTGAACGAAAAGAAACGACTAGAGAGCAAGAAAGCATTCTTCCAGGTCAGTGTCTCAAAAATCACAAAACTTGTGGATACGGCAGACGTAGGGGTAAAGTTCGCGAAACTGGGAGCCGCGGGAGTCCAAATAGATCTGCGAAAGATAGTGGCGCAACGCTCGGGAATGGTAAGCGAAATCACCAAACGCCAATCCGACTGGGTACGCGCAGGTGAGCCGATTTTGAGATTGACGTCGATGGAGAAACTACGCATCAAAGCAAATGTGAAGGTAACCGACTCACCGCACTTGTTGCAAAATGCTCCAGCTCGCGTGACAATCTTTTATGCGGAAGGCAAGGGAGAAACGGTCGATGGGAGTTTGACTTTCGTTTCACCCCGCGCGGTCAATCGCAATCAATATCAAATTCATGTGGACGTGCCGAACCGACTGACGCCTGACGGACAATTTCTGTTTCGGGAGGGTATGGTGGCTAACGTCGAGATAACCCCACGCAGCAACTAACCGCGGTACCGTTCAATGCTTCGCAATTTCGCAAAAATTTCGTTTAACGGTTAGCCGTAGGCGTACCTTAGTGGTATCGAGTACGCCTTCGGCTGACTGTTGAACAAATAACTGAACGGTATTGCGTTTAAAAGTGGCCTGGGCGAGACGCCTCTGCCACGCAAGCACCAAACCAAATGTCCTGAAAATCACTAAACCACGAAAAGGAAAATAGCGCAATGACAACGATGGCGGATTCACTCGTCAACAGCGCGATGCGCCCACTGCGGCTGCGTCGTCGTCCTGACTTGGAATCGCGTCGTCATCGTTATGATGGGCGTGCGTATTGGGTCGTGAAAGAACCTGTAGGACTAAACTACTTCCGCTTTCACGAGGAGGAGTTTGCTATTCTCAACATGTTGAACGGACAGACTTCGCTTCAAGAAATCCGGGAGTCTTTCCAAGCAGAATTTGCACCGCAACGCATTTCCCTGCAAGATCTACAACAGTTCGTTGGCATGCTCCATCGCAGCGGCTTGGTTATCTCGCATGCCGGTGGCCAAGGCCGGCAGTTGCGTCGACGCGGAGATCAAAAGCGAAAGAAAGAACTGCTTGGGAAATTCGTAAACGTGTTCGCCATCCGGTTCCGAGGAATCGACCCGGAGCGAATACTCAATCGATTGCTGCCGTGGTTCGGCTGGCTGTTTACCACGTGGTGTTTGATGTTGGTCTCCATCGTTGGCTTGATGGCCATTACGCTGGTGCTGGTTAACTATCAGGAATTCAAGGGCAAGCTGCCGACTTTCCAACAGTTCTTTGCTGCCAACAATTGGATTTGGCTTGGAACGACCATGGCCTGTGTGAAGATTCTGCATGAATTTGGGCACGGATTGAGTTGCAAGAAATTCGGCGGCGAATGTCATGAGATGGGATTCATGATGCTCGTTTTTACCCCGTGTCTGTATTGCAATGTCTCGGATTCATGGATGTTACCCAATAAGTGGCAGCGGGTGTTTATCGGTGCGGCAGGCATGTATGTGGAACTCATTCTGGCCACGATCGCCACTTTTCTGTGGTGGTTTAGCGAGGATGGAATGTTTCGTTTTTTGTGCTTGAGCGTGATGTTTATTTGCTCGGTAAGCACGGTGGTTTTCAATGGGAATCCTTTGCTGCGGTTCGACGGTTACTACATCACCATGGATCTTTTGGAGATTCCCAATCTCCGCCAAAAATCGAGCGAGATTCTCAAGCGTTGGTTCCAAAAGAACTGCTTAGGACTCGAATTGCAAGACAATCCGTTCCTCCCAACTCGCAACCGTGCGATGTTCGGAATTTACACTATCGCTTCCTTTATCTACCGCTGGGTGGTTGCGTTTGGAATCATTATGTTTCTCAATCAAGTGCTTAAACCGTATGGGTTGCAGTCACTCGGCCGTACGTTTGCGGTGGCGGGCGTGGCGGGCATGATCGTACCTGGAGTATCGGCCATTTACAAATTTCTGAAAACGCCTGGGCGAGCAGCCAAAATCAAACGCGGCAATTTGCTTTCCAGCCTCGGTATTGCTATCGCTGTTCTGGCGTTTATCTGTTTCTTCCCGCTGCCATACCACGTCTATTGCCCCTCGGACGTCCAACCCCACGAAGCAGTCGAAGTGCATACGCTTGTTGCCGGTAAACTGAAAGGTTGGAATGTGAAACCCGGACAGACAATCGCAAAACAACAGCCCATCTGTCAACTTGAGAATGGGGATTTGGCCATCAAGATCCAGGAGGCTCTCAGCGAAGTCAGGTCCACTGAGTCGCTCATCAAGCAAGCCTCTTACTTCTCCACCTCGGATCCGCGATTAGTGCGAGAATTAGAGGCACTCAGGAGCGAACTTCAGAAAAAGCAAGAGGTGCTTAGGACACTGACTGAGAAGCAATCGAACTTAATCGTTCGAAGTCCGATTGATGGAGTTGTGTGCCAACCGCCAGACAAAGAAGAAAGCAAAGCGGCAAAAGCTCAAGAGCAGTTGACAGGTTGGTATGGAAATCCTTTCCATCCTTCGAATTCCGAAGCTTTTTTTACCGAAGCAGAGCTTGTGTGTTTGGTTGCACCGTCTCCCGTCATGGAGGCGGTCATCGTGGTAGATCAGCACGAACGCGAATTGCTCAAGGAAGGTGACGAAGTGGAAATCATGTTCGACGCCGCAGCCTTAGAATCCGTCAAAGGAAAGATCGTTAGTTTTGCGAAAGCAGAAATGAAAGAGAGCTCCGCCAATTTATCCATTACTTCGGGGGGCACGCTAGACACCAAGACGGACGAATTAGGCCGAACCCGCCCAATCAGCACTTCTTACCAAGCACGCGTTGAGTTTGAAGATTTGAAAGTACCGCTGAGACCAGGCTACCGGGGTAATGCAAAAGTCCACTTGGCCTGGAAATCCCTTGGATCCCGTTTTTATCGTTACGTACTCAAGACGTTTAACTTCGAATTTTAGCAGATGGCTGCACGGTCGTGAGTTACGTGCTACATTAATTAATGTCCGGAGAGAGGCCTGAGCCTTCTCAACCTTTGTTTTTAGGAGAGAACTAAGTAATGTCAACAGATCTACAAACACCAGAAGTTACCGAGACTCAACGTCAGCAGCCTCAAAACGTTCAAGTCCAGGTTCGAGACGAAGACGCCATTGCGTGCTATGCCAATTTTTGCCGCGTTACAGGTTCGCCTGAAGAGCTAATCGTGGATTTCGGCCTCAACCCACAGCCAGTTGGGATTCCAAAAGATCCAATTCATGTCAAACAACGGATCATCATGAATTTCTTCACCGCCAAGCGATTGCTGGGCGCTTTGCAAATGTCCATTCAACGCCATGAAGCCGTCTTCGGTGTTTTGGAAACAGACATTCAAAAGCGGTTGCGGATTCAACAGTAGTTTGGTGTGGCCATGCTACCATGTAGCCATGCTACCGTGTAGCCATGAACTTGTCAGAAGAACAGCTCGCAGCAAAGCGAGCTGTTTTCGTTTACCTACAATGATCGTGGACGAGCGAGGCCCTTCGCTCGTCGGATAGCCTACCTACCTACTTGAGCGAGGGCCTCGCTCAACGACAAACGGAACTCCAATTGCAAACCAGCCAAGCTCAACAGATCTTCCAGCAAACGTACAACTACGTTCGGGAAACGACACTTCTCGAAAGCACGCTCGCGCTCTTAGAGTGGGACGAACGGACGGGACTTCCATCGCAGGCCGGTGAACATCGTGCCGAACAAGTGACTTTCTTGAGTGGTCTGGTTCATCAACGCAAGACGAGCCCGCAATATGGCGATTGGCTACGCGAGATGGCGCAATCCGAATTGGCAATGCAGCCCAACAGCCCTGTCAGTGCATCCATTCGAGGCATGAAGCGAGACTTTGATAAAAACATCCAACTGCCCGAATCCCTAGTCAAACGCATCGCCCATGCGGTTACCGTCGGCCAGCAGGTTTGGGCGGAGGCCAAGCCAAAAAACGATTTTGCTTCGTTCTTGCCTCACCTAGACGCAATCGTTCAATTGCGTCGCGAGGAGGCCTCCATTCTGTCAACGAATGCGTCCTGTCGGTACGATAGTTTGCTGGATCAATACGAAGAAGATGCAAAGACCGAAGAAGTTGCGGTTGTGTTTGCGGATCTTCGAAAATGTCTCGTTCCGTTGGTGCAGACACTCACGCAGTCCAAATCTGGGCCGGATGGACAATCGATTGTTGGCGTTTTTGATATTGCGAAACAAAAGGAGTTCTCGTTGTGGGTAGCCAAGCAGATTGGATTCCAATTCGAGCGAGGACGGCTAGACGAAACCGATCATCCGTTTTGCACCACATTAGGCCCAAACGACCATCGCATTTTGACACGGTACCATGCTGACTCGTTCAGCAGTGGCCTGTATGGAACGCTTCACGAGGCCGGGCATGGCATGTACGAGCAAGGGTTGCCAACCGAATGGTTTGGGCTGCCAGCCGGCAGCGCAGCGTCACTCGGTGTGCATGAGTCGCAGAGTCGACTCTGGGAAAACATGGTGGGACGCTCCAAGGAGTTTTGGCAATGGTGTTTGCCTCATGCCAAAAAATGGTTTCCACAATTGCGGGAAGTTTCCGTAGACTCTGTTTTTGCGGATTTGAATCGGGTGGAAGCGAGTTTGATTCGAATCGAAGCGGACGAGGCGACTTACAATTTGCATATTCTGCTCCGCTTTGAGCTGGAGCGAGAGCTGATCGATGGCGATTTGCAAAGCGTGGATTTGCCGTCAGCGTGGTCGGATCGATATGAATCCTACTTGGGAATTCGGCCCGGGAACGATAGCGAAGGGGTGATGCAGGATGTACACTGGGCTGCAGGTTTGATTGGTTATTTCCCAACGTATACCCTTGGAAACATCTTTGCGGCCCAGCTCATGAATGCGGCTCGCGACGACCTGGGGGAATTGCCGTCCATGATCGCCAAGGGGGATTTTCGCCCCCTTTTGCAATGGCTTCGAACCAAAGTTCATCAACACGGACGCTGCCTAAAACCGACCGAATTGGTCTCGTCGGCTACTGGGAAACCTATTTCATCGCAACCGTTTTTGGATTACCTCACCGATAAGCTGACTCCATTGTACAAGTAGCATTTTTACGAATCGGGAACTCGTTTGGCTATGGATTCGTCCGTTAATACAGAACCTAATCAAGCGGAGGAGACTGCGTTGATCGACTGTATCGTTTCGGGACAACCGGCAAAATTCGAAATCCTGGTTGGAAACTACCAACACAGGATCTTCGCGACGCTGCTTGGAATGCTCGGAAATCCCCATGACGCCGAGGATGTGACACAAGAGACATTCCTGACCGCGTTTCGAAAGCTCGATCAATTCGAGCGACGGTCGTCTTTTTACACTTGGTTGCACCGGATTGCGTTCAATGCAGCCATCGACCTACAGCGTCGAAAGAAACGAACCAAGAGCCGTTTTGTCAGTGGCGAAGGCATTGAGACGGCGGAGCCAGGAGATCAGCAAGCGGATTCGCCAGCATCGATCGTCATGGCCAAAGAAACCGTTAATCAAGTGCAATTGGCACTGGGTCGGCTCGATTCTGAACGCCGCAACATCATTGTCCTCAGAGACTTGCAGGGCTTGGACTACGTTGAAATCGCGTCCATGTTGGAGATTCCGATAGGTACTGTTCGCAGTCGGTTGCATCGGGCTCGAATCGAACTGCGCGAGATCATGAACGCCATGGGTATCGGCCAATCCGTGGAGGATTCCTCGCAGCTAAAAGAAGCCGCCGTGAAAAATCAGATGGTTACCTATGGGAGGGACCAGCCATGACACCTGAGTTTGACGATGTTCTGCTGACCGCATATTTGGACGATGAAGTGAACGATGCGGAGCGAGAAAAAGTCGAAGAGCAACTGCGCACGTCCAACGCGTCCCGCAAGCTTTTGGAGGAATTGCGGTCCGTCCGAAACCTCGTGACTCAACTTCACCTGACTCAATCCACTCGCAGTTATCAGCAAGGACCCTGGAACCAAGCGAATCTCGCCATCCACAAGGAATCCTCTGCTGCGTGCGAAATATCGAAAGTCGTTTTGCACGATCCCCGCTCTCATTGGAAATTACCTCTTCAAAGAATCGCAAGTATTGCGGCGTTGATCGCAATTGCTCTTTGTGGTCGGATCCTCCTACTACAGCCAAATAAGCCTACCATTAGTCTTTCGGATGGCACCAGAACTGGTACTAGAACTGAAAGAGACTTGAAAACTCGCAAGGAGATTCGCCCAACTGACGAATCGAAGGATTTAGCCATCTCAGACAAAGCCTTTCCAGCAACTGGATTAGGCGGCGTTCGATCGTTAAGCGAATCACCAAGTCGGGACAACGGTGAATCTGCTGTTGCTCTGAGTGTTTCAGAGGGAATCGACGGTAAGAAACTCGGCCAAGAACCGATACCACCAAGCCCGAAGTTTCAAGCACCAAATGAACTAAGGGATTCGAGATCGAAATCCCAGTTATCGGAAATCAGGCCAGCGGACTCTGCTCCTGGATCGGTGTCTTCCAATCAACCGAACGACTTACCAACTCTCGCAACGAAACCCACGGACCCTAAAGCACAGAAATTATTATCTAGATCTAGGTTTTCCGAGCAGTACTTTTTGGATGACTTATTAAAAGATCAACGTCAGGAATGGAAGACAAGGGTCATTCAGGATGTGGATTCGCTTGATAGCAAAACCTATGATCGGGTGGACAATTTCGTTCAACAAGGGAACTCTAACAGTCCCAAGCCCGACGAACCGATCACGAAATTCTATTTCCGTTATCGCAATGTCAACCAATTGGGTCGCGTCACTGACGAGCCAACAGCACTTCTCAGAGAGAGTGCTACCACCAAGGAATCGGAGTCCGTCGAATTCGACAAGCAACTTGCGGAAAAGCAAGAGAAAGTGGCAGAACGACCCTTATTGGTCGAGTTCGAAATACCGAGCAACGAGTGGGAATCTGGTGCGAAACGACTTAGGCAACTAGGAATTTCGGTTCCGCTGGAGTTGCCAGCCGTGGAATACTTGGAGTTCACCGGTGTTCCAATCGCTTCGGAAGCCAAGAAGGGAGCAACGGAATCGGTGTCCGAACCTTTAGGCAATCGCTCAGGCGAATCTCGTGTTGCGGGCTCGCTGGAGTTGTCTCGATGGACCTTCCAACCTACCGATCCATTGGAAGGTCAGCGTTCCTTGGAGCGATTAGCAGAAAAGGAAGCGACACTCTCAAAAATTGTCGCAGCCGTTATGGAACGGCCGAGTTCCATTCGGATTCGCGTTCGTGCTATATCGACGAAAGAGAAATAGTGCCGAAGTTCCGTCGCTCCACCGACGGATGTCCTTTAGGCGAGCGAAAGACAGAAGACAACCAGGCCAAGCCACCGTGTGGCACGCCCAAAGCGATTAGCGATGGGCGTGGGAAGTTGGGCAAATGACTCTAGCGATTCACTACGCCCTTCGTACTTCAGAGCGTGCCGTGATTTGATGGAACGGGGCTTCGGGGCGGAGAGTACACTGACCGCGAGTCGCGGAGCGACGTCGCCTACGTTAACTCTTAATATCAACCAAAAAAGGTTCGTTGCTTTCCGCAGCCATCTTGCGGATGTCCTCCGTGATTCGCATGGAACAATACTTAGGACCGCACATACTGCAAAAATGAGCACTCTTGAAAGTGTCCTGCGGCAAGGTCTCATCGTGGTACGCTTTGGCGGTTTCTGGATCCAACGACAAACGGAACTGCTCGTTCCAATCGAAAGCAAACCGAGCTTTGGATAGCGCGTTGTCACGATCCTGCGCTCCGGGTCGTTTTCGAGCAACGTCCGCGGCATGGGCTGCAATTTTGTAAGCGATGACTCCCTGTTTGACGTCTTCGCGGTTAGGCAACCCCAGGTGCTCCTTGGGGGTAACATAGCAGAGCATGGCGGCACCCGCCCAACCCGCCAATGCGGCTCCAATTGCACTCGTAATATGGTCGTAGCCAGGGGCGACGTCGGTAACTAATGGTCCTAGCACGTAAAAAGGAGCACCATGGCAAACTTCAATTTGCTTCTTGATGTTCATTTCGATTTGGTCCATCGGAATGTGTCCGGGACCTTCGACCATGACTTGCGTACCCTTGCTCCAACCCTTTTTGCAGAGTTTGCCCAAAACATCGAGCTCTGCGAATTGAGCGGCATCGCTTGCGTCCGCAATCGAGCCGGGGCGCAAACCATCGCCTAAACTCCAGGTCACATCGTATTGCTTCATGATGTCGCACAGGTCATCGAAAGCTTCGTAAAGCGGGTTTTGCTTGCGATGAACCATCATCCACTTGGCGATGAGCGAACCACCTCGACTTACGATGCCGGTAACACGCGAGGTCGTTAAGTGCAAATGCTCGAGAAGAACGCCACAGTGGATGGTCATGTAGTCGACCCCTTGTTTGGCTTGGTGTTCGACCATGTCCAAGAAATGCTGTGCCCGCATGTCTTCGATGTTGCCACCCAACTCTTCCAACATTTGGTAGATCGGTACAGTCCCAATGGGAACCGGTGAGGCCGCGATGATCTTGCTGCGAATGTTGTCAATGTCCTTGCCCGTCGACAAATCCATTACGGTATCGGCCCCATAATGGACAGACACATGCAGTTTTTCCAGCTCTTCCTCAATGTTGCTGGTGACGGCGGAATTACCGATGTTGGCGTTGATCTTGCAAGTCGCAGCAATACCGATGCACATCGGCTCAAGGTTGCCTTTCAAGTGGACCTTGTTGGCAGGGATAACCATTCGACCCGCCGCAACTTCGTCCCGAATCAATTCAGGCGTAAGATTCTCCCGTTTGGCAACAAACTCCATTTCGGGGGTAATCTGACCGGCAATGGCTGCAAGGTATTGAGTCGTCACGCGTTAAAAACTCCGTTGAATATTTCTGGGTGAATAGATGCCAGCTAGCTTCAAGTCTAAGTTGAATCGAATACTAGTTTATCGACGTCTCCAAAGGTGGGGAACCGGAAAAAGCCACGAAGTGATCACTTCCTGCCAAGCAATCGATTCATATTCTTTTTATAGGCCTCGACTCCAGGCTGCCCGTAGGGATTGATGCCCATGAGCCGTCCCTCGACCACAGTAGCCAGCATCATCATTTGGAAAAGTTGTCCCATATGAAGCTCGTCAACCCGCGGAACGTACAGATTGGTCGACGGGCGACCGTCCTCACGCAACGCCTGGTTGGTGCCTTCAATAGCGGCTTGCATCACCTCCGGCAGCGTTTTTTCAGCGATTTCGTTGAGCGAATCAGCGTCCGCACTTCGGGCCCCAATCGCCAGTGAGTCAAAGCGATATTCGTCCACAATGATATTGTTGAAAACTTTGTCCCGTTTTCCCTGCTGATGCTGTTGGTGCCGAGAGTGCAAATCGCGAGTATTGAGTGTGGTCAGCGGAGTGAATCCCAGCTCGTTTTTCCCAAGGCTCTCGGCAGCTAACTGGTCGTACCACATTCCAAAGGACTCTAGGGCTTTGCTCCAGACACTCATGACTCGAATGTTAATACCGCTGTGCTTTTCGAGCAAATGGTTGGCAGCCACATACTGTAGGACAATGTTTTCCTCTGGCTTGGCCGTCAGAAAGTGCTTGGTCATGGCCGAGGCACCCTGCAAGAGTTCGACTACATTGACTCCGAGGAGGGCTGCCGGAACCAAGCCGACCGCCGAAAGGATCGAGCAACGCCCGCCAACTCCATCCGGAACCGGATAGAGATCAGTCACTCCCAATTCCGTCGCCATCTTGTGCAGCTTACCTCCCATTCCGGTAACGGGAACCAACAACTCAACCAGTTTTTCGCGGTCGCCTCCGGTGCTCGACTCAAGTGCGGCCAAGAATTGGCGGAACGCCCCCGCCGTTTCCAAGGTACCACCGCTCTTGCTGATAACCACCAATGCCCACCGTTCAAGTTCACTGGTCGCAGGTTGATTCTTGTGGGCTCCCAGCAAATGAAGCAGTGCTTGGGAAGCGTCGTTGTCGAAATTGTTCCCTTCAAAATACATTCTGGGTTTGCTGCCTCGATCGCCGCGGGACAATTCGTTCCAATAGGGCTGGCAGCACGATTCCAGGATCGCCCGCGCACCCATGTAGGAGCCGCCGATTCCCAGCACAACCACCCTATCCACGATCTTGTGTAGGTGTGTAGCTCGCTTGAAAAGCCGTCCCAGCTCGCTCCCTTGCCGATTGGCTTCGTATTCCGCAAGCAGTCTGTCGGGCGTGGTTACGAAGCCGGCATCTAGCGGTTCCATTTCTGCCGGAACGGGCAATTTCCCCGCTAGCATTTCTAGCTCGGTCGTCATCATCACATCGCGAATGCCGCCAAGTTCGGGCAGCAGCTCGTTCATTTGCCCTTCGTCGATCCCATGGTTTGGAATCATGGCTCCAGACGGATCGAAGCGAAGCGGAAGCAAAGTATTGCGTCGGAGTTTCATGGATTTAGTGCTTGCATTGATGGGGTGACGAACTGGAACTTGCGAGATCGTTGCATATCCAATCGCGAACGGTCGTCGACAAACCGCTAGCTAAGAAGATAACCATGAATCCATAGTTAGAACATGGGATTTTGATCTAGACCCTGCGGAAAGGAAAAGCCTACCATCGCCAGCATTCGGTCACCTTTCCGCGTTTCGTCCAGGATTTTCTCAGATGCTGCCAATGAAAATGAAGCTGGCGCTGATGTCCTCCCAAGTCAGTTGGGGAGGCGGCGAGCAATTTTTATGGTCGCTTGGACATGGACTAATCGACCGCGGGCACTCGATTCTCTGGGTTTGTGATGAAATAAGTCCTCTTTACGGTCGGATCCAGAACGCAGGTTTCGATTGCGCTGGCATGACAGGCCGCATGCCCAAACCGCAAGCTTTGTTGCGATTGCGAAAAACGTTATCGAAGCACGGCACACAGCTTATTCATGCGAACGATTCCCACTCGCTGATTTGGGGCTCCCTCGCAATGCTTGGCAAGCTGGGCATCAAGCGTGTTGGGGTTAAGCATACTGCGTTTCCTATTCGATCTGCGGTTCGCTACAACTGGATGCTCGATGCAGTGGTTTGTGTTTCTAACGCGGTTCGGGAAGTGTGTGTGGACGGAGGCGTGGCGGAGCGAAAAACACACGTGATCCACGGGGGTTTGGAACCGCCGCAACTCGAGCGCTGGATCGAGCGATTCTGGGCCTGCGAGCATCTTGGCATAGATCATCACACTCCACTTTTCTGCGCCGTCGGGAGTTTGATCCCTTGCAAAGGCTACGAACGGCTAATCGAGGCCGCCCATCACTTGCGTTGGCACATGCCCGATTTTTGCGTGGTCATTTGCGGTGAAGGAAAGTCTAGACCTGAACTGGAGCAACTCATTCGCAAGTATGATTTGCAGAAACAGGTTCGATTGCTCGGATTTCAAGATCGACCAGAACGCTGGATCTGCGCCGCCGATACGTTTGTGCATCCGTCCCTAAGTGAGGGGCTTTCGCTGGTAACCATCCAAGCTCAAATGATCGGGACGCCGGTCATTGCAACGGAAGTTGGCGGCTTAAAGGAAGTGTTGCGAATGCCCCAGACCGGCGAACCCTTAGGTTGGCCAATCCACGGAAACGATCCTGCAACTTTAGCCGATCTCATGAAGTTTTCCATTGAAAACACGCCAGAACGTCATGCTCTGATCCGGGCCGCAAAGCAATCCGCCTTGGTGCGTTTTGACTTAAAGCAGATGGTCGACCGATTTGAGAGCCTCTACTTACAAATGCTATCAAGCAAAACGCAAGGTGTTGGAGAAGCCCCCCTACGTAACTCTGGCTAAAGTTGGATTGTGACGACGTTGCCACAAAGTTTCATTGAACCTCAATCTGTGGATCGATACATGAAAACATTAAAGAACACGGTTGCATCCGATTGCGACCTCATAACGTGATCAACTTGGGATGTAACGGAGTACTTTTTCGATGAAGCGATTTGGCCGGACTTGGTTTCGAACTGCCTTGTACTCCCTTGCCTTCACCTCGCTGTCGACTGCTTTCGTGGCGGCACAACAACAGCAACCGGGAAGCGGATTGACGGAGCCCGTGTTTAGGGTTTCCAAAGTCGAACCCTCAATCCCCGGAGCAGCCGCTCCCCATCCGCTTGATCCAGCCATTCAGCTAGCGCACCAGAGTCTCGGTCAAGTTCGAGCTGACCTCAAAGATTACACTGCCGTTTTGGTCAAACGAGAGCGAATCGGCGACGATGTCGGTGAGCACGAATTCATGTTCGCCAAAGTGCGCAACCGCAAGGTTCAAGACAACAAAATCGTTGTCCCCTTTAGCGTCTACCTCGCGTTCCTAAAGCCCGCTTCTGTCAAAGGACGGGAAGTTCTCTACGTCGAGAACCAGAATCAAGGAAAACTCTATGCTCACGAAGGTGGCATGAAGAAGATTCTCGGAACCCACCTGCTTGAAACCAATAGTTTCTTGGCAATGGCCGGACAGCGATATCCAATTACCGACATCGGTATCGAGAACCTAGTCGAAAAACTCATTGAGCGAGGCGAAAGGGACAAGCGGCACGGTTTCTGCACGGTCGAATTGGTACCTGGTGCCAAAGTAGGTGGACGCAATTGCTCCATTATTCAGGTTACGCACGCCGTTCAACAGCCACACTACGATTTTCATCTAGCACAGATTTTCATGGACGATGAGTGGAAGATTCCGGTTCGCTACGCAGCCTACACATGGCCTAAGCATGGCGCAAAAATCGATGTCGACAAAGATGTCATCGAGGAATACACGTACCAAAATCTCAACTTCAACGTAGGGCTAACGGACGCGGACTTCGACGTAAAGCACAAAGACTACAAGTTCAACGGTCGTTAGTTTGAATTTGGATTAGTTGTCACCAATGTCGCCTTTCGCTCTGCGAAAGTGCGCCGCTTGAACGCACTTTTGCGGAGCAAAAGGCGACAAAGAATTCCATTCACTTAAAGACCTTCTTCAACGCATCGCGAAGAGGTCTACGGGGCGTGGGCTCTTTGGATTCTTCCGTCGGTAAAACGTCCTCGCTCTTGTTGGCTTTCTCTTGAGCCTTGCGTTGACGCAGATTTTTTACAAAGTCCACCGCTGTGGCGATGGCATCATCTGCTTTCCCCTGCGTAACGTCCCCGATTGCATCCACGATCGTACTGGTAAACGGCGCGTCCGTTTGAAGCTTTCCAGCGATTGCAGCAAGTAGCAACGCCGATTCTCCTCGCATGACACCCCACTTGATTTCGGGATCGTCCAGCGTCCCGCCGACTGGCAGCTTGACGCGAGGGACTCCCAATTGCTGGACTTTTTCGCGGCGTGCAAGTTGCTCAATTGGAATCGGAATTTCCACACTCAAGTCCAAGGAACGATCACTCAGACCAACATACCCTTGGCTTGCGATCTGAAGTCTTGGATCCAGCTTTGGCAAGCCCGCCTCAAGTCCAGAATGAAACACACGGCCGTCGGCAACTCTAAGGATCACTTCGGATCCATCGACGAAGACCAGTTCGTGCGACGGTTCCTTGCCACGCAGATTGGCTAGCGCATCCAGAGCACCGACAATCAAAGGTTCGGACGGCCCGCTTCGAACTTGATGCAGGGTCAACGTCGCCTCCCCTTTGCTATCGAGAGGATTGGCCAGTGGCACTCGGATTTCTTTTGTCTTCAACGAGATCCGACCGTCAAACCAAGCGGACTTGGCCAGCAACGGAACGGCCAGTCCAACTCCCAAACGAACCAGTTCCGGTGTGAGTTCCGCCTGATCCAGCACTTGCATCGGTCGAACAATCAACAGTGCATCTTCATTGAGGGCTAGATAAGAGATGTCAGCATTCATTGGGGGAATGACTTGTAATGCTCTGCTGCCATCGACAGGCATGACTTGCACACTCAGGTTGCGAACGGCCAAGTCCAGATTCAGCTTAGGCCGCGATTTGGACTTGGGTGCGCTATCGCTTGGCTTTCCTTCGATCGATTTAACGAGCCGTTCTAAATTCGAACCATCCTCGAGCAACGCGATGTCTAACTTAGGTTCGTTGATTTCCACCCGGCCGAGGTTCCGACCGTTGAGCAAATAGGCGAGCAAGCCGCGATTGGATTTGATCGAACGAATCGAAACCAGCGGTGGGTTTTCACGGCTACCCTCCGGCAGACCTTCCGATTGTCGGATCGAAATCCCTTGAAATTCGATCGAGCTGAACCATCGGAGTTTGACCGAGTCGATGTCGAGTTGGAATTGGTTCATCGCCAGCCGATTGATGAGCGGCTGGTAGATCCATCGCGAACCAAGCATCGTCGGAAGAGCCAGGATCAAGGCAATAAAACCAATGCCAACGATGCACGCGACTCTCAGCCAGATCCATTTGCGAACCTTTGGCTTGGACGTGGCAGTCGGCTCGAGGGCTTTGGTCTGGTTTGAGTTGATATCCATAGCGGAGTCCTTAAAGTGCAGTAACCCGTTCAATGATTCCTGTTAACCCAAATTTGAAGTGTTGGCATTCTTCCCAGCTAGCCCATCCGATCGGGTCCTGCACCCGACGGATGCGTTTTGGCGTCCTACAATTGGGCGTCCCAACTTGCGTTCCCCATGCCGCCTTGCCTGGCAGGAAGCCAAGTTTCACCGGGGATAACCTTCCGTTCGGACAAGCCCCCGACCAACCTCAAAGGCCAGATCTCAGAACGGAACAAAACTCGCATCAACGCATTTTTCATAAACGGCTATTTGTCGCGCGGCCCAGACATACCCTCGAACTTGAATTATTCATTGCCAAATACGGACTTACGCAAAACTGCCTGTGAGATTCTACCGATAGTGTGGATTGTACGGACGCAACGAACGAACTGCAAATGCTAGCCATTTGCTTGCCCGGTGGTAGGAGGTCACGCCCATTAACAAGACACAACTATTCGTCCTAACGATTCTTTCGATCGCAATTACGGGCCTCTATTTTCAGGGAAGAAACGGGACGAATACGCGGGAGTCGATTTCGACGGGCATAGCGAGTCAGGGTGCGCATCAAAGAATCGAACGACCAAATCCGCCCAAGACTGACTCCTTGGAACCGCCCAGAATGCCAATTAATTTCCAAGACGGAAGTGATCGGCACTTTGTTTCAGTCGTAAGCAAGTCCGGTGTTGTTAAGCCGGTCGCATACTTCGCTCCTTACCAGACCGAAACTCTCAAGATAGATTCGGTTCAGGACAAATCGAATCCTAGTTTTCTTTGGACGTGGCCCAGCAAGTTGCATTCGGAGGGAATTTGGTTGCAATCAAAATCCGGGGGCACACTGGCCGAACTGGAGTTCTTAGCAGATATTGGAACCGTAAGCCCGTCGAAGGTTTTAAGCGACAAAGGCGTAACTACTACTACGGCGTCTCCCACGTCCAACAAGAGGTTTGGAATAGCTTTCAGGGAGCCTGGTTCGTACGTACTACTAGTTAAGAAAGGCGCAAGCGGTCTTACATTAGAAGAGGCGATGCCAGGAGAGACTGATAGCGTCGTTTTTCATGTTCCCAATAGCGGTTCTGTTCCAATTCCTCCGCAGATCACAAGATATAAACTTGGTGCCAATTATCCATTTGACCCATTTTCGACGGCACCTAATCCAGTTCTTGTCTACAGACTTGCTCAATGCTCAATAGAAACAAGAGTGTTTTCGTCAAACGATGCGATTCAAGGAATTGTCTTGGACAACAATACCACCAGTGCCAAGGTGTTGGCTGTCGTACATCAAAATTCAACTTCGACCAGTAATACAAACGAATTTCGAAACACAGTTTCCTTTAATGTCAAGGATATTCTCGGGACAAGTAATCTGCAAAACTTCGCTGTTGCCGTACTTTCAAAACAGTTCGGTGATGTAAACAATCATCGTTTCTCTGAGAAAAACTTAGTGTTACGGGAGACTCAAGCACCATCATCAAAGCCGACCATTTCAATTGCGGGAAAAACGCCGCCTATTTTGCTAAGCGGAACGACAGCCAACTCCATTGCTGTTGCGTCAAACACCAACACAGACAGTGCCACAGCCCTATTCGTCGATGGTGAGTTTATTGAGTCCAAGAAATCAGGCAGCGGGATTTCGTTCGAGAATTTTGTTTTCCGTGACGGAGTGCATAACGTATTTGCAAGAGTTTATGAGGGAGACACTCCCAAAGATCAATCCGATCCGCTTTCCATCGAGGTCCGAACAGGACAGTTCAATGTCACGAGCGTCGTCCCCAAAGACTTTGGTAATAGAATTGGCGCGAACGTGTTGGAAATTACATTTTCTCGCCCGGTGAGCCCTACGGAAGTTACAAATTTAAAGGCGGCACCAGCTAGTTATGTTCTCGTGCAACTCAGCACAATTGGCTCAAAGGAAGGGCCTTTCGCGTCCAATTTGGTTGCCGCCCAATCATGCACATTCGAATCCGGCGATACCAAATTGACCGTTTCCGTGACCCCAAGTCAAGCAGGATTGTATCGACTTACGCTCGTCGGTTCAAAATTCATTGACGTATTTGGTAACAAACTTGCTGGTAACTCTGGAAAGCCCGGTGACAACTACGAAGTCATCCTCGGCCAAGCCACCGCCAATGCACTTGTCTCCGACCCGCTCGTTCCCGGTGTCACGCGTGGCAAGGCTCCTATCGTAGAATACCCTTCTTTTATCTCATCCAAAGAGCAACCTCGCGGCTTCAATCCAAACGATCGAGTCGAAACGCGTGTCGCTCGTCTCTACTTCTATCGCGATGCTCACCGCGTCGCACAAATCCTCAATCGACGCGCGCAGTCCTACAATCGCCAAGATGTTACCATGCGTCGACAAATGGCAGATAAAGCCAGACAAGAAGCGGAGTCGGTCACCACCCAACGCCAAATCAGCGAAAGGGACGCGGTCGATAAAGCTCGCCGCACGCGCGAGCTCGAGAATCAAATGAGCGACGCCCAACGTACCCTCAACTACTCGCTACAACAAATGCAGCAATTGGCGGTTCAGCCGATCTCGGATCCAAACTCGGAAGCAGCTAAGAGGCGCGAAGCCCAACTCGCCCAGCTCGAACTCGCAGCACGTAACAACGCCGAACAAGTTCGCGCACTGGAATCGAAAATTAGTTCCGCTCGCGATACCGAAGTCTCCGCCAACGAACGCTGGCAACAAGCCCAACGCTCCGAAGAATTGTCGCGAGCCGAACAGTTCCGCCTCGAAACCGCCGCTGCCCATGCGGACCCAGACACCTTCGCCGAAGGCAAACCCGAAAGCGTCGACGCTGTCCATCAGGTCAGTATCTCGGTCATCGGAGAAGGGGTATTGCATCTGAGAGGCCCATTGCGCGGCGTCAATCAAGTTCGCATGATGGTCGACCAAATCGATTCGCCCTGCGGACAAGTGCGAGTCAATGTCCACTCGACTCAGATCAATGGCGAAGCGGCGGACGAGTTGGAAACCGTCGCCAACCGGATCCAAACGTATATCGACCAAGCCCGTTTCCTAACCTTGCAGTCAGGCGAAATGCTTCGAAAAGCCGTACTGCACACGGCCGCAGCTCGAGCCGAGGAAGCTCGCGGACTGTTTCCTGGCGAATCACAAGCGGATCGCGATCAACGCTATCTGGTATCGTTCTTCGGCAAGGACTTTGTCGACGAACTCCGTGCCATGGACTCCGAGTTCCTGATGACCGGCAATAAATTGCTCTCTCTCCACTCGATGGATGTGACCAGTCTCTCCAGTGCGCTCACCGTCATGGCGCTGGCCAACAACGGCACTCGATTTGCCATTTGGCAAGAGTTCGAACGACTCATCCAAACCGACTTGTCGATGGCCGAGAGGCAATTCCTTCAAAACAGCATTGCTGAATGCACCACTAAGAAATGCAAACATGGCTGCAAAGGCACGTGCAAACACAATCAACCGCCACCGGTCTTCCAATTAACCGGAAACGCGACGTTTACGGGCCTTCGCGGCTTCTTCGACGCCAACGTCCCCCACGATGACACCATGACACCATTGCAACGCGAAGTCATCCGACTAGCGCAAATCCTTAAAGGTCGCTTGGTTACCGAATTGGAACTCAAACAACGCGTCATGGAACGCGCTGTCATTGAAGAGCGAATCGGTGCTGTCGAAAGCGAATCGGATCAATTGAACCGTGAAAGAGCAGCGACTGCGTTACTCAGAAGCGCAACCGAAGAAACGTTTAAGATTAGGTCGACACTGCTGCCATCGTTAACCTCTGCCACAGCAGCGATCGACCCACAAGTAATCGCTGAGTACGCAAAAGCGACTCAGGACGTAATTGTTCAGTTCGACCAAATAACAAAAATCATCGTTTCGCTTGGCGAGGGTGATTCCATGGGAACACGCCTTAATCAAGTAAGCAAGATGATCAACGACGCTCGTGAATGGCGTTCAAAACAGGTAGCAGACATTAATCGAAGTGTGGAAAGTCCAATCGTTAAAGACCTAGGTGCAATCCCTGGTTTTCGCGGAATTGAACCTCTGCATTTATATGCCTTAAAAAGCGATGACCCAAACAAAACTGCAGATCAGCAAGTCTATCTGGTTGGCGATTCGAACGGGAAACAACGAGCCACCCTTTACGCACTGCTCGGACAGATCATTGAACGCCTACGAATCGTAAGTTCATCAATCTCGAAATTTCGCCCAGACGATGACTTGTCAATTAGGCTCATTGAGAAACTAACGAGACGTTTCGAAGAAATAAGACTTGAAACGGAGGAATGGAACAAAAAACCGTTGCTCAGCGGAAAAGGTAAGCAGGCAATCATCTCTATTGCCGATCTGGAGTTGGCTATCAATGATATTGGAACGCTCATCTCGCGCCAAAAGCAATTTACCGCGAAATATGACGAGATTGTTTCTGCGAGAAATTCATTATTGGCTCAACTCGAATCCCTTTTCGACTCTCGCAACGCAGATTCGCTCCAGATTAATGTTGCGACAAAAATGTTCCAAGAATGGATCGGTTTCTGGCAGAAAGTCAAAGATTTCTACGCTCAAAGTATCCCACAAAGTACAAAAGACAATCTCGAGAAAACGGATCGAGATTTCAAAAGTTGGTATGACGCAGTCAGCAAACTTCACGCGGCACGATCGATTGCCCAAAGTTCACGTCGTCCCCTCGACCATAAAAAATTCCTCGACATGCTGATCGATGACCTCGAGGAAAAGTACATCGAGTTGCTCGAGGGGACTCGGGCTCATACCTCCAATATCGACAATTACCTCAAGCGTCTCACCACCACGCTCGACGACGATTTTAATACCCAATTTTACTTCCCCGTCTTCCGCTCGGTACGCAAAGCCAG
Source organism: Pirellula sp. (assembly GCA_043743995.1). Lineage (GTDB taxonomy): Bacteria > Planctomycetota > Planctomycetia > Pirellulales > Pirellulaceae > JBKCUI01. Next base: position 8,971 of record JAYTVM010000507.1, on the reverse strand, counting down.
CCAGTCCTACAAAGTGGAATTCGGGCAAACCGAAACCACCAATGTTCTTGCCAACAACCGTGAGCTTGCCAAGGTCTCTCCCTCGGCAACCATGGAGTTCGACCTGCCCAAACGTGACATCCTAATCAAGGAAGGGATCGATTCGGCACTGGCCATCTACAATGACGTCGGAGCCCTCGTCAATGATCCGAATCTGCTGTCCCTCGCCAAAATGCAAAGCGGCCAGTCGACCGCTTCGCCCGGTGCCGGTTCGCTCGGCGGCTACGGTGCCGTTCGCAACGTGTACCCGGGCCTAAGCTCAGACACTTCAAGTCGTTTGGTTTCGCAAAACGCTGGGTCAGGACCGAAATTCGAATCCAATGTGGAGAAACTCATTCCGGATCCTGCTATCTACAAATTCGAAACAGGCACGGGGTACGAAATTCGACCGGTCATCGCTCCCGATGGACAAGCGGTCGTGTTCGATTTCAACTACATGTACACCACCCAAGTTCGCGAACCTGTCCGAGCCGACGAAAAGCACTTGGGCCGTATCAAACAGCATTACATCGATACCGATGTTCAGCTTTCGAATTTCGAATTGCGTGAAGTCAGCCGATACGTTGTGGCTCTCAAAGCGGCACGGACCGCCAAGGGAGTCCCACTACTCGAGGACATTCCAGTCTTTGGAGCACTCTGGCGACCGTTGCCGAGCGATGAGAAATCGCTCCAACAGAATATCATCATGGCACAAGCCACGATCTTCCCCACCCTGTTCGATCTAATGGGGTTGCGTTGGGCACCTGCGGTCGCGGACATGGATCCGATGCGACTGAGCAATCGCGAGTATCTCGTACGCAACCGGCACAAGTTCCTAGAGAATCGTATTTACGACTACAGCAGCTCCCGAGTGGATGAGTTCTTGCGGGTCCCCGATCCAGCTCGACGCCCAGATCTCTACCGTTCTCAAGAAACCATCCCGCCGATGCATCCAAACGGCTACCAAGGTCCGGGATTGGATATCGAGGTCAGTCCGATGCGCAATGGATATGACCCGCAGGTTCCAAACCGAAATGACATGGCCATACCAAGTGCTTCACCGGAGGGCTCGCTCTACCCTACCCTCCGACAAAACGATGTTCGCGGGGATGGTGCCCGAAACGGACGACCACCCAATGGAGCCTACATCGAGGATGTTCAACCGATTCGTTTGGATCCAGCCCAAAGCCGCCGCGGTTCAACGCTACAATCTCCAGCTCCTGCTCCTGGTACTAGTACTGGTGCCAATGCAGATTGGGAATACTCAAGAGGAAAATAGCGGACCATTCCATTGTTTGGGTACTACCGAAAAAGAATTACGCCTAGTTGGGAGTGTTACGTGACTAAGGACCAAAAAAAGAGTACGAAGCATCGCGTCATGGCATGGCTTACAGGTGTATGCGGCTTCTGCGCAATGAACGAGCAGTCGCAAGCGGTCGATCCCATCTTGCTCCGATCCGGCCGGCATCGCGTTGAGCCTCTATGCTCCGTTCCTCGCGAAGACTACCAATACGGCGCTCGAACGCAGTCGCTCGTAGTTAGGAGCTTGGCCGCCGTGCCGCACTATTCCTTCGAAAGTACGGGACAAAAAATCACGGCTCTGCGGGAACTAGCCAGTGTGGCTAATTCGAGTACAGCTGCGTCGTCGGTGATGCCACCGATCACCGTGAACGCCGCAACGGTACGTCCGAACTCAAAACTGCTTCAGCTCGCCAATCAAACGCTTGAAATAGCCCATTGCGAGATGAGCGACGTCGCCTTGAAGGTTGAGCCGAATGGATCTTGGTACCTGAGTTTGCGGGCGGATCAAAATCGAATTTCCAAAAAGAACGAACAAACACGCAGCGACGACATCCAAATCAAGCGCAATGCCTTTCGTTTGGATGTTCGGTTGCTCAGTTCGGCACATGGGCATCAAGAGAATATTGCCCCAGAAATCAATCAGCAAATCGTTGGCGCCCAGTCGGGGAAGATTGCGGTTGCGCATGTGGTTGTTCCGGAATTCTGGGTGCAACGCGAGGCTCCGAATATGGTATCGCGTAATGGCTTTGATCCGATGATCGCGCAGCACTTTGACGAAATCGACGAAGCGGAATTCGAGTTCTTTGTATTGCTGGATCCGTTAACGGGGAGCGGCAAAGGGGTAGTACTTCCCTGGCAACGCAAGATTGGATGGAATTCTCGATGAGCCCTTTAAACCGTCAAATCCTAATTGCGTTAGCCATTGTGGCCACGCTTTTCAATGGCTTATCAAAGTGCCACGCACAGTCGAAAGTCTCTCGGGTCATTCCGTCGCTTGAGATCGAAATCCTCGATCCGAATCGGGATGCCCGGGGGAACCCAGCCGTCGTTCTCAAAAATGATGAATTCGGCAACCCTCAAGTGGACATTCCGCCGACGCTGATCGTGCACCGTTATTACTACACTGGCGATCGAAGTTTTCGCGGGCCAGACATGCCAGGAGGGCCATGCATTATTGTGACCCATCATCCCAAGACAGGCGAAAAATTGTATTTGCCGATCCAAATGTTACCGGGTTCCGCAGAGGTCAAGTATTCGGCCAAGGCGATCGAATACGACTACGGTGATCGTGCCGTTATCGTTAGTTTTCCAAGGATTGGCGATCCAATTGTTTCCTATCGAAATGGAAAAACGATTCAACACAGGCTAGCCGATACCTTCCAAGTGAAACAGATTTCAGAGAGGGTCGTCAAAACAGGAGGAACGATTGGACAAGCGGGCAGCAAGGCAAGTGTTGCGGGTAGTGGACTGGTCCAAGCATCCAAAGAGATGTTCCGGCCCTTCACTCTGCCGATGCAAAATCTGTCGCGACTGATTCCCGGTGCCGCGGCGCTCAGTGACCCAAATCTGTCAGCCAAGATCCAAGAGGAAAAGGCCCTCAGCAATCGCGACCGCGAAATTCAGCGTGCAAAATGTTTGAATGCCGGCAAAGACATCGATATTCCGAGACCTTAGGCGCGCGGAAGATAGAAAATTCCGTGACGAATTTTTCAAGAGCGAAATGAAACCTCTTGGACCTAAACCTTTCGTTCGGGCTCGTCCCGACGGAGGCAACAATTGGCGGCTACAGACATGACCATTCCGTTCGAGCTCTCCGCCGAGTTTACTCGGTGGAAGCAACGACCCTGGCTTCGGGCTTCATCCCACTTCTGGTAGCACAAATCCTTCGCGATACTCGCGAGTGAATAGCTTGTTTGCCGCTTCATTGGTGGACAGCTCTGTTTTTGGATCGATCGTGAGCTCCATTCCCATCGAAAGTTTAGTCGCGTTGAAGTCGACGTTGTTCTCCGTACAGTATCCTTCGAAGCTTTCCAGCGTTTCCGCGATGTACTTATCGTTCGACCAAGGCGCGGGGCGTGTGCCAGGCTTCATTTCCTTGCCTAATCGCCAAGAGACGTTTCCGAGATGCGCCAATGCGCTCGACAAGTGACCGTCCTCGATATCTAAGTGGAGGTCTTTGTGATTGCGGCTCCGGATGGCTTTTACAAAATTGGCGAAGTGGGCTTTGTATTCACCGCCACTCCACTTACCGATTTCATTACCCTCTTTGTCAAATGCGACGCCGGACGTGTAATTCGGGGCGACAACATAGCCATCGGTACCGTACCAAAGATTGGAGGCTCCATCGAATGGAGTTACACCCTTGAGACCAAACGTCACTTTCGATTTGATGTCCAAACCTCGGACATCGGAAATGAGCAATGCGTCGTCCCACTGGTAGAAGGTGACTTGGCTATTAGCTACATCGCCGTTGTCGCTGTAACCGAGGCGGCCACCGATGCTCAGTACGCGTTTCGGCAATTCCTGCTTTCCAAGCCCCCAACGTGCCTTGTCCAATTCGTGCGGGTTTTGATTGCCTAGATCGCCGTTTCCGGTCGCACCCACCCAGTGCCAATCGTAATGAAGCTTTTTGCGAATCGGCACAACCTTGGGGGCCGGCCCACACCATAGATCAAAGTCCATTCCCGTTGGAATCGGAGCCGGCGTATCGACGTTGCCGATGCTGCCACGGCGTCGAAAGCAGATTGCCTTAGCCACGCTAACTTTGCCGATCTTCCCACTGTGAACGAAGTCCAAAGTCGAACGCATGCCGGTCATGCTCCTACTTTGCACCCCCATCTGGCAGATGCGTCCCAGCTTGCGAGCCCATTGGGTCATGACACGACCTTCGCGAACGCTGTGACTGCAGGGTTTTTCGATGTAAACATCTTTGCCCGCCTGCATGGCCCAAACCGACATCAACGCATGCCAATGATTGGGTGTGGCGATCGAAACGGCGTCAATCGTTTTGTCCTCCAGCAACTTTCGGACGTCTTGCACATACTTTGGCTGGACCGAAGCGTCCTTAAATTTGCCGATCACGCGTTGGTAGGCACCGGGATCGCAATCGCAGATCGCTACCACATCGACATCCGGCAGCCTAAGCCATTCGGAGAGATGCGAGCCACCTTGCCCGTTCACTCCAATGGTTGCAACTCGCAGTTTGTCATTTGGGCCAACTCGCCGAGCAGGTTCGGGCTCAGTAGCAATTAAGTTGGTTGCGGTTCCAGCCGCAAGTGCAGTGGTAGCGGCGAGGATCGCGCGTTCGACGAAATCGCGACGCGAAATGTCCATTGGTACGTTCATAGGAGAGGAGCCCTTGTTTAAGTGCAGTTATGTGCAGTTTGGGAGGAAACGGTGCCACAAACTTTTCATTATAAGCAAATGCAGAGGGCAAAAATCGCGGAGTAGACCGCCGTGCCACATTGTTTTTCAGAATCGGTAACATTTTTTGGTATTCGACGTAAAAGGTTTTGGAGTCGCGGGCCATCCGAGCCCCGAACGAGTTTCCCTTCAGCAAAGGCTCAAAAATGCGATTATTTGGTTGCCGTGCCCTCGGCGCTGGTCTTTTGTGCATGTCTCTCTTGCTCGCTTTCGGCACAAACGTCATTGCTCAAAATTCAATTAGTGTCCCCAGTGACTCTAAGTTCGTGTTGCAGGTCGATTTGCAAGCGCTCAAGGCATCGAAGGTCGGTTCGTCATTGTTCGAAATGGCAAAGAAAGCAGCCATGAAAGAGGTTGGCAAGAATGCCAACTCAAAAGAGTTTTCAAGCGACAAGATCCGGGAAGTCCTCGGAATGGATCCTTTTGAAGAAATTCAAGGGATCGTAATTTGCGCATCGAATTATGACCACCCTGAGAAGTCCTTGCTTGGCATGCTTAGGCTTAAGAAAACCACTGGAAACATGGAAGGTTTATTGCTTTCTATTCCAGGCTACGAAAAAACCGAACATCGCAGCTACGAAATCCATTCCGCCTCGCCTGGCGACGACACCAAGGTATTCGGAGCTATTCACAAAAACAAAGCTGGAAACAACACGCTGGTTGTTGGAGCCAACAGATCCTCTGTTACCGGCTTGCTGGATAGCTTAGACGCCAAGAATTTGGAAACGAAGGCACTCAAAACCGTCGATTTGCAGTCCGATCGAAAAGTCATTGCCCACATGCAGTTGATGGAGTTGCCGATGGAAAAGCTTGGCAAAGGACCGCAAGCCAATATTGCCGCCCTTCTGTCATCCATGGTCGTGTCCATTGTGGAGGAGGACGATGAGTTAGAAGTGCGCGCGGCGATGCAAGCGGGAACGGACAAAAAGGCAGAACAAATTCGGCAATCCATCCAAGGTCTAAGCGCTATGGTCGAACTCTTTGCATCGATGGACGATCAAGACGACGAAGTTAAGAATTTCCTCCAATTCATCAAGAAGATCAAGGTTTCGCAGGACGGAAACGCGATTAGCGTGAAACTGAGGCTTCCAGCTGCGGAGATTGCTGACATGATTAAAAAAGAATTGAACGACAATTGATCCCACCCGAAACCGTCGAGATTTTGGATTCGATGGAGTTAAAAAGCGTTGAACCCAACGACCTGGTTCGACGCGTTCAAGCCGGCTGCTCCGATTCAGCAACCGAGCTGGCGAATCGCTTCATGCCGCGACTGCTCATCTTGATCGAGCGCCGTTTGGCTGGCAGACGAGCGGATGCGGAGGACATCGCACAAGAGTCCATGGCAAAGGCATTTCAGCACCTCGACCGTTTCGATTTCAACTACCAGTTTTCTACTTGGTTGTTTACGATTGCGTACCGGTTGGCTTCCGATTTTGCTCGCAAAGAAAAACGACGACCGAAGTCGTTTCCGATAGAAATTGCGGAAGACGACCGATCACTTGACATGCGACGAATAGACTCTCGCTGGTCCGAAGTCGTCGACGACATTTGGAGCCTAGCCCGTTCGGCTCTGGTAGAATCTCAGTACACAGTTCTTTGGCTTAAGTATGGCGAAGGACTGTCGATACAAGAGATCGCAAGCGTACTCCAAAAAACACAAATAGGCGTCCGAGTTCAATTGCATCGTGCGCGGAGCAAACTATCCAAGGAAATGCATCGCATGGATCGCGATCGTTCCACCAATCGAGTCCATCACTAACAGCCATCATGATACGATCCATAGCCAAGTTCCTAATCCAGTATTCCTACGATTCGCAATCCGTCCATTCGGAATCGCAGTCTCGCACTTCGGATCGATTGCCCCGCTGGCTCAGACGCTGGACCAACCACGATCTGCAATTGCGTGATTTCGAACGTGATCTGCTCCGGCTGGAAGGCAAGCTCACCGAGCAGGCCGACACCCACATTGCCAATGGCCTTCGGCCCAGTAAGTCAACCAATTTTGAGGTTTGCAATAATTCGCTATCGAACCATTCTGTATTTCATTCGCCTATGGCATTGGCGGCTGGGTTGGTATGCGTATTGTTGGCCGGTCGTTGGTTCCTTTCGCAACCGGCATCAGAGCCATTAACTGCGCCATTCATTGTTTCAGGGAAGCACTATGAATCGAAGCAACCTATGGACGCAAGCCAACGCGAAGAATGGGTTCTCTCTACGCTGAAAACAACGAAGCGATTGGCAAACGAGTTCAAGCAAAAGAGCAGTAAAGCGAACAACACTCTAGTTTTCGTCAATCGAACGTTGTTCGAAGAGGAGGAACAGATCAAGGCGTTAGGCTTAGAAGGTCTTAAGTTTGTCGGGCAGAAGCTTCCGGCAGCCACCGTGCGAATGCTGGGGATGAACGCATTTCGGCATGGTAATTAAGACTCAACGAAATGGTACTCGTACTCGCAACCACATTAAAATCCTATGCTGCTTTATCACCATCCTGACTTTGCGTTGCATGACACCAAGAGCCATCCGGAATCGGTGGCTCGGATAACGCAGGATGGCATCCTAATTCCCTTACGGTTTCGTTTGCAGGGCTACCTTTGGCGCCCGTTCCGTAATGGGTGAGGTAGGCAAATAGAGCGCTGTTTCGTCATCTATATTCTGATTCTTAACGCCATCCTGAATCTTGAAGACAAAATCTTTGTCAACAATCGTTACGGAAGTTGTTCGTTCTGAGTGTTCTAAAACGGAGAGAAGTTCGATGGCGTCGGGCTGCCCATCTAGACGCTTAGTGCGACGAAAGTACTCGACCATATATGGAAAATAGGCAGCCGATGCAGCCCGGCCAAGCGTTAGTCGAACTTCCGTCGGCAGGTTAGAACTCGGCGCGGGAGGGCTAAACGTCTGCTGATCGAGCGGTGCGTTACCCGCCAGTTTCGGTGCCTCCGTTCGCAGTCGGCCTACCAGTTGCCAAACATCGACCCCGCGAATCGGACCAGCTACGGCCTTGTACCAAAAATAGCGGTGGTACAAGCTTCGAAGCAACTCCGGATGACCACCCACCGCAAGGTAAAAATTGACGTCCGGACGTTCGCTTACATGATGGATCATATTCCCCAATGACTGTCGTACTTGATCGAGGTTAACGCGTCGCGGCGGATCGTCCAAGCCGACTTGAGTGAACATCAATCGTCCGTCGCAAACTTGAATGGTGTCCAAAGTGGTTTCGCCTGACGAAACCCTAGCATTGTATCGAAATTGACCGGTGCCAATCCCACTTGTTTTGTACTCACCACTCACCACCACCTGTTGCTCGTAGGCATGACTGCGTTGATGAACCTTGCACGCGTAGGCTGGCCCCCATACGGACTGATGGATTGCATTGAGGACCAATTGATTGGGGTCGATCGTCACGACTGTTGCGTCCAAGGGCTGCGAACCAATGGGCGGAATACTTGGCGGTTGAATTACGTTGGTTGTGAGTGTAGGGGGATTGGGCTTATCAGGGGATGTTTGCGCGCGAGCACATGCCGCCCAATTGAGATGAGCGATAAGGGCAAGCGAGGCGAGCATCCAAGTGCTAGCGTTTCGTTTTTCGATCTGCATGGGCAAGTTGTAAGGGTTTTATCAAAGAAACCGGTCCGAAGGTGCCGAACATAGCCGGTAGTGTCCAACGAGCCGGATTGTAGGTCGATCGCAGGCGTGTTGTCCAGGTGGAAAAACGTCGGTCGCGGTGGCCTAAAGTTGAAGCCGGCTTGACCCAATATGTTCCAGGGGGAATAGAATGAAAATGCGAAGTTACTTTAGCCTAATGGCTGCTTTGGGTTTGGGCGCTCCATGCATCCTCTCCCAGTGTGGACTCCTTTCCAATATTCACGCAGGTGAGTTCGGCGTTCGGCACAATATGCCGCCAGCCAATCGTCTAGCTGAGCCCGGCCCGATGGTCGGTGGACCTGGACCAGGCGTCATGATGCCAGAGACCATTCCTGTTCAAGGTTATGGCGTAGGAGCCACGATTCCAACCGTTCAAGTATTATTCAATCAACCACAGTCGATGAAGATTCTTTACGACGTAGTGGGCGATAGTACCTTTACCAGCGATCCGTTGGTTGTACCAGGTCGTTTGGAATTTGCTCAAGGCGGCATCTTCCGACTGAAGCTGACCGAAATCCAGGGACGCGAAGGAGTCGAGCTTTATCCAACTCTCGAAGTCGGCACTGCTAGTTACCGGACGGCG
>JAYTVM010000506.1:0-3425 GCA_043743995.1 Pirellula sp. | reverse complement strand
GGCAGTACCCACGGGGGAACATCGCGGTGCGACATCAAGGTTTTTCGAAGACTCAACGATTTTCTCACTTTCAGGATACGAGCACAACCGACCGAACGACCTGTGGTCACCGAGCAGCCCAGTACACGGATTCACAAGTAAAAAACGGGCGATGGGCTGCTTCGTGTGCACCACTTTGTTCCGCTTGTTTTTGAGTCAGCGTTTCCAATGTCTGCAACACGAATCCTGTCAGGCATCATTGTAGGAGTCCGATCGACCGCCTGCAATCATGGGCCAGTTTCGCGTGGATGCATGATAATGCAATCCACGACTTGCCACTCGCCTATTCGAAGCGATTCGCTGTCGCCAATCAACCGCCTGCGTCTCTAACGACCAAGCGACAGGTTGCGGAAGTGTCTTCGCTCCGGAACCGACACTGACAAGCGGAACGCTTGGGATCAGCTAGCCCGAGCAAGTAAGGTAATTCCAAAATAGACGGGTCGACCGAGGGGTTAGCTGCATCCCCTTGTTCTCTTCTTACTGTTTCTGACCCGAAGGTGCCGGGCTGTCCCATGTACAGACGCGATTATCGATCCAGGCCTGTCAGAATACACTTCGGACATTCGCTATCATAACGTATTGCGAGTCAATAATCATCGGCGCGAGTCAAAAAAGTAGGGATGGTTGAGGAATCGAAACCATCCCGGCACCGCCAGCCAACCAAGCCACGATTCCATCCATTGAATCTGTGTGACATGACAATGCAGCCATCGACTAGGCAAGCTTGTACGCCAAAGCCGATTGCGTCGCTAAAAATGATCGGACGATCGAAAGACGCAAGTGAATGAACGGCTTCAGACAATCAAGAACGCGACATTCGCTGTTCTCGATCTCGATCGAACTCCCGATTGGTTTCGAACGACTAAACTGGTTCAGCAGTCGCTTTGCGCACTCTTTCAAGAGAACGACTCCCATCACCGAGCCGGAACCAACCAGCTATCCATGAGGAAAATCGTTCAAGTCCGGCTTCGGTGCATGGGTTTGTTCGGTAGATCTTATGGCCATGGAGTCGGTACAGTTCCGGCCAGGGCAGCTTCGAGCTCCTGATGAAACTTTACGTCAGAAATTTCTTTTTTTGCGAGCGTTGCGATTTCCGAAGCGTCAAGATTTCGTTTGTTGATCGCAAGAATGGCAACAAGTGTTGCAGTGTTGTTTCGAAAGGTTTTTTCGCCGTGGTCTGCCATGTTCTTGCCAAATTTCGGATTCTCAGCCATTTGCTTGTTCATTTCGTATATGTGCTTCATCTGGAGGAAGTCATGTTTTGCATCAACGTATTTGACATAAAGTTCATACGCGTTGTCCTTAACCAATGCGGGTTTGACAAAATGAAATGCCATTGCCGCTGCCTTTGCGTTTTGAGAGTCAATTTGTCGAAAAGATTCCGCAGTCCGGGAATCTTCATTGAGCGTTCGATTGATCGCAGCAAGATCGTGGAATCCACCCCCAATATCTTCACCCTTTTTCACTCGTTCCTCGAGTGAATCACGAATTGACTTCAGTTTTTCAAGAGCGGGTGGAAATTCGCGTCCAAGTTGCTCCCAAGACGAAAGCGCGAACGAAAGTCGAACACCGCTCATCGCAGGATCAAATCTCAAGGCGTTTTCGTGAAACCAGATGTGCTTTGCAAGTGCAACTTCGTATTTCTTCGCCTTTATATCAGCTTTTGCTTCTTGCACCGCAGCTTGCGTTCGTTTTTGTCAATGAACCGAGTCGCCAATTCGTTTTCCGTTCGGCATTCAGACGTATTAATCCAACACGACACTAAACCCGACATGGCTTCACCTCCATGTTCGATTCTATAATTCGGTTCATCGTTTTAATCAATGCGATTTCCTCATCGCGTTTGCAGATATCATCGACCTGCATATCGCGGATAGCGTCGCGGTCGATTAGCCATCCATCCCGATAGACTTTCGACCACGTGTATGGAAGCCTAAGGGTTAGCAATTCTTCAATCAAAAGTTCTCCCTTGATCGAAGTGAAGTTCGGTACGTTGACGATTTTCACCGACGCGTCGCGAGTGTCGGAAAACACCTCAAGGTATTCGGTGCCGTACGCGACGATTAGAATTCGCGACTTGCTTTTCAATGCCGTCGTGGCCATAATATTGTTTCCAGTTGTGAAAGTCGCCTCTTGCCGGGCGCGAAAAAAGAGAGACCGCTAGGCTGACTACCTGGCGGTTTTTTTATTTGGTTAGACGTACTGTTTTGGCGTTTGCCGCTTGGTTGGCTTCGGGGCAACAGTTTGATTGGCCGATGGATTTCGTCGCGACATTAAGAACCGCCCTAGCTCGCCTTCCGCAAGTCGCCAAGTAGGCCTTTTAGCTTGCGTGCTTTTTGCGATATTGGCCGCCGCCAACTCACCCGAGTGAATCCAGCTCAATACCGTCTCGTCATCGCACCCGAGTACTTCGGCTGCCTGTTGAATCGTGTAGTATCGTCCGTCTACCATTTTCAGTTCTCCGGTTCAGTGATTTGTTTTTTCCATCGACTGCCTAGTGTTTTACCGACGGATTTCCACGAAACAACAACAAAACAACTAGTTACACCAAAGTTACAAACAGCAACAAAAAAACCCTGGCGATTATGCCAAGGTTTGTAAGTTTGTAATTTTGGGAATTACAAAGAATCAGGTTTGTTTCTTGCTACTCGAAAGGGGTTTTTTCCTCAGGTTGTAATTCAGCTGACCGTAAAGGTTGGCGAAAACGCCACTCTCTTTGCTTGCGATGAATGCACGGACTGCTTCAGAATTGTTCGCGTACTTGTGTCCGTGCGTCCGAACCCATTTTGTAACGTCGTGCTCTGGCTGCGTTCGCGTTTGCTTCTCTGCCGTTTGGATCGATTCCAATTCCGCTACGGCGTCAAACACTAAGTCTTTCGACAGCTTACGTATGTCATGTCCGATTGCAGCTTTTACCCTCGCACAACCCGGCAACGATTCCTTGCTCGATTCCGTTATTGCATCCAGTTGAGTCGCAATCGAATTCAAGTATGTATCTCGTTCAGAAAACACGCTCTCTAGAAACTCAATGCATTGTCCTTTGGTTGGCTTCGTTTTTGACTTGGCGTTTAACTCTATTTGGGCGCCAATTTTCAATTGGCATTCAACCTCAAAATGTTCCAGCAATAACGGTAATGTCGTCAGCTCGTTTTGCAATGTTCGAATTGATTCGTTCACTTGGTCACCTCAACGGCTTCCAGCATTGGCAAGCACCATTTGCGAACATGATCGACTACCGCTTGCAATCGTTCGGGTTCAATCCACTCGCGATAGTTAGCCCCCATGGAGTCATCGGAATGGCCCATGATGCGATCGATAGCTACACGGTCCCTGCAACCGTCGGCAACGGTTCGGAACGTGTGGCGCAATGCGTAGAAGCCCCTGCC
>JAYTVM010000505.1:0-1069 GCA_043743995.1 Pirellula sp. | reverse complement strand
ATGGAACTTGGCAGTATTCTACCGATGGTACGACCTGGAATATTTTCGGTGCAGTGACATCGACCAACGCACTGTTAATCACATCCACCACGCAAGTTCGTTATCTGCCCGATAGCAACAATGGTGAAACAGCTACGTTCACCTACAAAGCCTGGGACCAAACAAGCGGTACAGCTTCGACCAATGCAACTGCCAACTATGCCACAACAGCTAGCAGCGGTGGAACCACGGCGTTCTCCACTAACACCGATACCGCCCAAATGGTGGTCACGAGTGTTAACGATGCGCCAACCATCGCCAGTGGTTATACCTATAACCTCACAGGCACCAACGAAGACACCACTTCCAGCGGTACGTTGGCTTCTGCCATCTTGACTTCATCGACGCGGGCTGATGTCGATACGAGTGCGCTAAGCGGACTCGCGATTACTACCAAAACCGGCAATGGCACTTGGCAATATTCTACCGATGGGACAACCTGGAATGCGTTCGGTGCCGTGACTTCGACCAATGCACTGTTAATTACTTCGACTACGCAAGTTCGCTACATCCCGGACAGCAACAATGGTGAAACGGCCACGTTTACTTATAAGGCCTGGGATCAGACTTCAGGAACTGCTTCGACCAACGGCACTGCCAACTACGCAACGACAGCTAGTTCGGGTGGCACGACTGCATTCTCGACTAATACCGACACAGCTCAGATCGTCGTCACCAGTGTCAACGATGCACCAACTGTGGCCAGTGGTTATACGTACAGCTTAACGGGAACGACTGAGGATGCAACGTCGTCCGGAACCCTGGCTAGCGCGATTCTCACTTCTAGTACGCTAGCCGACGTTGATACGGGTGCAGTCAGCGGACTCGCGATTACTACCAAAACTGGCAATGGCACTTGGCAGTATTCGACCGATGGGACAACCTGGAATGCGTTCGGTGCCGTGACTTCAACCAATGCACTGTTAATTACTTCGACTACGCAAGTTCGCTACATCCCGGACAGTAACAATGGTGAAACAGCCACGTTTACTTACAAAGCCTGGGATCAGACTTCGGGCACCGCTTCGAC
>JAYTVM010000504.1:0-11890 GCA_043743995.1 Pirellula sp. | reverse complement strand
ACGAGCCCCCGACCAACCTCAAAGGCCAGATCGCAGAACGGAACAAAACTCGCATCAACGCATTTTCCCTAAACTGCTATTTGTCGCACAGCCCAGGCAGAACCTGCAAGTCAGTAGGTTCCAGGGCAGAGCCGCAGAGCCCTGGAACCAGTCGGTGGGGATCAGCGAGAAGTGTCAGATTTTCACGATTTTCTTCTTCCGTGCAAATCTGGGTTATGCGTGGCTAGGCCGAAATCTATTTGGCTGCCAATGCTACCGTCTCTGGCTCTGCGATCGACAAAACGTAGTTAACAATGTGCCAGACATCTTCTTCGCGAATTCCCTTGTCGTCTGCCGATTTGATAATGGCGGCCGCTGGCATTGAAACTCCCAAAATACCGTAGCGGATTCTGCGGTAAATATCCATCGGTTCTCGGCCTCCTCGAAACTTGCCTTCCACAATGTTTCGCGGTTTGAGCGGCTGAGGCTTCATCCCGCCTCTGGCCATTAGCGGCAACAACTCATCCAGTTTTGCTGGATTAAGGTCGATCTTTGAAGTCCAATCCTTAGTCCAGTCATCGTAGTCGGGCAGTTGAGGGCCATCGCCACGAGCGGACTCGCCATGGCATTTCGCGCATGCAGCTTCTTCGCTCAGGTAAAGCTTTCGTCCCTTCGCTATCGAATCATGAAGTTCAGAGCGATTGTCAGCCGTTTCCGAACCAAATAGTGGGAAGTTTGGCAGATCAAACTCCTGGACCCCGTCGGCTGATTCGACCCAAGCGTCGGCAATACCCGTGAGTATTTCGGTAGCCGATTCAATCTGCCCATCCCATTTTTTTTTCGAATCCGAGTCGCTGCTCTCTTTGATCGCGACGTTGTAAATTCGGTCTTTTTCCAAATCGAGTTCATAAGCGGCTCCGTACAATAGCTTGCGCTCAAATTCCCCTCGAATCGACAGAAAAATTACGTAGTCGACGAGTGAATCGATTTTTTCGTCCGGCAGTTTATTGAATAGAGGCATCTGCGATCCAGATAACCCTTTGCGAAGCGCTCGGACAATGTCGGACTTAACCGGCTTAAACTTCCTTGCTGTGCTTTTGTATTTAAACAATCCAAGGCGAAACTCGCGTGGGTACGGGTTTTGAGAAGCAGCGACTGGCCCTCTGCCTTGTCCTGATTCGCCATGGCACGAGGCGCAAAGCTGACGATACAAGCCTTTTTCACCCGGTTCGACGGTGTTTGCGGGAGGCCCAGCAGCCTTCTGGATGTTGGATAGTGACAAAAGTTCTTTGTAGTCATCTTCAGCGAAAAGGGGAGGCAATTTCGGCTCATCGAGCGTTCCAAACCAATCTGTTAGCAATGCCTGTGAATCCGCAAGCGGCACCTCCAACGACAGATCTTCCTTGATCTCCAATGCATGTGCGTACAAGTAGTTGGGTTCATGTAATGCGGGAGGCGAACTCGACGGTTTGCAGCCCACAGCAATGAGCGACAAACTCAAAGCGAGGCCAGCAAAAACTGGTCGGTTGGAACAGATCTTCATAACGATCGATATCTCTACTTTTTGGAAAGGTCACGAATTTCGATTTTTCGCCATTTGACCTGAAATGGGCCTTCAGTTTTCCCGATCCCGTGTACTTGAAGTCCGATAAAACCCGACAAGAACGATTGTGGATCTGTAATGTCCTCGATCAATTTTCCGTTGATCCAGGTTTGGATGCGGGTACCCACTGCTCGAATGTAGTACTGATTCCACTGGCCATTTTTATGATTCTCGTGTGTCGGTTGACTAGGCGAAATCCAATTGCGGCCCGTTGCTTCCCCATAAACGTACCCTGACTCGCCTGGTCCTCGCATGATTTCTACCTGCGGCCCATGGACGCGGCCCTTATCTTTTTCGGGCAAGCTTTTTGAACGGATTTGGACGCCAGAGTTCAATGCCGGGTCAACTTGCACCTCAAATTTGAGCTCAAAATCGGAATAGTCTTTGTCGGTGCACAAGAATGAATTGGGGCTATCCTTGGCTGTTGTTCCCAGAATGCTGTCCCCCTCAATTCGATAGACTGCCCAACCGTTGCGCTGAGTCCAACCAGCAAGGTCCTTTCCGGAAAACAGCACAGTCCAGCCATCTCCGCTAGGGACGCTGGGTGGCGTTGCGTTTTCGTTGCGAACAACGGCTTGGCCCGCAGTCTTGGAATCGTCCGCAAGGGCGGCACCCAAAGTTGCATAAGTGATAAGACAAAAACAGGTAGACGACTTGAACAGCGAGTAAACCATGGATAACCTCGTCTTGCAATACGTGGAGGGATAGAGTCTCTTTAGAATGCAGTGTATATCGCCCCGACTCTTTTTTCTACCCAGCGATGGCCAATGACTGAAATCAACTGCTACGGAGTGTTTCCGGAGACTCGAATGCGACGAAACCGTCGCTATCCGTGGCTTCGGGATATGTTGCGTGAAACTCATTTTTCGGCAGCTAATCTCATCTGGCCGATTTTTGTGATCGATGGCAAAAACGCACGACAGCCAATCGCCAGCATGCCGGGCGTGGAGCGGTTGAGCATCGATTTGGCGGTTCTGGCTGCGGAACAAGCGGCTACGCTAGGTATTTCTTCGGTTGCTATTTTCCCTGTGACACCGCCCGACAAAAAAACAGAGGATGGCAAGCAAGCGTATGATCCCGACAACCTGATTTGCCGTGCAACGCGTGCCATTACGGAACGGCTCGGTTCGTCCATCGGCATCGTATGCGACGTGGCACTTGATCCTTATACATCGCATGGACACGACGGCCTTTTAATCGACGGATATGTTGCGAACGATGAAACGACGGCGGTACTGTGCAAACAGTCTATCAATCAAGCGGCAGCGGGCGCAACAGTGATTGCTCCGTCGGATATGATGGACGGCCGAATCGGAGCCATCCGCAATGCGTTGGACGGCGCTGGCTATCAAGACGTAATAATCATGTCGTACGCAGCCAAGTACGCTTCATCGTTTTACGGCCCGTTTCGCGATGCTGTCGGATCAGCAAGCAACCTTGGCAAAGGAGATAAGAAAACCTATCAAATGGATCCAGCCAACACGGATGAAGCGCTTCGTGAAGTCGCGTTGGACTTGAACGAAGGAGCCGATATCGTCATGGTCAAACCTGGAATGCCCTACCTGGATATCATTCGCCGGATTCACGATACATTTCAAGTCGCGGTGGCCGCATATCAAGTTTCGGGCGAATACGCGATGCTCAAGTTCGCAAGCCAACACGGCGCGATTCAAGAACGGGAATGCGTCTTGGAGAGTCTTCTAGCGTTTCGCCGTGCCGGCGCGACAAGTGTATTAAGCTACTACGCGCTTCAAGCAGCGCAATGGCTCCAGGATTAACGATTCGGGTGGCACGCCCTGGGGCACGTAGGGCGTGTAAAGTGTCAATTACACTGGACTTCAAATCCACGCCCCTTCGCTAATGCTCTGAGAGGCTGTGACTTTAAGTGAATCCGAAGAAAGTACCCGTCACACTCCGTGTGACGTTGCCTCAAAAACCAGAGGTTTTTGAACTGCGGACATCACGCGGAGCGTGATGGGTACTATAAAATCACAGCCTCTGAGCGTGCCACCCCGCATCCGCCTAAGCGAATACGAGCATATAGCCAATGATAAAGAGTGCTGCGTCTACCATCGCATGACTGATCCAGCCGGGGATTAGGCTACTACAACGATAATACATATAAGCCCATATCGCACCACCAACAGCGACCGACAAAGCTAGCAAGTATGTCATGAGCGAGGCGTATCCAAAGAACTTGGCAAGCACCAGCACATGGTGCGACATGAACGCAAGACTAGACAAGAAAACGGACGGGGCAACTCCTACGTACTCGTTCAATCCTCGAAATACAAAACCTCGCCAATAAAACTCTTCGAAGCCGGAATGAAGTAAGGCATAGAACAAAGCAATGGCCACGAGAGCTGCTGGCGAGTCGGCCCCGAAGCTTCGAAGCTTTTCCATTGCCTTTAGCTTGGCGGATTCCATGACGCCTAACGGCAATAGAACCCACTGGAAAATCATGATCGAGGCGCATCCGATGACAAGTCCAGAAATACAGCCAACGGCGATCCATCGCGAGGCAATCGGCTTGCCCATTAGCGACGGCTCGGTACGAGAGCGCTTCAATCTTTGTCGCCAAAGCCAAAAGGCGACTACCAGGATTCCAACCTGCGAAAGTTTGCCGATTACATACGCGGTCTTTTGAGCTAGGGCTGGAGCACCTGCCAACAGGTCGAAATATATCCACGTGATCAACGTCGGAATCGCCATGCCGAGAACCACGACTAAAATGGGAATACGCTGTCGCGTCGAGGAGTATGGAACCCCTCGTTCGTCAAGCCCTTTTTGGTCATTCTCGATCGCAGTTTTCATCAACTGGTCCATTGCAATTCCCATTTGAAAAAAGATTTTTAAATTTTTCGAGATTGACCGAACGTGTCACTCACAGCCTTAACAATTCCTTAACCCTAGCCGCATCCGCTAGTTAGCAACAGCCAGGGGACCCAAAAACCCAAAGCCGGTTTTCACGCCATTGATTCCAAAGCCCTATCAGGAAAGTGTTTACGCACTGGTTGGATCGAAATTTGACACCGCCATAAGAATCGATACACTTCTCCGAAATGACGCAACATGTTGTGCTATCAAATCTCCAGGGTACTACCTGTAGTGGTTTTTGGCCAATTTGGTTGCTAACGAAAGACTTGCCAAACCGACCGGGCAAGCCAATCGTTAGTATTGCGTCGGAAGCTTTTACTTTGGGTACGAAACCCGGTCGAAACGGAATTTCTTTGTTTGGTAGCAAGGCAGCTCGATTGGCAACGTGTTTCCTATTGCTGCTTTCAATTCACCTTTTCTAACGGCAATACTTTTCGAGGGAGTCGAACGAACACATGGCAACTGTAGAAATGGGACGCGAGCGTCGAAGCAAGTCACGCACAACACACGAAGCTCGCGGTGATCGTAGCGGGCTTAAGATCGAAAGCAGATTCTGCCCTACTCAGGTAGCGAGTCCTTTTGATACCGTTCAATGGGAAACTCGAAGCGCCGCCATCAAAGATGAATCCGGCAAAGTGCTCTTTGAACAAACGAACTGCCAAGTTCCGTCCGGATGGAGCCAACTAGCTACCAATGTCGTAGTCAGTAAGTATTTTTATGGCGATCCAACGAATATTGAGGAACGCGAATACTCCGTACGTCAGTTAATTCATCGCGTGACCCGAACGATAGCCGACTGGGGAATTGCTGACGGCTACTTCGATACGCCTGAGGATGGCGAAAATTTCTATCGCGATCTCAGCTGGCTCTGCTTGCACCAACACGGTGCATTCAACTCTCCGGTGTGGTTCAATGTTGGTCTCTATCAACAGTACAACGTTGTAGGGACTAAGTGCAATTGGCACTACAACGTCGAAGCTGGACAAGTCGAACAACCTGAAAACCCATACGAGTATCCACAAGGCTCGGCCTGCTTTATCCAAAGTGTGGATGACAACATGGAAGATATTATGCGCCTCGCTACTAGCGAAGCCATGTTGTTCAAGTTTGGCTCGGGTACTGGCACGGATTTGTCCACCATCCGCAGCAGCCGGGAGAAACTCTCCGGCGGTGGCAAACCAAGCGGCCCGTTATCGTTCATGCGAGTCTACGACCAAATCGCAGCTGTCGTCAAATCAGGTGGCAAGACTCGACGCGCAGCGAAAATGCAGTCGATCAAAGTCTGGCACCCAGACATCATGGAATTCATCGAGTGCAAGTGGAAAGAAGAACAGAAAGCTCATGCGTTGATCCGCGAAGGCTACGAAGCCAATTTCAATGGCGAAGCCTATTCGTCGGTCATGTTCCAAAACGCAAACCTTTCCGTCCGTTTAACCGACGAGTTCATGAACGCAGTATCCGAAAACAAGATTTGGAAGACCCGTTGGGTTAGTGACAAATGCGAGATCGATCCGCCGTCCTACCAGGCCAAGGATATTCTCAACCGTATGGCGGAATGCGCATGGCACTGCGGCGACCCAGGCGTTCAATACGATACCACCATTAACAAATGGCACACATGCCCAAATAGTGGCCGCATCAACGCAAGCAACCCTTGTTCGGAATACATGTTCCTGGACAACACCGCTTGCAATTTGTCCTCGATCAATTTGATGAAGTATCGCGGACCAGATGGCGTATTCGACGCTGACGGCTTCGTTGCAACTTGCCGATTGTTCTTGATCGCTCAAGAAATTCTGGTCGATCATGCAAGCTATCCAACCGATCGCATTGCACACAATAGCCATTTGTTCCGACCGCTAGGCTTGGGTTACGCCAATATCGGTTCGCTTATTATGACAAGCGGTGCAGCCTATGATTCAGCGGCCGGACACAGCATGTGTGGCGCCATTACTGCGTTGATGCATGGTGCCGCCAATCTGGCTAGTGCAGAGATCGCTGGTGTCGTTGGTACGTTTACCGAATACCCGGATAACGCTGAACCGATGTTGCGGGTTATGCAAATGCACCGCAACGCAGTCGAACAGATCGATCCGAGTGGTCCTGCCTACCTGAAGAATGCGGCTCGCAACATTTGGGACCACGTTCTTGAACTCGGGGCTCGCAACGGGTTCCGAAATGCTCAAGCGACGGTCCTGGCTCCTACCGGTACGATCAGTTTCATGATGGATTGCGATACTACTGGCATTGAACCAGACATCGCGTTGGTCAAATACAAGCAATTGGCCGGCGGCGGCATGCTCAAAATCTTGAATCGCTCGGTATCTCTCGGATTGAAGACGCTCGGCTACTCACCCGAGCAGATTGTCTCGATCGAGAAATATATAAGTGAAAAGGATACAATCGAAGGTGCTCCGCACATCAAAGATGAACATCTGTCTGTATTCGACTGTGCGTTCACACCTGCCAACGGTACTCGCAGCATTCGATGGCAAGGTCACATCGAAATGATGGCAGCCGCACAACCATTCTTGTCGGGTGCAATCAGCAAGACCGTGAACATGCCTCCCGATAGCACGGTGGCAGACATTGCGGAAGCATACTTCTGGGGTTGGGAGTTGGGTTTAAAAGCCATCGCCATTTATCGCGATGGTTCGAAGCAGAGCCAACCGTTATCGACCAAGAGCGAAGGCAAGAAAGCTGAGGATGCTGCGGCAGCCGCAGGAGAGAGAGTAGTCTATAAGCCACGTCGGGAAAGATTGCCCGATACTCGTAACTCGGTCACGCACAAGTTCAGCATCAGCGGACACGAGGGGTACATCAATGTTGGCCTCTATCCAGACGGTCGACCGGGCGAAGTGTTTATCACAATGGCCAAAGAGGGTAGCACCATTGGCGGTTTGATGGATAGTTTCGGTACTGCTATATCGATTTCGTTGCAATACGGTGTTCCACTGGAAGTTTTGGTAAATAAATTCAGCAATACGCGATTCGAGCCGATGGGTCACACGACCAATCCGGACATTCGAATAGCCAAGAGTTTGGTCGATTACATATTCCGTTGGCTTGGATTGACTTTCCTAGACAGTTATCGCGAAGAACAGAAAGCAAAAGCAGAATTGCTGGCTTCCTCCAAGGCCGAAGCTAAACCGGAATCGAATGCTGCATCCAAAGTCGCCAGCAATTTGACCAAGACTCCGGTCAATGGAAATGGTGCCGAGGTAGCTAGCAAGAGCAATGGTTATACAAAGGCTAAGTTTATTGGCATCGATGATTTGACTGCTCGCGTGCCAACGCGCTCATCGAAGTCGGATTCTCGCGACAGTCAATTCGCTGGATTCCAGAGCGATGCGCCGAGTTGCGACAGCTGCGGGTCGATCACGGTCCGCAACGGCAATTGCTACCTCTGTCACAACTGCGGTAACAGCCTCGGCTGCAGCTAAGGAGTAGCTTAGGCTTCCAGCCTGAGTATTCATGAGAAATCCCTACAGGCAGGATGCGCAGGATGCCTATGCTACGTTTTGCCTCAGACTTTCCTAATCGGTTGGAACTTGATTGACGCGACCACTGCGAGAACGACTATAATATGAATCGTTCGAATCCTCCCAGTCCGTGTTTTTCGAATTTTCCAGTCCGTGATTGAGAATCCCAAAAAATGACAAAAACCGTCATCGTTGTCTTTGTTGCCTTCTGCTTTGTGCAAAGCATTGGGAACACAAACGAAACTTCGAACGTCGCTATCGGCAACATTAACTTCACCATTGCCGACGGCTTGACTCTCGAACGCGTCGCTGACGAATCGTTGATTCAATGGCCGATCGCTGCAACCAACCATGCCAATGGCGATTTGCTTATTCTCGAATGCCATTGGACCAAAGAGGTTGTTCCAAAACCAAAGAAACTTGAAAACACCACCCACAAAATCGTACGTTTATCCGATTCGAATGGTGACGGACAATACGATAAACGGTTTGTCATAGCCGACTCGCTAGGTTTTCCAGAGGGCATTATGGTCCTTGGAAACGATTTGCTCGTTTGCGCCCCACCACAAATACTCAGGCTATCCGATAAAGACAAAGACGGCTTCTTTGAAGCTAGGGACGTTTGGTTTGATGCAGGCACCATAACCGGTTGTGCCAACGATCTGCATGGACCAATGATGGGACCTGACGGATGGGTTTACTGGACCAAAGGAGCTTTTGCTGAGCAGAAGCATGCGCTCATCGACCGGACCAACCCAAACCAAGAGACTAGTAAACCATCGAAAGCCGCACACATCTATCGAAGGCATCCGAATGGCGGCCCGATCGAGCGACTCATGACAGGCGGAATGGATAACCCATCGGACCTGACATTTTCGCCTGAAGGGGAGCGATTCTTCTGCTCCACTTTCATGCATCATCCGGGCAACGGTTTGCGAGACGGACTCGGACATGCTCCACGCGGTGGAATGTTTGGCAAACAACAGCAAGTTCTCGAAGGACACTGGACGACAGGCCCCATTTTGCAACCCATTGCCAACCTTGGACCGGCCGCACCCGCTAGCGTACATTACTTGCAGTCCAATGCGGTCGCGAAGTCAACTGGTTGGTACAAAACGGATTCGCCGTCAGCATTGCAAAACCGTTATCTTGTTTCGTCGCAATTCAATCTACACAAAATCGGTTTGCACCGCCTTGTTCCGAATGGTTCAAGCTTTGAGACGGAAAACCATGACCTATTGTCAGCTGACCGAGTTGATTTTCATCCAGTCGACATACTGGAAGAATCCGATGGTAGCTTGCTCGTTTTCGATACGGGTGGGTGGTACGATTTGTGCTGTCCAAGTTCCGGAACCGATCAAAAAGTCGCCATGGGTGGAATCTATCGTCTGCGAAGTGCCTCCGCAACGGGCACCGCCAAGGGCACTTTGATCAAGGCGGCTCCCCCATCTATCACTGTAGATCTTCGATCGGCGAGTGACAACAAGCTGAGCGCCAATCTGCGGAAAGAATCGATTTGGCGGCTCGCTTCCGCAATCACTGCAGCCGATAAAGGCCATGCGAGCAGTAGGTTCGCAAATCAAATCATTGCTTTGCTGGCAGATTCGGACCCAACTATTCAGCAAACCGCCGCGAACATCGTCGGCCTGAACCGATGGGAACATGCTGCTCAGGGACTCGTAGGCGTTCTCAAGAGCGACAATCCCGCCACGGTTCGGTCTGCTCTGGAATCTTTAGGCATCGTGGGCGATTCAAGTTGTATAGAACCCATTTTAGCCGCCACGATCCGATTTCCAGAAGACCGTCTCATTTCCCATTCCGGTATCTATTCGCTAATGGAGATTGGAGATACAGATCGCTTGATTTCGATTGCAATCAAAACCACCGATGATACCCAGCGATATGTGGCGGTCTATGCTTTGAATCAACTTGGAAAAATCCCAGATGCTCTGTTGCCGCATCTCGTTCCATGTTTGACGGGTTCGAATGACAACCTCCGTGCGTTATCAGTCGAGTGCCTAATCAAAAGCCCACTTGGCATTTCGCTCTGCATTCCGTTCCTGGAGGCAGCATGGGAAAAAGAAGATGCCAATCAGCTGGCGGCTGGAGTCAAGATCGTTCAAATCGGCCGAACGAACGCCGCATTGTTGAAACGAGTGGGCGAATGGATGAGTGCGGCCTCATCGCATTCGGCAAAACGTCAAGACTGGCTGCTGGCTTGTCTTCAACAACTATCTGGAGATAAGATTCCATCGGAATGGTCGGCGCCTCTAGCAACGTGGATTAAGACGGCAGCCAACGATAGGCTTTTGAACATTGCTGGATCGATTCGCAAGGCCAAGTTTTCTAACGATGATCTCGCGAGTATTGCAACTTCGTTGCGTAGTCGAGCCGAGACAATCCTCCATGACGCGCCAGAAGTGACGCTTGCTGCACTTGCGTCCAGCCCCAATCACGCAGAACCGCTCGGCAACTTGTGCGCCAAGCTCGTCGTTGAGCAACTCACTGCACCGGAGAGTAAGTTAGCTGGCCAAGCTGATGCTGCACTTTCAAGATCACTATTGAACAACGAGTCGGCCAAAAATTTGATCGCAGTTTTGGAAAATGTTCCGTCGTTGCATTTGCAAACAGCAGTAGATGCGTTGCTGCGTTGTTCCAGCGCACAGATCGATCAAGAACTTGTTGAGAAACTGCCAAGCGTTCCAGCGATCAAGACACTTGCGGTCGAAAAAGTCTTGGCCAGTGTGAACGGCCGATCAGATGTGGTCAAGAAACAGTGGGCCGCCATGATGCAAAATGCGATTCGGCCACCCGAGAATATTGTGGAGGAGCTGGAAGGCTGGCTCAAACGTTTGCCTCCAGGCGATGCAAAACGCGGCTACCAAGTGTTTAGCAATGCGAAAACTGCATGTAGCAGTTGCCACCAAATCGGTTATGTCGGCGGCAAACTGGGCCCTGAGCTAAGCTCCATTGGAAGGACTAGAACGAGGCGTGATTTAGTGGAAGCGATTGTTTATCCGAGTCTTAGAATGGCACAAGGTTTCAATCCCGTTCGGATTCGGACTGTGGATGACCAACTCTTCAATGGCTTGCTAACGAAGCAAACAGAAACATATGTTGAGTTGCTTTGTGGGGCTGACAAAATCTGTCGCATTGACAAATCCGAAATTGAAGAGCAGTGCGAAAGCAAGCAGTCAGTAATGCCGAGCGGTTTGGATCAACAGATTGGGCTAGAGGATTTTGCCGACCTTTTGGCGTTCCTTGAATCGAAACGGTGATTTGGCTATTGGACTGTCAGCCTGATTCCAACGTCTACCGAGCCTTCCTCTATGCACGACATCACCCAAATTCTGGGCCAAATTGAATCTGGCGATCCGCTAGCAGCAGACAAACTGTTGCCGCTGGTCTATGACGAGTTACGGAAGCTGGCAGCCGCTCGAATGGCTAAGGAGAACCCAGGGCAGACGTTGCAGGCTACGGCTTTGGTGCACGACGCTTATATTCGTCTGGTGGATGTCGACCACTTAAAGCATTGGAACAGTCGAGGACATTTCTTCGCCGCGGCTGCCGCGGCTATGCGGCGAATTCTAGTCGATCAAGCTCGGCGGCGCGGCGCAGCCAAGCGGGGCGGCGAGGCACAACGCGAAGAGCTGCAGGAACTAGCCGTTTTTTCAGGGAGACCGACTGAGGAAATGCTCGCAGTACACGATATTCTTGACCGCTTGGCCGAAGTCGATCCTGCGGCCGCCAATCTAGTCAAGTTGCGGTTCTTCGTGGGCCTGAACATGAGCGAGGTAGCCGAGGCGTTAGGAATCTCCGTTCGAACTGCCCACGACATTTGGGCCTACGCTTTGCCAAGACCGGTTTTTCAACCGGTCCTGCGTGGATAGAATTCGGACCTGACGGCGATCTCTACGCAACGGTTGGTAACCCTACAAACATAGTAAGC
>JAYTVM010000503.1:0-45095 GCA_043743995.1 Pirellula sp. | reverse complement strand
GGATAGACCGAGCGTGCGAGTTTGGCGACCCGTCGTCAACATTGCAACGAACATTCAGGAAGGATGATTCCCCCAATGTCGAGCACAAAAACTGTTTTTACGACTGGCGAAGCCGCCAAAATTTGCAAGGTGAGCCAACAAACGATTATTCGATGTTTCGATAACGGATCGCTGAAAGGATTTCGCGTTCCCGGTAGTCGATTTCGCCGAATTCCCCGCGATCTGCTGTTCGTCTTCATGAAAGACAACGGAATCCCCACGGATGCACTGGAAAGCGGAAAAAAGAAACTCCTGATTGTCGATGACGATCAAGATCTGGTGGATCTCATGTACGACACCTTTGAACGCGACGGCCGATTCGACATCCGCACCGCGAACAACGGTTTCGACGCTGGCATGCAAGTCAAAGAATTTCGTCCAGATATCGTAATCCTCGACGTAATGCTGCCGGATATCAATGGGAGAGAAGTTTGTCAAAGAGTCCGCGGCGACCGCACGATGGATTCTGTCAAAATCCTTTGCATTTCGGGCATGGTCGAGCAAGATAAAGTCTCGGACTTGCGCGCCGCAGGTGCAAACGACTTCATGCAGAAGCCATTCACGACCGATCGACTCCTCGATCGCGCCTGCGATTTGCTAGAAATCGATCGACCTGTTGCAATTTAAAGCCGCTTTTGTCGTCTTTTGAAATGCCCCTGAGTTTTACTCGGGGGATATTTAACATCCCTCTAGATGACGGATGGTCATAACCCTTGGCGTGAACCCCAATGTCACTCTCTTTGAGCCGCAACGCGCTAGCGTGCGGGCTTTGAACCGCAACACACTAGCGCTAGGGCTTTGAGCCGCAACGCGCTAGCGTGCGGGCTGGAAGGCTAGGAATCGCTTGCTTATCCTGCCCTCATGCTAGCGCATTGAGGCTCAAAATTTACGTAGCGAGCGAAGCCCAGGGCATGCAGAAAAGAATCGAATGGAAAACCATTCGTGCGTGATTCATAGCCATCCATTCGCGATGGCTATGTTCGTTTTAGGTCACCTGTCTACTCGATTTAAAAACGACTAAACTGAATGGGTCCAATTGCTTCTTGATCCGCCGCCTAGAGTTTACGCTACCGTGAAAAAATCTCATCAAAACCTTTCCCCTGAATTAGCGACGACCTTCGCGTGCAAACTGATGTCCATCGCGTTGCAGCTTCGAACTTGGTCGCACAATGCTGACGAAAACGCATCGATCTACGAAATGATGGAGAGCGCACTCGACAGTTTTGAAGAGGACGGAAATTGTACCACCGATATTTGTGGCCTCCTCCCAAGACTTCAGTTCCTCTTGATTCAATTGCATCGGGATGAGACTTCGGTTCGAGAGCGTGGCGCAACGGTCTCTGACGACCAGGCAAAACCAATTTTGATTCATGCCCTCCACGCTGTGATCGCTTCCATCATCCAAAACACGCAGTTCGCGCAAGCGGTTGAAAACGCTAGCCAACGGGCGATTTACCAATTTGCGTACGGACTAACACACGAGATCAATAACCCACTCGCCAACATTGTTGCCCGCGCACAGCAATTGATCCCAACTGCCTCTTCGGAATCGGATAGGCGGTCGCTAGCCACGATTGTCGATCAGTCCATGCGAGCCCATGAAATGCTAGCCGAGATGATGCGTGTTGTGCAACCGCGTGCCATCCAACCACGCGTCGAGGACATGATCGCCATCGTCCAACAAGCTATGACTATTCAAGAGTCACAGTGGTCAAACGCCCAAATTCAATGCATTCTTCGAAAGTCACCGAAGCCGCTTTACAGCTCAGTTGAAAGAACCGCAATCCTAGAGGTCATCTGCAGCCTATTGCAAAACGCAATGCAAGCGTGTCGACCGACGGATCGCATTGAAATCGTTTGCGAGGAAGTGGATGCGGATCATCCCGATTACGGCCCCTCGGATCCGATTCCGAATGCGCAGGTGGAATCCCTTTCCCGCATCCGCATCGCAGTACGCGATACCGGCCCAGGAATGTCCAGCGAAGCAACACAGCGCGCATGGGATTTGTACTACAGCGGTCGCGAGCATGGTCGCGGCTTGGGAATCTCTCTTGCAAATGTTCGTCGAACCATAGATGCTCATCGCGGCTTGGTTTGGATTCGGAGCACTCCGAATGCGGGATGCACCGTCGAAATCCGATTGACCAAATCGCCGGAACCGCCCAATCCTCGACGAGCAATTGCGATTTGACCCGAGAAATCAACGGAATGAATGCCTGTTTGCAAGCTAGAGTATTGATATGCTTGGCGATGGCAGTTCTCGCTTGCGTCTCCGGATGCATTCAAAAATCCTATCGCTACGGGATCGCCAATCAGGAACTTCTAGCGACCCTACCGCGCACACCGAATCTCATCACAATCGGAGGGGACCACCCACGTATCGATTCCATCGAGCGGACCTTTCAATATCCAAAAAAAGTTTTTCAACAGTGGTTTCCGCCATCCAAGCCAGCGGCCGATCCCAATGATCTACGACTGCAAGCGGTTCAAACCGCAACCGACTACCTCGATGACAATGGCCTCAAAGGTGTGTACGTCGATGTGCGAGAATACAATCCCGACGAACAATGGAACCGACTCGTCAAAAACAAACGAATTTCTCCCTTTTGGAAATACACTGGCGGTACGTTGTACCACCTTGGCTACTGCGTTCTTCCAGGGCGGGCCATTGGAATGGATTCGTACAATGGTTTCACTAACACGCTTTCGATCAATTCGACTTCTCAATCGAACTCCCTCCTTCGAGCAGGATACGTGAAAAAACTTTATGACCAACGTTACCCCGGAACCTATATCGCCGCCAACTGGTTACCAATCTTGCCACTCGTTCGAGACACATCTGTCGCCAGCGACGTCATGACCTATGCCCGAATGCAACAAAACTGGCCAATTGAAAAGGAATTACTGCCCCAGGTTTGCGCACAACTAGGTGGCGACACAGTATCCCAAGCAACCTCGCTAATTCCTGGCTTCGCTTACTTACCCTTTTATTTCAAACCCGTGCTCACGGTTGCAGGTAGCGCTGCAGGCGGTGCTACAGGAACGGCCGTCGCAAAGCAGCGTGAGAAGCGACTTTCCGAACGACGGATCCGGTGACAATTCGCGGGCAAATTCAAGGGCAATTAAAACATCTTCATTCCCTTTTTTACCCCGCTGACAACCATCAATACGATCGCTCCGGCAGCCAGACCGATTAAGGTATGCAACAACGTGCCCATGGCTTTTTCTGCCAAGGTGCTCAGTATCGGGGCTTGCGACGCCAGATGCGAAACATACTCCACGCCGACATGCAGAAACTCAATCTTATGCACTAAAATGCCGCCACCCACCAAGAACATGGCCACCGTACCAGCCACCGAAAGGAACTTCATCAGGTACGGGGCAGCGATCAAGATAAAACGCCCGAGCCCTTTCGCGGATGGGCTTGGCTTCTTAGTCAAGAACATCCCGAAATCATCCAGTTTCACGATGATTGCAACCAATCCATAGACTCCGATCGTCATTAAGATCCCCACGCCGACCAACACGCCAAGTCTTGTCGAGAAAGAGGATTTTTCAACGATATCGAGCGAAATGACAATGATCTCGGCCGACAGAATGAAGTCGGTTCTGACTGCCCCGTTGACTTTCGCGGTTTCCGCCGCTGCCGCATCGATTTCTTTCGTAGCCAGAATCTCTAAGTGTTGAGCATGGTGCTGATCGTCGTCGTGTTTTGAGTGCAAGAATCGGTGCGCGACCTTTTCGAAGCCTTCAAAGCAAAGAAAAGAACCGCCAGCGATCATCAGTGGTGTAATGGCCCAGGGTGCCAGGCTGCTAAAAACAATCGCTCCTGGGACGAGAATGGCTTTGTTTTTCAAGGACCCCATCGCAACGGCCCAAACAATTGGTAACTCACGATTCGGCTCCACACCTGAAACCTGGTGCGCATTGAGCGCCAGGTCGTCACCTAAAACCCCCGCGGTTTTTTCCACAGAAACTTTTGTGAGTGTGGCAACATCGTTCATGATCGACGCGATGTCGTCCAGAAGTAACAAAAGCCCTGTTGCCATTAAATCGTTAGCCCTCTCTCATCGAAATCACTTCCTACCCATCTTCACTAGCTTACCGCCTGAATCGAGCAACGAGTGTAGCGGTTCTATCCAGGCAATGAAACTGCTCTAGTCGCAGCCCGGCAGAAAATGATAAATCGTCATGAAACAGGAGATTAGCGCATTGTGTCAGCTTAATTTTCGGGTTGTAAGCGGCAAGCCGCTAGCCGCCGGTGTTTCTAGGAACCGGCGGCTTGCGCCTTACCGCTCACAGGTAACCTCAATTCTTGATGCTGACGAACCACTAGTGCACTCAGAATTTCTTGCGTTAGTCCGCCGGCATGAAGCCGCAACCAAAACAACCGCAATCAGGGATGTCGTTTATGAAGTTCCAATTCGAATTTCCAAGTGCTTTTCTGTCGCCCATTCGTTGTGTCGCAATGGCGATTGGCTTGCTCCAAGTAGGAATATCGTCCACACCTCTCTTGGCCGATGAACCCCAAAAAAATATTGGCGGAAAAAGCGATTCTCAAAGCAAATACGAGTTGAAGCCCGAGCATGGACCATGGTTGGTTTTCGCCATGTCGTTTGACGGTTACAACGCGAAAAGCCAAGCGGAGCAACTCGCAACCGAACTGAGACGCGACTTCAATCTCTCGGCTTACAGCATGGCCAAGAAGCTTGACTTCACGCAGCCCATCGCGGGCGCAGGAATCGACACAAACGGCAACAATCGCAAAATGAAATTTCGAGAAAGAAAAGTTGTCGACGGGTACGCCGTACTGGTTGGTGACTTCGATTCCATCGATAGTCCTGCCATCACAGAAACCCTAGCAAAGGTAAAAAGAATCAGCCCCAAAGTGCTCGCTACCACGCTGGCGGACCCGCAGGATTTTTTACAGAGCAATTCTGTTCCCGTAAATTCTTGGCGAGACTTTTTGAAAACCAAGTATGAGGGCTCAGAAAAACTGGGACCAATGTCCAATGCATTTACCACTCGCAATCCATTGCTGCCAGAGGACTACTACAAGACTCCGGAAGTGGACAAATTTGTAAAGAAACTAAACGAAGAAAAGGCCCATTCGGAATTCAATCTGCTCGGATGTCCAGGCAAATTTACGGTTCGCGTCGCCGTTTTTAGTGGCGAAGATCGAGCGGTCGGTGGTTGGGGTGGTGCCAACAGCCACTCCAATATCGACAACCAAAAAGTTTCGCAACTAGAAATCGCGGCTGAGCGTGCAGCGCTAGCGGCGCGAGCATTGCGACGAGCAGGCTACGAGGCTTACCAATTCCATGATCGCACTCAGAGCATTGTAACAGTCGGGAGCTTCAATGAGCTTGGCAAGAACGACCAGCGAAACCGATTTGCATACGATCCGAATATTCAGCAGATCGTTGCTCGATTCGGCGCCCCGTCCCAAAAAATCCAAGCAACGAAATACGGAATGACTCAAACGCCTCGAATCCTCTTTGACTTGGTCGACCAGAAGCAAATCCCTGAACTCATTGAAGGATCCGAGAAATCAAAGCTCAAGTGGTTTGCCAAATACTCCATTCCGTTTGACGTAAAACCGACACCGATGGCCGTGCCGAAGCCCGCAGCATCCAGCATCTACAGCGGTTCACTGCTCGGCAAAGATCGCCGTTGATTGGAACCCAACGTGTGGCACGCCCCATCGTGTGGCACGCCCAAAGCGATTAGCGATGGGCGTGGGACGTGTGGCAAATGACTCTCGCGATTCACCACGCCCTTCGTACCTCAGAGAGGCTGTGATTTTATAGTACCAATCACGCTCCGCGTGTTTTTCGCAGTTCAAAAACCATTGGTTTCTGAGGCAACATCACGCGGAGCGTGATGGGTACTTTCTTCGGATTCGAAAAAATCACAGCCCCAGAGCGTGCCACCCAATTTACAAGTAGACTTTAACCGCTCCTTGCCTAGATACTTCAATCTGCCGCTCACCTTAGTAGCTCGCCTATCCCACGTTTCAAGGCAAACAGTTTGCCGATTTCCTCGATGGTTAAGGCTCGATCAAACAGCGCGAGATCATCCATCATTCCAACATAGTTCAGCCCCAGCATGACGGATGCCTGGTGAGGTTCCCATGAAAATGTTTGCGTGCGGGCAACAATTTCACCTGCCTTTTTGCCATCGAGATACAAGTTGGCTATCCCGTCCGGCTTGCCCGTGTTGAACTTTTCAAAAGCGAACGCAACGTGGGTCCAGTTCCCTGACGCGAAGGGGGAATTTTCGACGGTTGCTAGCGGTCTTTCAACAAGCGGGATGTCGGCAAAGTTGCGGCCAGTTGGATTCCAGACCGATTTGTCCGCATACACTCCCAATCGAAATGGAATGCCTGAAGCTCTCTTTTCAAATTCCACAAACATCGATGCGTCGTCCCACTGCTTGGAAGTGATTTGAACTGGGTCACAGAATCCGTCTACGAGCTCAGTTGCAAAGTCCGTCTTCAACCAGAACGAGACGGTGCCGGACCAGTTCGGAGTTGGCATCGTGAAGTTGTTTTCTGCTTTGAAGAAAACCATGGGTCCTTTGCTCTTTTCGAAACGGATTGCGCCGCCAAATCTCCCCGCGTTGGGATCGAGCTTGACTTCGCCACCCGGCGGAAGTCCCTTCGTTGCTGCTTCCCTTTTGCTCATCGAGGCAGCTTGCCAGATCGCCATATCGCCGCGTGCAACGTCCGCGTCCGGACTGCTATCAAACGAAGCATGAAAGGAGAGTGCTTTGACGAGCGACCTGGAGGAATCGTCTTGCGCAAAGGCTCCTGAATGCCAATGCATACCAGCGATCAAGCAGGCGATGACTGCGCAATGGATTGTCTTATTCTTCGTTTTCATCGAAAATCTTTCGGTCAAGGGTTCTTTTCCACTATCGCAAGCTGCATTTTATCAGGTCCAACTGTTGTCGAGGCGAGGGGAGGAACTCTCGCTAGCGGCTACCCGATTCTAAAAAATAGCTATATAGTAAGGTTTTCCCGATGCAGGGCTCCTGGCTCCTGGCTCGTGGAAACGAAACATGCCCCACGGCGTTTGCCTTAGTGAGCAACTAATTTGGTTAAAGATCGTTTTAGAAGTCGATGGGTCCTGTCCGCGTTTGCGTTCGTCCTAGTAGCGGCGACTATTTATTGGCTCGTTACGTTGACGAACCCGGCCGATCACGCAAGGGATAGCGAACCTAAGCCCGCGATGCCTGAGGAGCGATCTACATTGGTCGACACGTCCCCCGAGATCGTGCCTTCGATAATGCCGTCCCAGGCGAACCCCGTCAGTGTCTATTATGTCGACCCAATGCAATACATTGCGAATCACGTGCAGTTTGTACGAGATCGTTCCGGCAAAACACGACTGAATGCAATCCTTTTACCACCAGATCTACCACCCGCAACAGGCAAATCGGACTCGAATTCGGGCGGTTTTCTTGGCGCTGCTGCCTGCGCCGAATGCCATCAAGAATACTACGATAGTTACGTTCAAACCTCGCACTACAAAACGAGCGCCAAGGCAGACGGGAATTCTATTTTAGGATCATTTGAACCGAGTAAGAACAGGGTTGATACGAAAAGTCCGAATCTACGCTTTGAGATGGAATCCGAGGACGGAGTCTTTCTCCAGCGAATGCTGGTGGAATCGGGTGGAGAAGCGTTTGGGGCAGATTTTCAGTTTGGGATCGTTACCGGGTCAGGCAAGATCGCTCAAAGCTACCTTTACTGGAAAGACGAACGACTCTACCAGCTACCGGTCTCTTATTTGACCAAGAAAGGCTGCTGGGTAAATAGTCCTGGTTACCTCGATGGAACAGCCAACTTCGCGAGACCTGTTTTGGCACCTTGCCTAGAGTGCCATGCAACCTATTTCGAGACGGTCGGCGGGACGACGAACCACTTTCGAACCGACAACTTTATTTTGGGTATATCCTGCGAACGCTGCCACGGGCCTGGTCGCGAGCATGTTTCGTTTCACCACGACAAGCCCGATGAAAAAATCGGTCATTCCATTACGAATCCAAGCGGACTTTCAGCCGAACGATCAACGGATATGTGTCAAGTGTGTCATGGGGGACTACCAAGCGGTATGAAGCAACCGGCGTTTACCTATCGAGTAGGAGCCCCTCTTAGCGAACATTACGAGTTTGCCAAGACGGTGGGGACCGGCCCAGTCCCAATCCATTCGAATTCACAATTGCCGCGACTTAAAAAGAGCAAATGCTTTCAACAAAGCAACCATCTGGGGTGCACCGATTGCCACAATCCGCACAAATTGGAACGAGGAAATCTTTCGCTTTTTTCGGATCGATGCATACGCTGTCATGAGCCGGATCGATGTGGAAAGTTCAGCGAGTTGGGAGAGTCGTTACGCGGGAATTGTATCGACTGCCATATGCCACCTAATCAGGCCGACGACATTGGCTTTCAGATGGAAGGAGTCGTGGTTAGACCAATGATGCGCGATCATCACATTCGGATATCTCAAGAAGCAACCGAAGAATTCATCCGATCACGGCCATAAAATAGGGGGCAATTAACGCTCTTCGTCAATCCACTTCCGATTCCGTAAGCAACTGACGATATGCACTCCGAGCATGATCGTAAGCGGAACGAGCATCCTCCATTTCGTCTGCCTTGTAAGTTCGCTCTTTCGATTTCCAGCACTGTTCGACGCCAT
This sequence comes from Pirellula sp., assembly GCA_043743995.1. Classification (GTDB taxonomy): domain Bacteria; phylum Planctomycetota; class Planctomycetia; order Pirellulales; family Pirellulaceae; genus JBKCUI01. Next base: position 36,348 of record JAYTVM010000503.1, on the reverse strand, counting down.
CAAGGCACCACTGGGCGCTGCGGCGGCTCGCGCGAATCGGTTGGTCCTTGACCACGATAAATACCGGATTGGTGTGCGATGAAAACGCGATACGAAGAGCCACCCAACTGCTTCGATCGATCTTGATGTCGTCGAACACGAGGTCTTGCGTTGTACCATCGGCAGTAATCTCTTTTGAGGCAACTGTTTTGGCGTTGACGATCAATTCAACTTTCACATTGCGAGTGTTTCGAATGCGTGAGCGTTCGAGATTCCAAGATCCGAGCCCGCGGCGATCGGCGGTGCTGCCAGGAGTTTCAGGTAGAAAGGCTGATACCTTCGCCGTCGCTTTTGCCGCGCCGGACGCGGTGAGGCGAAGTTCGCTGCCGTCTTCGCCAACACCGAGCTCATTAACTTGGAATTCCATGATGTGACTGCGGCCATCGGACACGTAGTTACGGCCCTGACGGATCCCCTCGCACCAGGTGTCATAGTCAAGTTTGCCTTCGAGTTTCACATACGATCGGCCCAGTCCCACGCGTTCGCCCGTGATACATGGGAAATCGGTTTCGCCGCTCGCACGGACCCGATAGCCGACGTTGAGCGAGTGGTACCACATGTTCAACTCAGAGTAGTAATTTGTGTCGACTGTCGATATGAAGTCTACTGCTGGCGTTGGCTTGCCGTCTGGCCCTTCGACCATATGGGTGATGTCCACAATGAACTCATTTGCTCCAATGCCGTTGTAGGGTGGGATGACATAATTCGGAAGTTCCTGGTTGCGAACATCGAGTCCGTTGCCGCTATGTGCTGGACCGCAAACCGCACCCTGCTTCTTGGCCCATCGAAGGGTATTAAGGCCAAGCGTTGGCCAATGGTGCTTGGATTCGCCACCCGGATACATTTGGTCTTTCAAACGCAAAAGGCATAGGTGTCCCGATTGGTGCGAACCGAAACCCGAGACTTCGATATCATAGCGCAGCAAATACGGGTAGGTGGAAACGGCATCGTCTTTGCCCGAAAAGAACTGCTTCTGATAATCGAAACAAGGGCCCCAGGTGAGATTGCAGCCTACCTTTAAGTCCTCACCTAGAATTTGTCGGAGCATGTCCGATGCATGAACACCTTCGCTGGGGTTCGTGTAATGCGCGCATCCAGCTGCATGGATGTGATGATCACCCGACCACCATGACAACTTAGCCGGGTCAACCCAGCGTTTCAAGTCGATGCGGACGGTGCTGGGTTTATCCCCGACTTGAAAGGTGGAGCGACCGATAAGGTATTCCGGACCACGCGAGTATTCCAGAGTATATTCACCAGCAGGAAGCAAGATGGTCTCGCCGCTCTGACGATATACCTGAGGGTGGAAAAAAAAATCGGGTGCGAGGCGTTTGGACTGTGAGGGATAAACGTTGGCGAGCTTATCGCGGATGGTCAAGCCGGCCGTTGCGGGTTGTCCATCCTCATCCCTAATATCAAATGCCACTTTAACAGACGCCGCCGCGTTGAAGACAATACTCGTCTCGGAACGGAAACCAACATCTTGAGTCCCCTGGCCCACGTCAAACGAAATGTTTGCGGCTCGTTTGCCGCTGTCACGACTATAGATCTGAATGATACGATACTCGAGTTCCAAGCCCGATAGAGTTTCGCGCAACGGCCGACCGTTGAACATTTTCACTTCGCACCAGCGGTCGCGAATCTCTGCTTGGCTGATCTTGTCTTTTGGCTCGGGGTATTGATTTCGATAGACATCTCCGGCCTGGGGGCTTGAGACCTTTAACTCGGCTGTGACGCCTGCCTCGTTGTGAACTTTCACAAGAAACTGAGACCATCCCTGCTCGACCAAAGCGGGTTTGGCTGGTCCGGGAGCTACTTTGACTCTGGATTCTGGATTGATGTTGACCGACAATAGACAGAGTTTGTCCAAAATGGCTTGAACGCCCGCGACTAGTTTTGCTTCGTCATCCAGCTTTAAGGCTTGTTCGAGAGCAAGTCGTTCTGCTGGCTGGAGCGGCGCACCGGTAAAATCGAGGGCCTCTATCATCTGCTTCGCTTGAACAGAAACCGGCTGGGCTGCAACATTGCTGACCAAAGGGAGCCTATTTCCTTGAGCCAGACCAAACGAATTCCAAGAGGTCAACAGGATCAAGCAGACGGAAACGCTGGCTACTAAGGCATGGACTTTCATTGGATCCCCCTTTGTGAAATTGAAATCGAAGATCGTTCTGGATTCATTGCTGTTTGGCAAAAAGATCCTGCGCGAATGGGTGTAGATCGCGGCCTGTTCGATGATGGAAGCAGCGAAACGGTAAAAACTTCATTGCTAGGACGGATCTGATTATAGCGAATGCTCGGCAAGAAAGCTCTGGTTGTGACCTCGTATGGCCGCTCCCCCATTCCCAGCATCCCGCGGCCGGGAAGGACAAGACAGCAGACGCGAAGTCGGACTTCTGCTATGGGCATGCTCCTGTTCAATTCCCTTCTGTGAATTGCTCCGGGAAAGATAATTTGAACAGAAGCCCACTGAGAAAACGGAGTGGGCCGGTAGACGCCGACACCCAACAAAAGTCTCAATTCGACAAGAACAGATCCCAAGAAATGAATTACATGCAGCTTGAAAGGAAAACAGTCGCCCGAAAGCGATCTTTTTGAGGCATCTCAAGTAGGAGTTTGCCGTTCATCAATTTAAGAGTATCGACACAAAGCGATAGCCCAAGTCCAGAGTGATTTCCGGTTTGGCTTCGGCTGAGATCCCGTTGGTAGAAACGCTCTTTCAGCCGAGGGAGCTCACACTCGTCGATGTTATCGCACCTATTCGTAATTTCAACCTTTATTGAACTGCAGTCTGAGTCGCATTGAATAACGATTGGATGATTGGCAACACCGTGCGACAATGCATTGGAAAAAAGATTTCTGAAAACAAGCTGCAATAGTGCCGAATCGCTTGTAAAGCCTATTCCTGTCGGAACTTGCCAAAACACCGATATTGAATCCTTTTTTTCTGCCTGTGCAACAGTTTCCCAAGTCGACTTCAAGAACGAATCAAGATCTATCGAATCATTCTGAAGCACAACTTTTCCTGCGTCCATTCTTGCCAGTAGGAGAATGCGTTCAACCAAGGATTCAAGTTCGCGACCCATTTGTCTGCAGTCGCTCAATGTTCGTTGATAGTATTCGATGCTTCGCGATTTGGCTTCCGCTAGTTCAATCGTTGCACGTAATCCAGCCAAGGGCGTTCGTAACTCATGTGCGATGTTCGCGGTGATCGCGCGCTCTCGATCAAAAGATTCTTCCAATCTTTCTAATAGCTCGTTTAGTCGAACCGGGATAGTCTGCAACTCCGTTGGGCATCTGGTTATATCGATGCGACTGCGCAACTCTGAAACGTTCAGAGAACGAATGCGATCGGCGATCGAGTTTACTGGTCGAAGAATGATATTTGTGATGGGCCAAAGAACTGCGACCGTTAACAGCAATGCGGAACCGATTACCATCGCCATTCTTTTTTTCGCAAGAGCAAGCACGCTTTCCACGTCGGCCAGCGTAGCCGCAACCTCAAGAGTCACAGCCGTAGCTGGTCGCGACGAAGACGGTACGTTTGCCGATGAGGACTCCGTTTTCTCTAGCTTCGGCAAAAAAGTTAATAGCATCGCTCTAGCATAGGAGCCGTCGCTCAACTTCAGCGTCTCGGATGCACTTTGGGATACCAAATGCTTTGGTGCATCCCTTTTAGGCGTTGATAACTTGCCACTCGACTCCGCAAGCATTGATCCAGATGCGTCCCAAGCACGAAAAAGGATTTGAGGGCCAACTTCAGCTCCCTCCCATTCAAAGCGAACAGACTCGCCATCATCTTCGAACGCTGGCGTCAATCCATGTGCAGCGAGTGCCAGACGTTCATCGAGTTGACCGATAAGTCCGTCGCGGAGCATTGCGTTTCCAATCTCGCTAGCGACGAGCAGAGCAACCAATGTAACCAACGTCGCACCCAGCAGAACTCGCCATCGAAGGGAAATACTCATGCCAATCCTTCCAAAACGTAGCCAAGGCCGCGTCGAGTGTGGAGGATTCGCGGGCTACCGTCGGATTCCAGTTTTTTTCGGAGATATCCGATGTACACATCGACAACATTGCTGTGCGAATCATCTGACAAGTCATAAAGATGGTTCCAGATATCCGTTCGCGAAACAACTTGACCAACCCGAAGGCCCAAATATTCCAATAGAGAATACTCCATGGCAGATAGCTCAATCAGGTTTTCGTTTCTTGTTAGCCTTTTTGCAACAGTGTCCAAGCGAAGATTTCCAATTGTGATCATCGGGTTCTTTGCGGAGTAATGGCGTCGAATCAGTGCGCGTATTCGGGCGAGGAGTTCGCCTATCGCAAACGGTTTGACAAGATAGTCATCGGCTCCAAAGTCAAGCCCTTTAATGCGGTCCTCGGTAGCATCATTCGCCGTCAACATCAAGATCGGAGTTTGGTCGGATGCTTGACGCAATCGAGCAAGCATGTCAAGTCCGCTCATCTTTGGTAGCATCCAATCCAAGATGATGCAGTCGTAACCTCCATTCGAAGCTGCCGAGTAGCCCTCGAGACCATCGACGGCACAATCTACCGCATAGCCGGATTCGCGCAGGGTCGCTTCGACGGCTCTGCGAATCGGCGAGTAATCTTCGACTACCAGTACTTTCAACCCGAACTCTCCTCGCACAACTTGATTGTGCGGCCCTTGGTCGAAATCTTCGCAGATGGACTACTTCTCGTCGTTATCATCATCATCATCATCATCTTTTTCTTTTTCTTTTTCTTCGTCCATGTCTTCTTCATCTTCATCTTCATCTTCATCTCCGACGACCATCATTTTGATCTCGCGTCCGGTAGCATCCACGAAAATCTCGATGGTATTTCCATCTCGGCTGACCTCAAGCTCGTAAAGAACGACGGTCTTATGCTCGAGTTTCAATTCATTTGTACCTGCAAACTTGGTCGCCACCGGACGCAATACCTCTGGTAATTGGTCTAGTTTCAACGAATTTTCTTGCGACAGGACGTCACCATCCTTGGAAACGGTGATTTCCATTTTAACCTCACCGACCATCCAAGCTCCTTCGAAAACAGTCACTTCCGCCTCGGTAATGGCTTCGCACTCAATTTCCTGGGCGTCGCCAGCCGCTTTTTGGATCGCTTTTCGTGCAGACGCTGGAATGTCCTTCAGATCAATTTCCACGCTCGTTTGTTCACTTCCCCCTGATTCTCGATCTTCTTCCTCGTCCGAATTCATTTCTTCCGAACCTTCTTGCTCTTCGGACTCAATGACTGCAATACCAACAAGTTGGCCGTCAGCATTAAAACACAATTCAACGGTCCCGCCTTCAACCGCAACCTCTACTTCATACTGAACCTGACCATCTTCCACTTCCAGAACGATTTTTTCGATCTCCGCGTTCTTGGTTGCAAGTTTGATCGCTTTGCGAACAGCTTTCGGTAGTTGCTTTAACGTGATTTCTGTTTCATCCGATTTTTTGGATTGCTTATCGCCAGCGGTCGACAAATTATCGGTGGAAATGACAGCAAAACAAAGGCCGCCCATCAGCAGCCAAGGTCTCATTTTTGCGAATAACATTTGCGTATTTCTTTCTTTCGTGGGAACCAATTTCTCAATCAAACGCGAGTGTGTTCAAGTTTCGAAGACGCGATCTTAGCGATGGCCGTATGAGAACACGATGTCTAACAGTTTCGTACTCCAGAATTGATGAAGTCAAAGCGATTTTGCATGCCTTACCGCCTCCATTCTTGGGGAACTCTTTCAACCGAACGCGAGTGCGAAGGATTTTCTAAAAAGAACATACCAAGGGCTAGATGAGAATAAGGTGAGAATGAACAAAAAATTGAAAATTCTCAGAGACCGCATCCGTCCCAGAAAATGCGAGGACTTTATTTGGCCCACCTGCGGTGCGTCGGAACTATGATGGGCACAAAGCCCAGAGCGGTATTGGTTGCTATCCAGATAGATCACCCTCCCAGACATCTTTCTGTCGCGTAAACCAGCCGCGCAAAAGGAAAGCTCCTTAGCATGCTTCCGTTGGGTTCTGCACAATTCGCACTAATAATTGACGTTTCCGCCAATGAATCCCGCTGGCTTGGAATCCCGTTAGCTTGCCCAGAGGAAGTTTTCGGCTTTGGCCCTAATGGGATTAGTCGACGCAGTTCTCTGGCGTAGTAGGGCCCGAACCTAACGATCCGCTGGGCGAGCCAGCGGGCTTCTCGACCGAGCTTGCGAGCTCGTTGGCAGGGCAAGCGGGAGTTACTCAACCAGTATGATGGGAAAAACCGATGGAAGCCTGCGCTTTTGGTTTCCAATCGACTGAATTGGTTGGGAACAAAAACGACTTTGAAATAACCGTTCAATTTCGATTTCAATTCCAAATCTTTAACAGCCCAGGCTGAGCCCATCCTACCGTTTCCAAGCCGCCCGAATTTGCTAAGCTATTCACTCTCACCCATGTTTCTAATCAATCTTGAACGGAGTCAAATGGCGATGCCGGCCAATACCTCAAAGACCAAACCCAAGTCTTCTTCCCAACGAGTTACCAAACGCAGGGACATTCGCAGTCGACTCGGGCATATGACCATACGCCAAGCGGAACGCTTCCTCGGTGAAGACGGTGCCGTCAAACTCCGTCAAGGCGGCCGCAATAATATCGACGCCTCGGCAGATATCAAGATCATCGGCGATACCTTGAGTTGCAAAGTGCCGGACCCGGAGGTCGTGGGCGGGTTCGCTCGCGTTACGATCGTCGAAAAATCCAATCGGCCCGATGGTCTTCAATTCAACTGCGATGCATGCGGTGTTCTTTGCAACCACATCGCGCAAACCTTGGCCGAGGTGTTGGAATCAAAGCTGGTCCTTGGACTCGCAGAAGCTCCTGACCCAAATGAACCACTTGAGCACCTAAGCGAACGCGAACTCATCGCGCGAGCAATCGATGAACGCAAGACGCGCGCGTCCCAGGAACGCATGCAAGTCAAGTCAACGGACGCAAGCACACCCTGGACCGACTACAGCATCACAAGTCAAGAGTCCGGACGATCGTATCGAGTATCCATGCGAGGACTGGACGCCGGGCAATCGTATTGCTCGTGTCCTGATTTTCGAACCAATCAATTGGGTACTTGCAAACATATTCTGCGTGTCCAATTGCAAGTCGAGAAGAAGTTCTCCAAAGCCGTCTTGGCAAAGCCCTATCGGCGAGATTCGATCTCGTTGCGAATGCATTATGGCGATCAAAATGATCCAACGATCGGTCTGCGATGGAATCTTCCGGACATACTCCCAAGCGAGTTAGAGAGCCTCGTCAAAAGACGGCGCGACGAGACAATCGTCGACGTCAAAACCGTAATGAAGCTCATACGATCGCTCGAAAAGGCGGGCTTCGACGTCCATCTCTATCCGGATGCTGAGACATTTCTCGAAACCAGATTGGTTCAAGCGAACTTATTAGCAAAAACCGACGAGATCCGCAAAGATCCAAAACGTCATCCGTTACGCAAAGAGTTGCTCAAATCCGAGCTCCTGCCTTATCAGATGGACGGAGTTGCGTTTGCAGTCGGCAAAGGCCGCGCAATCTTAGCCGATGATATGGGGCTTGGTAAAACGATTCAAGGGATCGGTGCCGCCGAGCTACTGGCAAGGCTGGCAAACATCAAGAACGTGCTGGTCGTTTGCCCAGCGTCGCTCAAAAGCCAATGGGCCGCCGAGATTGCTCGGTTCTGCGATCGAACTAGCTGTATCGTTTTGGGGAGCGCACCCGAACGAGCTTCGCAGTACGTCGACAGCCGCTTCTTCAAAATCGCAAACTACGAACAGATCGTTCGCGATGAAGCTATCGTACAGCAAATTCATTGGGATTTAATCATCTTGGACGAAGGCCAACGCATCAAGAACTGGGAGTCCAAAACGTCGAAAACGTTTCAATTGCTCAACTCGACCTACGCGCTGGTTCTCTCTGGAACGCCACTGGAGAACCGTCTCGAAGAACTCTATACCGTTGCGAAGTTCATCGATAGTCAACGGCTCGGTCCCGCTTACCGATTCTTTCATCGGCACCGAACGGTCAACGAAGATGGTCGCACCACCGGTTACAAAAACCTCGATACGTTGCGAGACCTCCTGCAACCAATCCTGCTTCGGCGCACTCGCAAGAGTGTGATGATGGACTTGCCGGAAAGGACGACCGAAATCGTTCGCATTCGACCTACCGACGAACAAAAGGGGCTGAGCGATGAGCATGTTGTGAAGGCCTCCATGATCGCGGCCAAGGCCTATCTGACCGAGATGGATCTTCTCCGATTGCAGAAGCACTTGCTTTGCGCTCGCATGGCTGCCGATAGCACTTTCCTGGTCGACAAGCAGCCGCCAGGTTACTCCAGCAAGCTCGATGTGCTCGACGAATTGCTTGAGGAGCTTGCGGACGAACCCAGTCGCAAGATCGTGCTGTTCAGCGAATGGACGTCGATGCTCAACATGATCGAACCCCTGTTGACCAAGCATGGCGTCGACTTCGTCCGATTGGAGGGCAAGGTTCCTCAAAAGAAGCGGCAAGAGATTGTCAATCGCTTCCAGAAGGATCCTGTTTGCCGCGCGATCATCATGACCAACGCGGGCTCGACTGGATTGAATCTCCAATCGGCCAATACCGTTATCAACGTGGATTTGCCCTGGAACCCAGCGATTTTGGAGCAACGAATTGCTCGCGCGCATCGTATGGGACAGAAGCGACCCGTGCACGTGTACATCCTCGTTACCGAAGATACGATCGAGGAAAAACTGCTCGGCACGTTGGCTGCCAAATCCGAGCTGGCCTCCGCGGCTCTCGACTTCGACAGCGAACTCTCAGAAGTCACGATGTCCAGTGGCATCGAGGAACTCAAACGACGCCTTGAGAAGCTATTGGGCGAGAAGCCGATAGCAGTCGTTGATGAATCGATGCAAATCGATGTCGATCAGGCATTGATTGCAACTGCCGAACGACGCGACAAGGTGGCAGCAGCAAGCGGCGAGTTGTTAGGTGCTGCGTTGAATTTGGTGTCGCAACTGCTGGATCAAGGGCAACCTGTTGCTCCTGCAATGGTCAACGAGATGAGCAAGAGTCTTTCGACATGCGTTGAGCGAGACGCACAAGGGCGACCGCAGTTGAAGCTGACGCTCGCGAATGACGAAGCTTTGCAGTCCTTGGCAAAGACCCTCGCCCAATTGTTGGTTCAAGGCCAATAACAACAATCACAGTTCTCTCACTAGCTAGGCAGACAGGCCCTAGATGGACGCCGGTTGGCCCCATCTGGCGTCAATACTTAAGTGATTGGGCTGCTCTGCAAGTGAAGGAAATCGATTAGAATTGTTCGAATCTCGGCGAAATCAATAAACTAGCCCGAACTTCTTACGCCGATGGGGCATCCTATGTATCCTACAAGAGCAAGTTTTTTTGACTCAATAGGATTAATCCCCAGTACCGGACAATGCCAAAACTCAATCAAATCATCGCTATCCAACTCGGTAAAAAATCAAGCGCGAAGGAGGTGATAACCGAAGCCTACCAACAACTGCAAAAATCAGACTTACTAAGTGGCATCTCTCGAAACTACAAACCCAAGGATGAACTAGGGGAGGTTCTCCCCGCGGAGACCAAGCAGGTACAACTCAAGGTCCAGGACGCGGTTCAGCGCGTTTCGAAAGCATTGATCGAAATGTTCGATATCGTCGCAACACAGGATTGGGCGAATTGCGAAGCCAAAGCCGATGTAGTTGTCGCCGGAAAAACGCTTTTGAAGCAAGTGCCGGTGACCTATCTACTATTCCTTGAGAGACAACTGATCGATATCCATACGTTTGTTGAAAAGCTACCGGTGCTCGATAGCGCAGAACGATGGAACTTTGACTCCACTCAAGACTCCTTCGCCTCCGAGCCTTATCAGACATTGAAGACGAAGAAGGTCCCTAAAACTCACGTGAAGTACGAGGCCACGAAAGAGCATCCAGCGCAAGTCGAAATGTACATGGAGGACGTTACTGTAGGAACTTGGACGACGATCAAGTACAGCGGTTCGATTCAGGCAAGTCAGAAGAATGCCATGGTCGAGCGTATTCGCTCGTTGCAAGACGCTGTCAAGTCTGCGCGGGAGGATGCAAACGGGCACGAAGTCGTACTTCGGACAGTCGGAAACGCAGTTCTCGATTTCATTTTCGAAACCAAGAATGTATACTAGGGAAAGAGTGCAGGTTTAGATTTAGCATTAGGTTGAACAATCCCACAGTGGAGGTGCGAATCCTCCCGCCACCACTCCAAGCAAACTAGGGGTGGCGTAGCCCAACCAGTAGAGGCAGGAAAAAGACTGAGACTATCACTCTAGCTTGAGCATTCGTGCTGATCGCCAAATCAAATTTTCAATCCTATGCTGTTTGGTGCTGGTTCAATTCCGGCCACCCGCTCTTGGCTCTGCGTCGGAAACGATGGACAGCCAATGGTCGAATAGTCGACCAACCTGCGGGTGTAGCTCAATGGTAGAGCAGAATAGCTTGAAGACTAAAGATTGGAATTAAACGGAACCGTTGGCGTGCTTACACCAGCACAAACCAGGCCTCTGCCGATGGGTATTCGGCGGAGGCTATTTTTTTTTGCCAAAAGGAAATGAACCCTTGGCGAGCACGGGACCTTCGCTACTACTTCTTTACACTAACGGCAATCCATTCGATCGCGGCGTGATGTGCTCCCAGCGACTTAATTTCCGCTTTGGTGACCATGAAAATGCTGCCACAAATGGTCATGGACCTGATGAAACCATTTGCCCAAGCTGAAATCATGCGGCACTATGTTTCCTTCGGCATCTTTCTCCGTGGATGGCGAGAGATAGTTCACCACGGCGCCGTCGCCACCCAACGCGACAAACCCTGTTCCCGTGACCAAGAAAACGGCCATCACAGCGACCAAACGTTTTGTTCGGATGCGTTTCTTCGTTGTGCAAGTACTCAACTCCATAATTCGATCCTCTAAGCAAGTATCCAGTGTGTCTGGCTCACGTAAGCTAGACTTCAAATCTCTTAAACGCGCTTCCAATTGGTCGTCGTTCATCTGTGTATTTCTCCTCTTGGTTGGACAATTTCTTACGTAGCAGTTCTCTTCCACGGGACAATCGTGACTTGACGGTTCCCGGACGCGTGTTGATCATTTCCGCGATGTTGTCAACGGAAAGATCCTGGAAATAGTGCAATGTCAGAACCGTCTGGAACGCCAACGGCAACGCCAACAATGCACGTCTCGTCGGTTCGAGTCTTTCATCTATTGCGTCAGGTGAAGGGGTCGCTAGTTGTTCGGACGATTCAATCGATCGCCAAAGATTCGAAAACCTTTTCTTCCTGATCCATCGATTGATTTGAGTTGTGCTGAGCACGAGTAGCCAACAACGAAAGGGGGCGCCGGTCCACCGAAAGCGAGGTAGATACCGAACCATAGCCATGAATACTTCGGCGACGATGTCGTTCGTATCGTCTAAGTTCCCTACACGACGATGGATGTAACCATGAATGACGCCATAATGTTCTCGATAGAGATGCGAGACGGCCAACGGATCCGATTTGGCCAACTCAACGATCTGGCGTTCGGTAAGTTCGGCGAATTGCAAATCGTGGTTGTGTAAAGGCTCGATCGTCAATTTCAATCTGTGTTTCGTAGGGTGTCACATCGGAACACGATAGAAAAGCCACTAAGGTGAGGTTAGGTTCCAAGAAAATTCCATTTTAGTTTGGATTGTTTCGATTCTAAAGGGAGATGTTTACCACGAAATACACGTCAGCTTGCATTTGGCCAATGAAATCGATGGCGATAGTTGCCTAAACCGGAATCGTGACGCGACTTGGTGCCGAATCACACTTGCCTGCACTTCCTCATTTGCACTCGGTAGAATTAAATGACCACGTTTAGCGATTCAACAGAAACGGATGGCTCAAATGGTAAATTCCCATTCCATGAAACCCTGGCGAGAAACCATTGAGCGGACTTACTCATCTAGAGCTAACGCCGCGGGCACTGGAAGCCATCCTGTATTTTCTCCGCCTGCATCGATCCTGGATGTCGAAGCAGCCGAGAAGCACCTTACAACTCGGTTCCCCGAAACCTTGAAGTCCATCCTATCGGAAAGCGATGGCGTGATGGATCAACTGTCGGTCGATGGCGGACCATACTTTGACAACATGTGGCTACTGTGGCCGGTTCGACAAATCGTCGATGAGAACCTGGAGTTCCGAAAACACATTCGCGAAACGAGTTCAAATCACGATGGCCACAATCTCGTGTTCATTGCCAGCGCAGGTGTCGATGGAATCTTGTTCGGATTTGAATCGACAGACAAGCTTAGCGAGGATTGCCCGATTGTCTCTTGGCATCCTGTTGGCAAAAGAATTTGCCGTGTAGCTGACTCGGTTGCGGACTTCCTTGACGGATGGCTTTGCAACCGAATTAGCGTCTGATGGTCCAAATAGATTCTGCTATAGAGGATAATTGCTGATTGTAGAACCCTTGTAACCAGGGATAACGGCATCAACCAGCGATAATATATTGACAAACCAATCGAAAATCTGGAAAGTAAGTGGATAAGAATCCCCAAGCGGGATAACGACAAGTTCGCCCTTTGGAGCAATTTCGATAGACAACATTAACAGCCTTCTTGCAGATATCCAGTGTCGCTTACCGCTTGTTGACCGTGCGGTTTTCGACCTTCTCACTATACTTCCATCCTGGTTTCGAGAACTTGGGTCCGGCGATGGTATCACTCGCGCGGAATTGCATTTCGGCAAAACAATCCCCAGTGCCCTTCGCCTCTTCTATAAGTATCCCGCATTGGGATGCTGGTTACTCGCGAATCACGACACTGACATCTTTCTTGAATCGAGTCAGGAATCTGAAAAACCACGAATTGTCACTTGGTATTATCGTCCACACTTCATTTTGGCCACATTCCATCATTCGCAGACAATCTGTGCTGTCGAATTGAACACGGATGAGCCTCGAATTGAATGGGGCTGCGAGGGCGCAAAACTGCCAAGTGGCTTGCCTCCATGTTTTTTTGTGCAATGGCTTACTTTCATTGCAATCGAAATCGTGGAATCGTTGGATGGAAAACGTTGATACAAGGGCGATTAAAAAAATTCACGCGCGTTGCGGGTCGCGTGTTTACTGATGGTAAATCACTTGGCCGCAAGCTCCAATCAATTTACCAATTGAAGAGTTTTTCCGAATCACTAAAAGAGCATCTTGATGACGGTGCGACAAAAGATGAAAACTTAGACGAGAACTACCTGTTTGCCCCTGCGTCAACGAGTGCCCGAATCACAGTTTTGTGTTTGCGGTTACGAGCGTGATTCAGTGGCGTACGTCCTTGATGAGATTTGGAATGAATGTCCCAACGCACCAGCCCTGTTTGCCGTGCACGGGTCGGCACCATGTTTGACAAGCAATAGGGCAATGCGAATATCGACTTTTGACATGGCCGCCTCGCGCAGCAAAAAATCCCTATCCAGCATTCGCAGATTCGGATCAGCGTTAGATTTCAGCAGTAGGTGCAAGATTGCAACATGATTTTCGCGGGTCGCGTAAAGCAGTGGCGGCTGGCGAAATTTATTCGTTCCATTGACACTTGCGTTTCGCGAGATCAACCAACGAACCAGTGGCAGATTCCCTCGTTCGGCCGCTATCATCAAAGGCGTTGCGAGCAGGACGGTTTTTCCGTTGTGGCAAGGGAACGTCGACGCGTTCACGCACGAAATGGCGATGCTCGCTCACAGTCGATAGCGTTGTCGCTAACGGTCAATGGCTCCCAACTATCATGCAAAAAGCGGATCGACCGGTGATCTTGGCAATGATAAATTGGGACTACACAGTTTTGCTATAGACGATTTTCGACATAGGAGGAAGTTCTGGAATGCCCAACGCAGGCTATGAATACCAATTTGTTGAGCTAAATCGCACTTTCCATTCCTTGCCGACGAATCCTTGTGCGGGAAGTGAAATTAGTAAAATCAGTTCGTTTCGTGGTGGCACTCAATTGCATTGGTCGGACATAACGCAAGAATTTCGAGTCGTTGTCCTGTCCGAAGCTGGCACCGGAAAGACGGAGGAGATTCGCCATGTTGCCAGGAAGTTACGACGCGAAGGGAAAGAAGCGTTCTTCCTCCGCCTTGAACACATAGCAAACGATTTTGAGGATGCATTCGAGGTCGGATCAGTACAGGAATTCGAATTTTGGCTTGCTTCTGGTAATGAAGGTTGGCTGTTGTTGGATTCGGTCGATGAGGCAAGACTTCGACATCCCGGAGACTTCGAACTCGCCATTCGCAAGCTGGGAAGGCGCATCGGTAAGGCAATGGAACGAGTTCGGATACTAATCACAGGAAGGCCGGATGCATGGCGGCCAAAGACAGATTTGGAACTTTGCATTGCACTTCTTCCTTATAGCCAATCCAGTGTGACTGTTGCGGACGACGACGAAGGAGAACATGCTAACCGAAATTTCAACACCAACATTAAGTTAAAATCGAACGAGCTTTCGGCATTCAAGATTGTGGTGTTGAACGATCTCGACCGTTGCCAGATTGAGACCTTCATTGCAGCCAAGGGGATAGCGAATGCACAGTCGTTTTGCAATGCCGTCGAGAGGGCCGATGCCTGGCCGTTTACGGCTCGTCCGCAGGATCTGATGGAATTGACAGAGTTCTGGAAAGATCACGGGAAAATCGGTAGTCGCATTGATGTTCTTCGGAACAGTATTGAACGCCGCCTAAAAGAACGCGATCAAACACGGGCGGATTTCATTTTGCTTTCACCGACGCAAATAAGACAAGGCGTTAAGTTAATTGCCGCCGCCGTTACATTGACACGAGATTCAAACGTTCGCGTTCCCGATGGCACATATAACTGCAAAGGTATTCCGATACGGGACATATTGCCTGATTGGAGCGAAAAAGAATCGTCCAAATTACTTTCGCTTCCAATCTTTGACGAAGCGATGTACGGAACAGTAAGGTTTCATCACCGCTCCGTACGGGAGTTTTTAACAGCTGAATGGCTTGCTGAATTGTTAAGCCTAGAGACTTCGCGACGAAAGATAGAGGCCATTCTGTTTCGCAATCAATATGGTATCGACGTGATCGTGCCTACCATGCGTCCGATCCTGCCGTGGCTCGCGATCCTTGACAATAAGGTCAGAGAACGAATTAGCCAAATCGCGCCCGAGGTACTATTGGAGGGAGGCGACCCCAGTCAACTTCCGTTTGAATTGCGTCGACGCATACTGCGCCAAGTTTGCGAACAAATCGCAAGTGGTCGTTCAGGCACGGGTTCGACCGACTATGCCGCCGTCCAGCGTTTTGCGAATGCGGATCTCGTTGGTGACATAAAGGAGATGCTTCGAAAGTATCCAACGAACGATGAGCTAAACTCATTCTTGATTCGAATGGTATGGCTAGGTGAACTCAAAGATGCATTGCGGGACGCCAAAACACTTGCTCTCTGTGCTTCCTCATCAATATACACTCGTATTGCAGCATTGCGTGCAGTGCAGGCTATTGGCTCCGTGTCGGACATGGAATTTGTGCGATTAGGCTACCTAAACGAAGGTAAGGAGCTTAATCGCGATTTATTGGCGGAATTGCTCGACAGTCTAGAACCAACTACAGAATCCGCAAAGTGGCTTCTAGATTGCCTTGTTAAAGTCAGCGAGAAAGATCGAAACACAATCGATGGACTCGCGGATGGCGTCGCGGAATTCGTCCAGCGAGCGCGCATCGAACTACTCCCTTACATCCTCTCCAGCTTAAGTAAGTTGCTTGATACTTCTCCGTTTCTGGACAATTACAAACCCAGCCTTTCCAAAAAGTTTGCATGGCTGATGAGGGCAGCCTCGCATGCAACCGAACGACTGATCGAAGCGGGTCATCCACATTCTCTGGAAGGCGACGCTCTATCCATCCTACGTAGATTTGACATCTCGCACGGAAGCGACTACGAAGACTACAGCGAGACAACGTTTCGGTTTACAACGCTTGTGCCTACATGGCCCGAACTTAACCGTGCATCATTCTGGTATGACGCTGGAAAGGCGATAGAGGAACTTGATCCTGAAAAAAATCAGCAGTTAACGGAGTACTGGCAGGTATCGATGTTTGCCCCCGTCTGGCGCTTTGCGAATTCCGATTTTGGTTACGCGCTAACGCAGATTGCAAAAAGGACTTTGCCAAACGAAAAGTTTTTCGCGTTGTCGCTTGCGTTCCGTCTGTATGTCGACGGCGGACGGAATCGCAAGCAACGTTATCAACTTAAGAGGGCTGTGTCCGGCGATGTCTCGCTTTCAAATAAATTGAACACTTACCTTAAACCGCCTGCAAATGGGCCGCAGCTATGGAAGCGACAGAAAGCGAAACTTGAGCGACAAGCCGCCGCAAGAAAAAGAGAAGTGGCAAAATTAAGCGCCGACTGGCAGACGTATTTAAGTTCAAATGTCGAATTGCTACGTAACATTAGTTCTAAACCTGGTAGTCTGACTGACGCGCAATTGTATGTTCACGATCGGATGAGAGCCAATGGCGAGCGATATGGCCGATGGACCAACGGTAGCTGGAAATGCCTTTCTTCGGAGTTTGGTGGTGATGTCGCGCAAGCATTCAGAGATGGCGCGGTTCGATTTTGGCGAGGGTGTGAACCAAAAGTTCAGTCGGAAGGCGCTCCAGCAAACGAGACGCCACAATCAGTTGTGTTCGGTCTGACAGGCCTTGAAATCGAAGCGAACGAAACCCCAGATTGGGCAAGCCATCTTTCTCTAGCGGAAGTCGAAAATGTCTGTCGCTACGCGGCTCACGAACTAAACGGATTCCCGACTTGGTTCCCCGTCCTTTTCGCGACACATCCAAGGAGTGTTAGCCGTTTCCTTATCAAAGAAATCAACTACGAGCTGGCGAAGGAATGCAACGATTCAGGTAGTAACTACATCCTCTACGATATCAGCTGGTCTGGCCAATGGGCTTGGAGCGAACTTGCGCCGGAGATCATTTTTATTTTGAAGAACAAGGACATTGTCAACCTCTCGAATCTTGGCTATTTGCTCAATGTTATACAAGGCGATTCCATAGAAGATGACGAAATCGCAAAATTGGCATCGAGTAAATGTAGTAGTCCCAATCGCCTCCCTTTGGAACACTCAGCCCAGTGGTTTGCTGTCTGGGTCGGAGTTGACCCGGACAATGCAATTCCTTTTCTAGTGCAGCGCATCGGACAAATCGCTGAACCCGAAGATCGCTTGAAATTCGCAATGCTTTTCGTAGCAAATCTACTGGGTAGTAGTCGTTACGGTATTTCTAGGGTCCGTTCTGCGTTTTGTACGCCTACACACCTTAAGAGGCTCTATCTTCTTGTCCACGAGTACGTCAAGGCGAGCGAGGATGTCAATCGTTTGCATAAGGGCGTGTACACACCAGGAGTGCGGGACGAAGCTCAGGATGGTAGAGAGCGGCTTGCAGAATTGCTCCGAAACATTCCTGGCAAGAATGCGTTCGTAGCACTGGTTGAAATCGGAAAAGTTCATCCCGAAGAATCCTATCGGGCATGGTTTGCAAAACACGCGAGAGCAAAAGCAGAGTTAGACGCGGATTTAAGCCTATGGTCACCGCACCAAGTGCGAGACTTTCACAATAAGTTGGAACGAACTCCGGACAACCATCGTGACCTCGCTGATTTGGCGAATTTTCGCCTTATGGATTTGAAGGACGATCTCGAAAATGGAGATAGTAGCATCGCCAAAATCTTGCAGGGTGTTACACTTGAGACGGATATCCGAAAGTACATTGGAAAGGAACTTCGCGAGAAGGCATTCGGTCGGTACATCATCCCACAGGAAGAAGAGCTAGCGGATGCGAAAAGACCCGACCTGCGGTTTCATGGGACGAGTTTTGACGGACCAGTTCCCTGCGAACTGAAACTGGCTGATAACTGGACAGGTCCATTACTATTCGAACGATTGGAGAACCAACTTTGCGGCGATTACTTACGTGACAATCGTTCGCACTGCGGCCTCTTTCTTCTCGTGTACAGAGGAAAAAAACAGTCTTGGATCATTCCAGGGGGAACGGATTCGGTCAATTTCGATGGCCTCGTCGATGCATTGAACATACGCTGGCAGACGATCGCACTCAACTATCCCGGTGTCGAGAAAATTGAAGTAATTGGAATAGACCTAACGAAAAGGTCAATCCAATCGTCAAAGCTGACATAGAAAACGCATCCAACATGAAACATCTCGCAAGAGTTTTCGAATCATAAACGGTCTGTCCGTTTGTGGCATGGGCGGCCATCGCCCAAAAAATGGTCATGAACCTTTGGTGGATGGCAAGGGTCCGTGAAAATATGGGGCGACTTAGTCCGCCAATTATCTCTCTGGCTTTACCATTCGCTGACGAGTTGAGTCGGATCGCCATCCCTCACAAATTGTCGTCAACTGCCTACCTGAGTACATCCTTTATGCGAAACGACCTTGTATGAATGCACACGATCCACCCAGTTTCCAAAATGCATTAGAATAGCAATTCCGCTCGTGGGACTCGAATGTGACTTCCGCGTCTGCTTTTGAAGCTAAACAGCTCGTCGCTTTCACTTTTCCCCGAGCGGATTTTCATTCACTTTCGTTGACCAAACAAGCTTTCGTGAACGTTCGACTTCCAAATGAATCGTTGGACCAGTACTACGCGCGCCTTCGAGAGAAGAGTGATCGCGAAGACATGGTCATGTTCGTCAACGCGTGTTTCGCAGCGACATCTCAGCATGAATTCTACTCCGATAGCCAGGTGCAGTCGGTCTCAATCGATTTCTTGCATCAGTACGTATTGGCCAATTTCCGCACCCTTTATGCCCGAGTTCTTTCAACTGGGATAAATCATTTTAATCAGGCGTTTATTCTGTTCCATTTACTTCGTTCTGGCGCGCCTGTAGACCCTTCACGGCGTCTTGAAGAGGGAAGATTGATTGAGGCCTCAATCAGGGGGCTCCCGGTCAATCGCGTCTTGAACCTGATTCGCTTGCTAAAAAAGCATCGTGTCAACAATCGACGAACACGTGCAACCATTGGGAAATATCTTGCAGGCCGCCAAGATCCGGTGTTCGACTCGGTCAAGTATCGGAATAAGGTTCGAATGGCCGTGACACACGCCCATTTGAAAAGAGATGGTGAGATGGGTAACTTCCTTTTTCGTTTCAAGAAGCAAAAAGGCTTTGATACGGAACTGTTCGATCGATACCGCCAAGCCCACTACAGTGCCTCTGCCATCTATGAGCTACCCTTTACCGTGGCAGAATCTTTGATTCAAAAGCACAATATTCCAAGGGACTTGTTCCTGAAAAAGATCGAGCACAAGATGACGGCCGTCGAAAAACTGCGACTGCAGACATCGAATGCAAAGGTTAGGGACACGAGACTCGATTTCGATTTGAGCCGAGCTCCTTTGACTAAATTGGCACTCTATATCATGTCGTTGCCAATGAACGAACGAATCGAGCGTGGAATGGAGTTGCATGAAGCCATGTCCGGATCTGCGGCCCGCGCTATCGCCAGCACCTCATTGAAACTGGGCCGCGTAGCGACGGTACTGGATCGAAGTCGCAGTTCCAGGGGGGGAAGCAGACAAAAGCGAAACAGACCACTCGCGGTCGTTCTCGCGGCGAGCTATCTCCTGCGCGAAGCTGCAACCGAGTACCAATCGTTTTGGACAGTGCCGCTGGATCTATGCAATGACTTGCCGATCGATGCTCAGGAAATCCTTGTCACTTCGGCGGGGCAAACTTCGCTCGCGGATCCACTGATTGACGCACTCCAGTGGCAGCCAGATGTTTTGATAATCGTCTCAGACGGGTTCGAGAATTCACCGCCGATGGCTGCGAATCAGGTGGTCGGAGCATTCCGCAATCGACTCCAAAGGCCCGAACAAACGATGGAGATCATTCATATGAATCCGGTTTTCGATGTGGATCACTTTGCGCCACGCCCGTTAGGCGATTCGATGGCGACCGTCGGGCTACGTGATGCCGAGGATATTCCGACAATGATGGGGTTCGCTCGATTCGCCCGAGGATCGACACCGATTGCGGAACTGGAAACGTTCCTGGAAATGCGGATGCATTCGATGTTGGGTGCAGCAAAGGAAATGCCTTGAATACGTTTCCACTCGTTGAGTCTCTGCAGTTGAATGGCCTGTCGCTCGCTCCACCTCAAGTACTAGGCGGCGTGCGACTGGTGCCGTTGCTGCGCAGCAAACCGAGCGAGGATCTGCGATTGGCCAAGCGAGAATACGGCGATGAGTTTTCATTGGTTTCTGTTGATCGCCAAAAAGCCTACTGCTCCTATGTTCCCCATGGGCTTGTCGCGGACTGGACCAACGACGGAACCAGTGTTTCGCAAGCCGCCTTTGGTGGACAGTTATTTGGAACCAAGAATGAATCGACCAAGGATGGTAAACGGTTTGATTTTGGCTTCGCAACAGCTCGTGTGATGACGAAGATGAGAAGACGAGAAAGCAAGACTCGGATGCGATTTCTTCCGCTGCATGTTGCGATGGAAGGATTCCTATCATTGCATTTCGGTGGGCCTGCGTTTGCTTGGGAAGAATATTCACGGACCGCTTTGCGCGATGGACTTAGTCCTCGAATCGAGCAAACGTATTCTGGTGCATGGATCAATGGTCTTGAGGATGCTCTGCGGGTTTTTGAGATTCACATGACACAAGTAGGCGTGTTGGTTTTTGTTGGGGACGAATTGGCTTCCGCTTTCGTGGTACCAAACTATGATGACTACGAACAGCTACATCGAACTTTGCTGACGGATTTTTACGGAGAGCTCGTCTACTATAATGGGCTTCGTGCTGAGGAGTGTGTTTATCACCCTGAGTCTATGAACGCTTCTGCCATTCATACATTCGATGATTTACGCGGCCAGTTATCTGGTTTGAGGGAGCGGTGGTCGGACTTGCATGAATTGATGACGGGAAGACTTTTCGATTGTCCGATTCAATCCGAACGCGTGTATCATTTGGGCCCATTTGAAATGCAACGATTCGTGTCCAATCTTGAGCCGAAAGGTGAGAATCATATTGGAGAAATGATCGTTCGCGACGATGGATCGATTGAATACCTGAAGACGTTCCGACTTTCTGCGTCGCAATGCCGTCGTGCCTACCTGTTGATGATTTTGGCAGAATGCGATTGGGAACTAGATCGATGCGCAGAGCGCTTAGTTTGTACCAAGCATCAACTCGTCTATCGGATGGAGAACGCGGGATTTGGCTACTTGCTGCATCAGCACGTGCTTGACGCAGCTCGCAGTGCGCGGCGCAAGGGTCGAGATTGATTCACTTCTCGAAGGCAAAAGGTAGCCAGTTTCACTTGCTCTTTGGAGCCGAATTTTCTAAGCTAGAAGTTCAACGCAACTTTAAATTAGGGTTGAAACCGAAAGGAATGACTTCAAGTCTTTCGTCGATTACCAAGCGGGCCGAAACTCTTGACGAGTTTCGCTACCAGAAATTTAAGTCTAGGGTCAACCGTGTTGGCAGAAAAGCAAATCAAACGAATCTACGATAGTGGGCCGTTGTCCCTGATACAAAAAGGATTTGCGGTTCTCAGCGCTACGACATGTTTTGCTTTAGGCTTTGTTTTTTTGTGGCTGATGATTTTGTGTGTCGCGCAAGCTGGTCTGCAACTTGGAGCAATCCTCGCGGCTCCGTTTATTGGCTTCATGGCATTCCTGTTGCTCCTCCTTGGAGTTGGGCTTGTGTACCCCGTATCCCTT
This sequence comes from Pirellula sp., assembly GCA_043743995.1. Lineage (GTDB taxonomy): Bacteria > Planctomycetota > Planctomycetia > Pirellulales > Pirellulaceae > JBKCUI01. The sequence goes on along the minus strand of JAYTVM010000503.1, from coordinate 14,496 downwards.
GGATACAGCACTCGCGTCCACTTAAACGGTTCGGAAATCGAAGTGGAACGGCCCTATCCCTTTCACTTGCTACGGAAGGTGATTGACCGAGATCGAATCAACTCGATGGAAGTGAGTCGACAGCGGAAAGGGGGGTATTTGATTTTCGTACTCTACCTTTTCGACGAAAGCGGACCGAAGATATCCGATAGCGATACAATCGGCCCGTTCTATAACGAAAAACAAGCCCACGCAGTGGCGGAAGCGATCCAAGCCGAACTGCCCCCGAACAATCGAAATGAAAGCAATTGCCTTTGCAAACTCCGTTCGAGCCGCGGCATCTTTCGTTATTCGCCGTTGCTTCATCATCCTGGGTGCGTTATTTCCATAGAGAGACGGGCGAGCCGGTTGTGGGTACGAGTTCGACTCGGCGAAGTGTCGTGGATCCGCCTGGAAAGTGTATGCGGATGTGAATGACCGTTCCTGTACTGGGAACCTTCACTTCGTAGGGTTGCCATTCGTCAGAGGATTGAATTGGAAAGGGCTCGCGGTTCGTAGGTACAAAGTCCTTTTCGCCCTCCATCCGCCAAGCGATGGCAGCTTGCCCTGCGGTGGTGGATTTGAGCGATAGCTTAGCGATGCATGGACCGGCTACTCGGATTTGTGTTCGAGTGATGAAACCACCTTTGCTTTTTGTTCCATCTTCAGGGACAAATTCGAGCGTACTATCAATGGCGGAAAGCGTCCCGCCGCGGGCTTGCCAGCCTTGAAGGTTTACTGCGCTTTCGGGCTCTGTTTTCTTGCCAACGGATAAGGCTGCCGGTTTACCCTCAAGGTAGAAGTCATAATAGTTGTTCCAAGTCGGTGCCATAGGGCCAGTCGTGAAGCCGGGAGGTGAAAGCTCCATCGACCAAGCTTCGAGTCTGTTTCGTAGTCGTACTGCGATATCGGTGTGTTCCGAAACAAGGTTATGCTTCTCTTCCAGATCGTTGCCAAGATCGTAGAGGTATTCGCGTTCACCTCCACGCAACAACTTCCAATTGCCTTCGCGGATGGCGGACTGCGAAATCCAACGCCAGTAAAGTGCATCGTGAGGCGCAGCTTTGTTTTCACCTGAGAGAAATGGAATCAGATTCACGCCATCTAGCTCGTTTGGCTTTACGTCTAAATTCACCGCGGCAGCAGCCGTGGCAGCAACATCGAGAGCACTGATAGGATGCTCATAAGTCTGGCCGCCAGGGATTTTTCCAGGCCAAGCGACAACGAAGGGAGTGTGCATGCCACCCTCGGCCAGCATCCCCTTTTCGCCATTGAGCGGTGTGTTGAGACTGCCGTCCCAACCACCAGCATCGCCATCGAGCGGCGAATCCGTTTTGTGGATTTTGAGTGGGGCACCATTGTCACCGATGAGAAAGATGAGCGTCTTTTCGGTGAGCTTGTGCTTCGTCAAGGTCTCAGTGATGAGGCCCACTCCGTCGTCGACTGCAGAGAGCATCCCTAATGCTTGACGACGTCGCTCGGGCATCCCTCCAGGAAAGCGATCCGTGTATTTCTTGGGCGCATCGAGCGGCGTATGCGGAGCGCGATACGCGACGTAGAGAAAAAATGGCTGATCCCAATAACGTTCAATGATGGACGCGGCGGCTCGGCTACAACCATCGACATGGTACAACTCAGGTTGCAAATCGCTGATCGGGCGGTCCTGGCCATCCAGCGAGATGTTGGCACTGAACTTGCCCTGATTGTGTTGTGAGAAAAAATGTTTGAAGCCGTGCTTTTTGATCTCGTCGGTCGGACCAAGGTGCCATTTTCCGAATTGGGCTGTCTGGTAGCCTACCTTTTGCAGACGCGTGGCGATAGTCGTTTCTCTGTTGAAACCATCCAGCGAACCACCGTTGGCTTCCAAACCGAATCGGGCTTGGAACCGACCCGTCAATAATCCTGCCCGCGATGGTACACACTGCGGAGCTGTGCTGTAACCGTTCTTCGCCAGCACACCGCCTCGGGCAAGCGTGTCGATGTTGGGAGTCTTGACGTCAGACAATACGCCACGACAACTAAGGTCGGCATAGCCGTGATCGTCGGTGTAAAAGACGATGATATTGGGCCTCTCAGCAGCTCGGCTGACGAGCGCAGTTGCTTGTTGGATGAACAGGACCAAAAGGATAACAATGGGACGGGTCATGGCTTGTGCCGAGCTGCGTATGCGAGTCGGTGTATCTCGTCCCTCACTTACGTTTCGGGTTACCAAAAAAACAGCCTCCAAAGCCGAGGGGGAACGAGTCGATTGCGAGTGCCGCCCGTTAGTACGCCAAAACAAGGTTGGTGGGGGACCTTGATGTTCGGACGCTCATCGACGCTGACCGCCACCACTATAGCCTAAAATTTCACCTTGATGTGGAGAACGATCAAAGCGTTGTTCGCTTTCTGAGGCGGCGTCAAAGTGACTGTTCCATTACCAAAAATCCCAGCGGCGCTCCGTTGGCCGGTCCATGGATTGAACCATTCGCCGGTCATGCCGGATGTCGCCTCAGCAATGTTCAGCGTGAACGGCTGTGATTGAGTCTGGAACACAATGTACTCTCGGCCCGGTTGTGCCATACAAAAGCCAGTGCAGACAAGAGAGTCAGCAGGCTCGAGTTTCCAATACTCTGTCGTATGCCAGAAATCACCAAAATGTTTCATGTATGCGTAGCCCTTGGGGACTTCAAGCGGGCGGATCCCGTCCCAGGCGGTGTAGGGGTAGGCCGCGTACCGAGCCATTAACCAGCGGAAGAAAAGCTTTTCTTCCGTACTGTCTCGGTCTGGCCACTTCTACTTCCGTACGCAGCCGATCTTCGAGCGGAGCATAGTATCCCAAGAATCGCGCCAGGAGCTGGCGATAGGTGCTTAGCGACATGCTCGGATCGAGTAATGGCATCTGGGACTCGATGGCCGAATGATTCCGGGAAGATTCGTCTCGAAGTCGTTGAAGGATCATGCTTGGTTTTCGGCTAGAGTTTTTACTTTGTCGATTGAACTACATTTTTCCGATACGCTTGCCAGTATTTTTCTAACTTGCTCCATCCTCGCTGGTTTAATCAGGTGATGATCGAAACCAGCTTCCATCGAAGCCTGTCGATCCGACTCTTGGCCATAACCTGTTAATGCAACTAGGACGACGTTTTTAAGTGTCGGCAGCTTTCGGATCTGCTTTGCAACTTCGTATCCGTTCAGTCCAGGTAACCCGATATCGAGCAAGATGACATCGGGAATGTACTCTGATGCGATTTTGATGGCGATCGGTCCATCATGTGCCGTTCGCACTTCATTTCCAGATTCCTTCAGCAACATGGAAAAGCTCAAAACCGTGTCAACATTGTCATCCACCACTAATATTCGTAAGGGTCTATCGTTCTTGTTCGGAGCGGCAATTGCAACCTGTTCAGGCTCGACGATCTTGGATGATTCCACAGGGAGCCGAACGACAAACTCGCTACCTTGTCTCAAAGTGCTGAACACTTCGACTCTGCCACCATGCAATTCCGTCAACCGTTGAACGAGCGCGAGCCCGATGCCTAAGCCGCCTTGAGAACGATCGAGCGATCGTTCTGCTTGGGTGAAAAGATTGAAAATACATGGGAGCAGTTCCGGCGTAATCCCAACGCCGGTATCTTTCACTCGCAGAATGCATTCGGCCCCAATTTGCTCAGCGCTCAGCCAGATCGTTCCGTTCAGGTCCGTATATTTTGCAGCGTTCGTTAGCAAATTGACCAGGACCTGCTCAAGCCGTGCCGCATCGGCATGCAGCCAGATCGGTTCCGATGGGATAGAGACATGGGTATCGTGACCGCGTTGAAGCATCAAAGGATGAACGGTCTCGACAGCCGATCGAATGATATCTCCGACGTCAACGGATACCTTTCGTAATTGAACCATCCCCGTCGTGATTCGCGAAACTTCGAGCAGGTCATCGACGAGATGTTGCAATTGATTTGTCTGACGTTCAATGATTCCTCTGGCTTCTTTTTGAAACTCGTTCTCGTTGCTGCTTTGCATACCGAGCATTTGCACGGCGTTGGAGATTGGAGCCAAAGGGCTACGAAGCTCGTGAGAAAGCATCGCTAGGAACTCATCTTTGCGTCGATGCAAATCGGAGAGCTCGGCTGCTTGGAGTTGCATTTGCTTTTCGAGTCGACTTCGTTCGGTAATATCGCGCGCGGCGGCGAAGACCCCTTGCAGTTTCCTATCTCGATCGTAGAAGGTCGTTGCATTGTACGAGACAATGGTTTGCTGTCCGTCTCTCGCCCGAGCAGTTAACTCGTAGTCGGTGACTTTGCCTTCTGCGAGAACTAGCTTGATTCCCGCTTCCGCAAGGTCAGGGTCCGTAAAATAGTCTTTGAATGGAGCCCCGATCAGTTCGTCCCGCGTGCAGCCCGTAAGCTCCTCCATCTGCTTGTTCACGTCGCTGATGATTCCACGAGGGTCTGTAGTTATCAGCGCGTCGATATTGGATTCGATAAGCGAACGCGTATAAAACTGCAAATCCCTAACTCGTTGATCGAGGAGCATTCGTTCGGCTTCGACTTGTTTTCGAGCCGTAACGTCACGGGCCGCAGCGAATACTCCCCTAAGCTTGCGATCGCGGTCGAAGAACGTACTTGCATTGTAAGAGACAACGGTTTCTTCACCGCTTTTCGTACGTGCCGTTAACTCGTAGTCAGTAACCTTCCCTTCTGCCAGGACCAATCTGATGCCAGCTTCGGCTCGCCCCGGGTCGGCAAAATAGTCCTTGAAGGGTGCTCCGATGAGTTCGTCGCGAGTGGATCCGGTCAGTATCTCCATTTGTCGATTGACGTCCGTAATGATGCCGCGGGGATCGGTTGTTATCAACGCGTCGATATTGGATTCGATGAGCGAGCGAGTGTAGAACTGTTGATCACGAACGCGTTGATCGAGCAATATTCTTTCCGCTTCGACTTGTTTCCGAGCTGTATTGTCGGTGCCGATGAGTAGGTAGCCAATGATGTTTTCTTGAGCGTCGCGAAGTGCGGTTACCGAAACAATTGCGGGGAATCGAGTACCATCCTTGCGAATATAAGTCAATTCGTAGATATCCTCGATGCCACGCGAGGCCTTGAAGACCAACGCTTCAAAACCAGGTGTGATCGTGGTTTGAAGTTCGGAGCTTAGCGATCTTGCTCGCGCGATGACTTCCTGTGGATCTGAGATGTCAGCGGGAGTAATTTTGTTCATGACCTCGACCGCTTCGTAGCCGAGCATACGTTCTGCTCCGACATTAAAGATCTGAATGACCCCTTTCTCATCGGTGGCAATGCTAGAGAAATTCGCACTATTGAAGATTGCATTTTGCAGTGCGCCCGCGTTGATCAGATCCTCTTCAGCCTTCTTTCTCGCCGTGACGTCTTCCATCGCCAAGACGAGCAATTCACCGTGTTGACCTGCTTGGAGTTTCCGTGCGTTGAGGAGCATGAACCTGCGACCAATGACCGGAAACGTATGCTCGAGTTCAAAATCGTCGAACACTGAGCTCTTTGGAACAATGTCTTCGAGCAATGTACGTAGATCGGGAATGTCCCATTGGCCGTTCCCTAATTCGTAGATGAGACGCCCCTCGGTTTCAGCGGCGGAGACTTGAAACGTTTGATAAAACGCCCGGTTTGCCGATCGAACACGAAGAGTCGCGTCAAGGATAAGAAGAGGCTCACGGACCGTATCGACTATGTTTTGAGCATAGTTTTGAATGTCTTCGACGAGGGGCTGAGGAACGGAATAGGGCATTGCTTTGTGAATCTGTAACTCGATTTTCGACGGTGAACAGCTTCGTTCCAGCTCACCGGCATGGTTGATTCGAAAACGGCGCAGGCATAAAAAAAGCCGACGAAGTAAGGACTCTTGTTTAGAGAGCTGCTTCGTCGGCTTACTTAGTTACCAGTTTCCCAGCAAACGCTAGGCTTCTTTTAATTGAGTCATCCGAAGTTGAAGCGCAGCTTGAATGAGTTTCTCACCGAGCGTTATTAATGTAGGATAGCGTCTGAGTGCAGAGAATGTCGGGAAAAGTTCGGATTCGGATTAAATTAGGTAAATGGGTTACGTGCGGTATGGTTTCTAGCCGTTGACCCGCATCTAGCAGGCAACCAGCTCTGTTACCACGTTGATCCGGCCGGGTTTCCGTCCCTCCATCGTGAGTAGCGAGACCAAACGGAGCTGCGACTCAATTGCAAGCCGACGACGCTCCTCTCTTTCTGATTTCGACCATGACTTCTGAATCGACAGTTGCCGACGTTTGGCGTTTTCAGATTCAGTAGCAATGGTTTTATACGAGCTAATTCTCATTTTGTATCTCCTTTGCGGGACTAGGCTAGACTTCATAAAACAAAGTCATTTTGCTTAAGGCAGATCTACTGATCAGCAATTTGCAGGCCAAACGAACCGCCGATCGTTCGCCCAGGAAAAATTAATCATCCTGGCCTGATACAAATAGGATTCGATAACTTTCGACCTTAATGAAGTATGTTGGCTGACGACGATCCCAACCGAAGTGATCGCCAATCAATCAACGAGCGATCCATCTTCTGCGGTCACGAGCTTCGAACCAAGCGACCCCAAGAGACCGGCTACGCGTTGACGGTTTTAGCACCCAAATACCGAATCGTTTTTAATGCTTATTGCCACCTCCCATTGTTGCAAGCTCCGATGTAAGAATGGGAATGTTTATGTTCATGCGTTGAACCGCATACGATTCCGGCGTCGCTCCCGCAAAAATGCTATCGGATTGATTTTCACGCCATTGCGACAAATGTGCCAGGTACTCCTCGGGAGATTTCAGCTTGACATTAGCAAAATTGAGCTTAGGCATTTCGAGAGAATGGTCTTTCCTCCCGTTGCGAAGGCCGGCAAACGACAATGCCAAAATGAGCCAATCATCGGGATTGAGTGTTCCTGTTTTCCGATTGAGCGATCGATTCGAATATCGAATTGCATCGTAATATTGTTGGTCGCGAAAGCATCCAAGTGCTAACGTGGTATAAAAGTCTGGATAAGGGTCTTTCTCCTTCAGCAACTCGGTTTCAAATGACTTCATGACGATCCGCAACTCCTCGTTCGCTTCGTTGCTTAACGCGTAGGTCCATAAAATAGAATTCAGGCTTGGAATCGATTTCGATTTTTGTGCCCATTCCACCAATGAACGGCATTTTTCCTGGTAGGCATCGATCGCGTTGTTCATCAACAGTGCGCGTGCAAAGTAGCATTGCTCAAGTACGCTCATGTTCGATTCCGTCACTTTCGAAAAGTCGTCGATTGCGTTTTTCCAGTTTCCCGAAAAAAAGTAAGCGTTGGCTCTGGACTGTAGGTGTTTGCTGTTTTCTGGTTGAAGTCGCATTCGTTCAGTATATTGATTCGCCGCAGCCAGAAACTCTGCCTGGCTCTCAGCCCAATGTGCACGCGATTCATGCCAAGATAGAACCGCATTCAATTTCTCATCGTCCGTGCGAGCGCCGCTAACAGTTGTCCAGCAGGAAATACTACCTTGGTGACTTCGAATTATTTTCATACCATCCGGTCGAAAGCCAACGAGTGGGAATGTATCAATGATGTGATCGAGCCTTGGGGCTGTAGGCAAGATCGGATACTACGCCACCTCGAATATCGGTTGATCGAATGTCTGGATCAGGCCTACTCTGGTCCCATAGATGAACGAATCTATCTTTTCCTCCCGTTACCAGTCTGCGTCCTGAACTCTCAACAGCAAACACTTGCAAGTTACCGCCATGCGCATGGATGGATCGTATTGTTCCATCCTTTTTTGCATTTTCAACTTGGATACCCGTACCCAAGTGACTGGTAATTAGTAGCGTCCCGTTTGGAGAGTATTTCATCGCCTTGAAGTTGGATTTCTTTGATTGATGGACCAATTTCAGTTGTTTGTGTCGGGTGTCAAAAGTGTAATGCGTGCCTAAAAAACCAACGACTTCCAGTCTCTCGTCGCTATTAGGTGACCACGCGACGATTCGAGGATCTTCGAGATTGGTAACTCGGTTTGTAAGGCTTCCCGATTCGAGATTCCAAACGCAAAGTGATCTACCGCGAGCGCATGCCGCCATATGTGTTCCATCATGGCTAAATTCGATGTCCAAAATGATTCCCAACGAACCTTTTAATTCTCTGATTTTTTGTCCTAAATGGATGGAGTACTCTGTGATGTTGCCATTAAAGTCTCCTACGAGCAACGACTCCCCATCGGGGCTGATGCGCGCGATTTCGGAATTGACTCCTCCGATTGCGAACTGTTGGGAACCATCCTTCATATTCTAAACACGGACTCCAGCAAATTCTTCGTCAGCCTTACGGCCCCAAACAATTCCAGCAGTCATGAGTCGCGACCCGTCGCGATTGAATTCCACGGAAGTGATATGACAGGCAGGGACCTCGCACGTGTTGCGAGCTGCAGCACTCGTGCGTCGTCGGTCTTCCACGCTGAATCGTTCGAGGTTGGTTGCTCAGGTTGCGACATATGCAATTGCGGTATGTTTCGACGATTTCACCCATCTAGTTGAGCCAATAAACTACTAAACAGCAGATAGGAAAGCACTCCCATATTCAAGAAGCAACTCGGCGTGGCCTTGGGCGAGAAGCGTCAAAAGTTTTTTCATTTTTCCGTTCCTCTTTTGGTCGCAGTTGACGATTCAGCATTACGCACCCCCTACTGTTGAATAAGCGTCTTCCTCCGCCTTCGTTTTGTGGCAGGATATGAATTTCAAGCTGCTTCAAGAACCGAGTAAATTATGAGCCGAGCGGATTTTCATCGAACAAAGCGTAGACTTGCACGCAATATCACACGCAAAAAGCTATGGTGCGAGTTGCTTGAAGAACGCATTATGCTCGACGTCGAGATGGCGAGCCTCATAGGCGACTCGCTGGCTCGTGCCGATACGGACGCAATCGTCTCGCCGACAGTCCAACCGGCAGGCGTGCATTCGAAATGGCTATACGACACGCAAGATAACTCGCTGAGAAACCATTCCCTAAAGCGGCCGGCTGTTTCTGGACCTTTTACCGACGATGGTTTCGAGAGGATTGTTTTGGAGGACGGAAAGGAGGCCAACCGGACGTCGTCCAGCCACACCGTACCACACGCTGGCTTGAGCACTCATGTAGGGTCCGTATCGATGGTCTGGGGCGGAGAGAGCCGTCAAGTCTTGCCAGGTAGCTGGGTCGTACATGTGAGTAACCAAACCGGGCCGATGTCAGACGAAGCTGCCTTTGTGGGCGTTCCCGACTTGAGTGAAACAAGCCTTGAGTTGACCAGCAAATTCGGAAATGGTGATTGGCTGCAGGTTGAAGCTCCGGCTTCTTACACGGCAGAAATGGTAGCTTCGCAGCTGGGACGGCGCGCAATGGTTTTGTCCGTCCAGCCGGTGTTCGCAGACTACTCTGAGAGCACGATCCCAAACGATTTATACTTTCCTGGCCAGAAAACCACTCTTGATCGAATGGATGTAACGGAAGCTTGGGGAGCAACGGGCCCGGATCGATACTGCATTCCATAACTTCATCATACGAGGGCAGAGCGACGCGGCGTAGCCGCAAAGCGCCGCCCTGGGTACCGGATCACCATTGCAAATCGCCCTGAAAGGGCAAAACATTCTCTGCTCCGATCGAATCGTTCATCTACGGGGGCAAAAGGGGACGGGGGTAGTTTACGATGGACACGATGGATCCCCTTTTATTTGTTCCAATCCGAATATTACCCCCGTCCCCTTTTATGCCTCCTTCTAAAACCTCAAAAGCGATCCCTCGGAGTCGAGGAACGTTGCAGCCGATCACCCGGAGATTCTGAACAAGCTTCGAGCACTCGCGAAACAAGCTCACGAACCGATGCTCGCCGGTACTTACTCGACCCGCGAGCGCGCCGATCGTGATCGCCGTCCAGGGAAAAGCAAATGAATCACATGTGGAGCACATGATTATGAATATGCGTACTCAATTAGTTCGCTTTAACCCGTTCGTCCAAAAAAGGCTTCTAAGGCATCCAATCGTGATGAACCAAAGGGACACAGAACTTTGTCGGCGATCCTGTTCGTTGCAGAAAACTTACAGCCATTCCGCGGCGAATATTCAGCCGCTGAGTTGTCATGTAATGAAATGGTGTGTGTCCCCGTCCCCTGGACCTCGGCGATCGCCTGGAATCCAACGCTCACTCAGTCAAAGGCAGTTTTGTTTCGGACGCTGTCTTGGTATCGTACTGATCTTCTGCCCGAACAATGAGTCCTTCCTCGAAGTAAAAATGCATGTTGGTCCACAAAACCGTTGGAGGCTGATCGGGGACGAAAAGCGTGTCAACGTACTTTGCCGACACGGTGTTATTTCCAACGCTGTAAACCGTTTTCAGAGTACCCGGCGTTCGAGACACCATACTAAAGAAGATCCTTAGGAACTCTCGAAGACCATTCGTTCCATACCAGTCTCCACAGAATGGAGCACTGCTCGCATCACCAGGGACGTGAAATACGAAATTGTCAGCTAGGATCGACTCCACATGCAAAAGCATTGCTGGACCGTAATAGTCATAAGCATCAATGAATTGGGTTGCCATCGACAACCGGTCGGCCATGATGGAATGTTTTGAAACGACTTCCCCATCAACTGAAAGTGCTTCAGCTAAATTGCAAATCGTTTCGACATCCAAGCTACCTCCAGCTTCGGCTTTGCGAATCAACCGATCGGTATAGCCTGCTTTGGTAGCAAGTTCCCTCTGAGACCAGCCTCTCGTTTCACGTAAGCGTTTGAGTTCGGCAGCATTGACTGGGACAAATCGGTTCACTGCAAAATCCTCTCGCATTCATTCATGGGGCGTTCACGGTAAGAATAAGTCATCAAAAATGGGAATGCAACACCTCGGCGTTCCTATCGCGTTCCTACCAAATGGCTGGAGGACCATTCCCATTAGGAGTATGGTCTTGGGCATTGATAGCTGCCTCGCAATATTACCGATGGAACATCGATACTGGGTATTAGACGTTCGTACTATATGCAAGCGGCTTATGTCGAAATGGAAATTTGGAAAGTATTTTGCAATTCTTTCCTAAAAGTGTGAGCTGTTATCGTGCCGGATGTCGCACTGATTTCATTCGCGAAAGAATTTAGCCTGCCTCACTACTTCTCGGAGACAACCATGGGATTCCTGACAAAGACGCTCAAAAAGTTCCAAATGGAGCAACGAATCGTCGAAAATACGCGGGCTCGTTTTCGGTGCCGCATCTGTTTCGAGCAACTAGAGGAGCGACGGCTACTCACCGCAAACGACTTTACGCTTAACGACCCAGTTTATCCCACAAACCAATGGGGACTAAACAACGTGGGGCAACCAAACACTTTTTCTCCGTTTGGAGGGAAATACGGTGTCGATATCGACATGACCGCAGCGTGGTCTATCACGACGGGGAAGATGACTACTGTCTTGGCCGTGATGGACGACGGCGTCGACTACACCAACCCCGATTTATACCTGAACATATGGCTCAACCAAGCTGAGATTCCAGCGGGCCTCAAGGCCAGTTTGTCCGACATGGACAGCGATGGAATGATCACATTCCGCGACCTCAACGCGCCGGCCAACGCGTCATTCGTCACGGATGTGAACGCGAACGGCTACATCGACGGCGGCGATCTGCTGAGGGACGCCCGCTGGGCCGACCATGTCGACGGCGACGGCAATCTCAAGATCGATGACCTGATCGGCTGGGACTTCCAGGACAACGACAACGACCCAATGCCTGGGGCCACCGGCGGACACGGCACAGGGATGTCCCAGCACATAGGCGGAATTCCGAACAATGGCATTGGCGAGGCGGGCGTCAATTGGCAAATCAGCATGATGCCTGTTCGCATTCACCCGGATGGAAGCAACATCAATTACACCAACGCCGCTGCCGGCCTGGATTATGCCGTAGCGAGTGGGGCTTCAATTTCCAATAACAGTTGGGGCAATGACACCTACTCGCAAGGAATGTACGACGCGATCAGCCGAGCAAACGCGGCAGGCCATCTTTTCGTGGCAGCGTCCGGCAACCCCAATCGCGATACCGACATTACGCCTTTCTTTCCCGCGTCATTCGACCACGACAACATCATCTCGGCCATGTTGTTCGATCCGAACGGGAACTCAAAAGGTGACTGGGGGCTCAAGAGCGTTGATCTCGGCGCTCCAACGCCAGGTGCAACCTCTGGAGCTTCCGCAAACACTGCGGGAGTCGCGGCCCTACTCAAGACCATTCACCCCGATTGGAACAGCGTCCAGCTCAAGGATCGGATTCTGTCCACGGTGGAACACGTGCCCGAATTTGCCGGCATTACCGTGACCGGCGGTCGCCTCAACGCAGCTTTCGCCCTGGCAACGACCAGCATCGCGATAAGTGCTCCGACTGTCGTGGAAGGCAACTCCGGAACGACGCAAATGAGCTTCACCGTCACGAGAGTCGGTGACGCCACCGGAAATGTTACAGTCAATTGGTCCACCGCCGACGGTACAGCGACCGCTGGCAGCGATTACATTTCGGCGTCCGGGCAAGTGACCTTCCTGGCAGGTGTTAGCAATACACAAACGATAAGCATAGGCGTTAACGGCGACCTAAATCAGGAGCCGAGCGAGACCTTCTTCGTTCACTTGACGCTGGCCTCTGGCACAGCACTCCTTGCTGACACCGATGGGCAAGGAACCATCCTCGATAACGAAACGAAGTTCTACGTGGTTGACGACGCCACCGCCAACCGAACGTTTGAATATGGCAGCGGAAGTGCGGCTGTCGAGAACTATGCCTTGAATAGTGGCAATACTACCCCGCGTGGAGCCGCGAGCACTGCGGCCGGCGACAAGGTATGGGTGGTCGACGCTAACCGAAATGTTTATGTCTATGACACCAGCGGAAGAATACTTGGTTCTTGGGCCGCAGGCAGCATGAATGCCTCGTCTCAGCCCGAAGGGATCACGGTCATTGGCAACGATGTATGGATCGTCGATAACAAAACTGACAAGGTCTTCAAATACACCGGAGCCGCGAGCCGGCTGACTGGCAGCCAGACGGCGGCCAGCAGTTTTAGCCTGAACGGTAGCAACACGAACGGCAAAGGCATCGTCACGGACGGTGCTTCCATGTGGGTTGTCGACGACGGCAGCAGTGACAAGGTCTACAAGTACTCGGTCTCCGGCACTGCGATCGGGAGTTGGACTATGAATGGAGGCGGGGGCAGTCCTACCGGCATTACGCTTAATCCAGCCAGCCCAAGCTCGCTTTGGATTGTCGATAATGCAAGCGATAAAGTCTATGAATACACCGCCGCTGTTGGTGTGAAGGCTGGTTCTCAATTTGCGTCGGCAGCTTTTGCCCTCGCCGCAGGCAATACCAATCCCCAGGACATCGCTGATCCACCCATGGGAGACAGCCAGCCGATCGTGCCCTCAGTCATGGCGCCAATGATGACATCGAAGGCAATTGACTCTGCAATTACCCAGTTATCGGATGACTTCGTGCGTAGCCGTGCCCGCAGTACTTTCGAAATCGATCAATCCGACCGCGAGCAGTCGTTGACTACACCATTGTCAACCAATAGCTTGGTCCAATTCCCACCTCAACAGTCCATGCAACCTTCCATGAGTGAGAATCGAGCGTCATCCCAATCCAAACGATTGACTGGCACAACAGATGACATCTTTTCAAATTGGAATACGGACGAGTTTAAGGAATTCGAGTTGGTGTCCTGATCGATTGCAACACCGTACTGCGTGGTACGGTCGTGTGATAGGGGGGGCGGTATCGACCTAACCAAGGACTTGACCAATGATAGCCTGCGATTAATAGCCCAACGGGCTTACACATCGCAGCCCAGGGCAGAGCGACGCGGCAGAGCCGCAAAGCGCCGCCCTGGGTAACCGGCCAACAGCGCAAAATCGCCCTGAAGGGGCAAAACATTCGCGACTCCGATCGAATCGTTCAATTATGTTTTGCCCCTTCAGGGCGAAATCCAACATTCGATGCGTAACCCGGGGCGGCGCTTTGCGGTTTCACCGCGTCGCTATGCCCCGGGCTGCCTTTGTGTTAGCCCGTTGGGCTATAAGTCCATCACCCAGGCTTCCCACCGAAGGTGAGCGCTTTGGTGCCAACAACAGTCCTTACCGGCCGGTACGCAATCGTGGCGCAAGGTTTGCGCGCCGCGGAAAGCGTTTCCATTTTAGCAAGCCATTGAAAGCAGATCGAATGAAAACTACTACTCGCCGAGAACAGAATTACCGTCGCAACAATGTTGCACTCAAACGCGACACGCGACGGCGGCTATTTATGGAAAAACTCGAAAACCGCGAGCTGCTGGCAGTGGTGAGTTATTGGACGGCTGATGGCACGGGCAATGATTCCGTAGGCGCAAACCATGGAACCTTGATGAATGGTGCCTCTTACGCAGCCGGTCAGATTGGCCAGGCGTTTAGCTTCGACGGCGTCGACGACCGAATCTTGGTCGCAG
>JAYTVM010000502.1:0-11952 GCA_043743995.1 Pirellula sp. | reverse complement strand
CGCGCAGCCACATATCGCCGAGATGCTTTCTTACGTAGCGGATTTGGGCGGAAAACGACTTCGGCCCAGCTTATTGCTATTGGCAGCCAAAGCTTCAGGGATCGCCTCTGAGGAGTCGATCCGACTGAGCGTCGTCGTCGAACTGGTTCATACCGCGACCCTGGTTCACGATGATATTCTGGATTCAGCCCTCGTGCGTCGACACAAGGAAACCGTGCACAAGAGGTGGACCGTGCCGGCCAGCGTTCTGGTGGGTGACTGGTTATTTACACACGCTTACGGTCTGGCCAATAAGGGAAACTCTACTATTCCAGGGCGATGGATTGCGGATGCCGCAAAACAAGTTTGCGAAGGAGAGATGATGCAAGGCCATAGCATTCGGCATTTCGAAATGGAGGTCCCCGAATACATCCGTCTTCTGGACGCCAAGACGGGCGCTTTGTGCGCTTTAAGTTGCTCGCTCGGTGCTTGGAGCGCAGGTGCCGATGAGGCGACCTGCCATCGATTGCAGCAGTATGGACTGAAGCTAGGAACTGCATTCCAGGTCTTCGATGACTGGCTGGATGTTTGGGGAACGCAGGATTATGCCGGTAAAACACTCGGTACAGATTTGGGCTCCTTCAAACCGACTTTGCCGGCCATCCGAACGCTCGAATGTCTGCCCACGAAAGCTCGCGAAACCATGATTTCGAGATTGAATAATGGCGACATTTCAGCGGCCGTCGAATTGCGTTCTGCTATGGAGAATTGCGATGCGTCCGAGTACACCAAACGGTTTGCCAAAGAATTGATAGAGGAAGCGGTCCGTTATCTGGACGGCTTTCCTGCGAATGCTTCGGTGACAGCCCTTCGCACTTTGGCCATGGCCGCCGTCGAGCGTCAGGGATAAGGATTCGGTTTGGCCAACGCCGTGAAGGATTTTATGCAGCGAAAACGTTGGGTTACGTGGGGGCTTTTCCCCCCGCAACCCTGTTTTGGTGTACTAAGCGTGAGCAAGTTCCGTAGTTCCCGCTGCCTATAGCTTAGTCCGCCTTCGGCGGACTAAGCTATAGGCAGCGGACGTGTTATCGTTTCGATCCGCATACGTAGGACACCAAAACGGTGTCCGGTCGGGGCAAAGCCCGATCCGGACAAGCAAACTCGAAAAAGTCCTTCACGGCGTTGGGTGTTGCGCCTGGCTATGTTGAACAAACTCCATTGGACGTCGAGGGGCCTCGCTCAGCTACAAACGACGTGGCGTTTCAGCTCCATTTGCATAAGGCGTCGATATAAGCCGCCGAGCCATCACGGACCCAGCCGTCTAGTTGGCCCGGATCTTTCAGTTGTTGGCCCCGCATCGTTTCAACCGCGATAAACTCACAAGCAACTTCCGAAAGAGTGCTCATGTCCCCCCACAGCTTTTCAAATTGGGTCACCGGGAAAACATCTTCTTGACCTAGCCCCCAACGCTTCTTGACATCCTTGATCGTGATGTACGTTGGAAGTTTCATGGCCATGGCTCGTACCGACTGGTCGACCAAAACTGGGTTGGACAGTTTGGCCCGATCTAAGCGAAACGTCGCCAAGAGTTGGTCGATATCGATCCAAGTCGTCATCGAAGAATAGAATGTCAATCCGAATTCGTCACGCTCGTTGGGCATGGCCATTCCCTCAACCAACCGTCGCTTGCCATCCACCAACGCCAGCCCACCTCCGCGATCCTCCATGCGCCGTCCAACAACCTCGAAACTCAAACAGGCTCCCGACTCGATGTGTTTGCTCAGCACCAATGGATCCAAATTGGCGCCCAACGTATCGATATTGTGCAATAACAAGGTTTTCAGCGACGGCCTCTCCGTTAGCATCCGATGCATCAATCCATTGCGAAGCAAGTTCGGGATCTCGTACCAGTGCCCCACTGGATGCATGCACTGTTGCGGCAAATTGTCAGTGTAGTCGCTTCCTTCACCGACTGACTTGGCCCATCCCATGATCGCCGCGTGGCCGCTCTCGCGTACCTTCTGCTGCTGCTCATCCAGCATTTGATGAGGCATCTCTTCCCAAAAGAAGATCAGATCTCGAACCGTCGGAATCGTTCGCAATCCAACCGACATACCTTTGGACAAGTAGACCGGTCCATCGTATCCGTAGTTGCCTACACTGGCCAAGTGGTTTTCCGTCGGTCCATGGGTCATGTACCCAGTGGTAAAAACATGTGGGACCGGACAATGAAATTGCTCGGACGTGAGTCGACTCTTTGCTAAATGGACTTCGATGAAGCTGCGGTGCTTGCCCGCGAATTTCGCGAAGGGATGGAGTCCTTTGACAACCCCCGCACCGCCAGTCCATCGCGATCCCACGCCAGCGGCCAGCGAAACGACCGCAACCTGTCCAGCTTCGATCGCTTGCCGTCCCCGTTCGGATTCGCCCCGTTCGGATTCGCCCGAGGAGTGCTTTCCATGTGCCGTCCTCACTCGCAAGTCGATAATATCATCCAGTGACACATCTTGAATCACGGTTTGGGGAGGCAACCGATTTTCAGACAGCCCGATTCGCCCTGACAGCAGGTCGGTTCGAATTTGTTCGTGCTGTGCTTTGTCGAACCCATTCGCTTGGAGCAATTCTCGGAGTTCCGACTTGGCGTCCGTTTCCGCTTGTGATTGCGGCAAGAGCCGATCAAGTAGCCAGCGAGCCCGACCGTCCCCCTCGCGGCATGAACGATTCAATCGCATCAGTTCTCGCTGAGATTGCTCGCTCAGTTCACGAATGTCTTTACGAATCAGTTTCGGGGCCAGGATTGCGTAGTAGCCATCCGGCATCGTCGCAGCCTCGCCACTGAGTATCTCACACCAGGATCCTCGATCGTTGATAGCGAAATCATAGACCACCGGGTCCATGGCGAATGGCAATCGCGTTTGCAACTCGCGCTTGGTTGTCACCAACGCCTCGAGCAACCAATGGCGAGCCTCAGCCTGAACGGTTGGGTCAAAGAAAAACCCCATTCCTCCGCCGGACATTCCGCCAAGCATGAGAAAGCCCCAAAATTGATCACCCCACCGGACGCGACATTGTTCGATCATCGAATCGGTAAATCGATTGGTGCACCACGGAATGATCGTCTGTAAGGGACCGGTAAAATTCTCCGTCGTCAGTTCCGCAACGCGACGAATATCACCTCGTTGTAACGCTTGAACAATCAACTCGAAAATGCGCTGCGCTTGCAGTCGAGCGTCCCATTCTTTTTCAGCTCGAACCAAGTACTTTTCGGTCACCATCTCGAGAATGGGACCGACGTTTTGGGCCATTCCGCCGTAGATCAGTACAAGGCTATTCTGCAACGCCTGACGCGTCGCGTCCGAGATATGATCCTGTTTCAGAATCGTATGGATGGGAAGCAATCGGCCTCGGCTAATTCCCGATTCCGCGTCGTTGGGTCCAGCCAGCATGCCCTCGATCCGTTTGATACCAGGCCAAACGCCACCCGAGTCCTGCCAGCCACCCCCCGAGCCGCCTAACCATTCGCCTAAGATCGCTCGAGCGGTAATCAAGCGTTGATCCACCAACTCCAGCCCACCTTGGAGTGCCGAAACTTGGCCGGTGGCTCGCATCAACACCGCGATCAAACAGCCGAGCAAATTCGTAGACACCGCCAGCCGCGAGCCCTTGGGAATATCATTAACCTTGCTGACCAATTCGAGCCCCAAGCCTTCCTGACCGATCAATGTTTGCAGCAGTTGCGACATCTTTTGATGGCAGCCTTCCATGGCGGGGGGAACAACTCCCGAGGCGATCAGCGCCGACTTGAGCAGTCCTAGATAGTCCTTGGCAAAATCGAAGACATCATCGATTTCCGTGATTTCTGCTTCCACCCCCAAGTCCGTACTAACGAGCCTGAAAACAGGGCGGTCAACGACTCGCAAGTAGGCTTCGACCGGTGGTCGCGGGGTTGTATCCCGACCGTAGACTCCCAGATCGATGGAAGCGTTTAGGACACGGGCTCCCTCGGGGTAGTCCATCCCCAGAAAGAAAATGTCACTCCAACCCGAATGCGAGAAATCCATCCGGACGCTGGTCTTTTCGCACAAAATGGGGTAGTCGCCGGTTCGGTCGTCACACCGGCGCAACATTTTGTCTAAACGAAGCGGGTGTTCACTCGGGTGGCCGATGCGAAACATCCATTGATTGCCACGCACCGTTCGTACGCTTCGTCGCACTTGATCCGCCAGGGTTTGGATACCGAGTTGATGGTAAGCTCGCGAAAGGGCACTTGCGATAACCAGCGTGGGGCCTTGAGCGCTCTGCACCGCCAGCAACTGATCGATGGCTTCGGGGAAGCGTCGTTCCAGAATATGCTGGTAGGCCTCGTACGGGAGAAGCCCAGCTTGAGACTCAGGAAAAGTCTTAGGCAAATAGTATCGGTACATCGCAGACAGGAAGAAATGCGCGCGCACTCGCTGATAGAGGTTGCTCGCATTGCGACGAAACGCATCGAGCTCCGCTAAAGCTTTTAGCAATGATTCTGTATCGAGCCCCGAGCAAAGCGATTCCAACGTCCTGTGGCGAATTCCATCTTCCAAGGAAAGGATGGTTTCAATCCAAGTGTTTTCTGCAAGTTGTTGAGTATTCATGGCGTTTAGGACAACTTTTGTGAAGCAAGCAATTCGACCATGTCGCTCAGCACACGATCGCGGTCAACGCCAGAGAGCGAAAGGGCAAGTTGGGTGTTGAGCAGTCCATACTTCACCCCGATGTTGTAGCGTTGACCTTGAATCTCGCAGGCCAAGTAGCGTTCGCGGTTGGCCAATTCGTTCAAGGCTTCGGCCAAAGAAATGGGCCGATTTTCGTTGGCAACCAGCCGCTCCAAAATATCAAGGGTTGCAGGCGTGAGCACATGCATACCAAAAAAACAAAGGTAGATTCCGCTTCGAAAGCCCGCAATGGTAAGTTCTTGTTCGGCCATGGTCGGGGTCGGTTTTTCAATAACCCGTTTCACTTCGTAAAGCCGCTCGGTCTGCGGCAGTCGAAAGCCTCCAATGGCACCGAAAAAAGGGAGCATCGTTTCTCGCGTGGCTTGCACACCGGAAACCGAGCAACCTTCGGCCGCCGCCACTTCGATCAATTGTTTGACGCAGCCTTTGCTTTGCGAACTCAAATAAAGGTGATCGCCGACGAGATGCAAAAAGGGTGCATTCCCAAGAAAGGACCTTGCGCACAAGATGGCTTGTCCATATCCGCTCGGCTCTGGTTGCGTCACAAAGGTCAGTCGGTCGATGAAGCTACCGGCGGCGCGACGATAGGCTTCTTCGTTGCCCGGACTGATGACAATGGCGACCGACTCGATTCCCGCTTTGGCGACTTTGCCGAGGATCATTTCCAATGCCGTTTTTTCGACTCCATCTCGGTCGACCAGGCGTTGCAACGGAAGCGCGGATTGCCCCGGCCCGGCGGCTGTAATAAGTGCTTTGTTGATTTGCATAGTGTCAAAACAGAATCGTTGAAGTGATTTCCAAGTATCCCCAGAGTAGTCGGCTACGGTTGTTTTGACTACCAAGGGGGGCCAAATGCGTTGAGAACCGCAATGAATCGAACGATTTTAACGATGGTTCGTAGGCGAACAGCAGTTTCGTGGCCGACGCTGCTAGCGTCGGTTCAGATGCTGGTTCGGATGCTGGCAGCATCCGCCACGGTGCTACTTACGCAGCTGCTCCATGGCTTTGTCAAAGATGTCTCCGTAGTGCAACTCGCCACCCTGATGACCTACCAGCCCAACCAGCGCCGCCAACGCAATGGCGCCAATTCGCCACGCATGGTTTAAGCGAGTCGACTTGTAACGCCGGGCAATCAATCCGATCATTACACACACCAAACCAATAATTACGACCGAAACTCCTAGCCAACGGTGGTAAAAGAAATTGGCTTCGTCGTGCGTTGCGTTGTCTGAAATCATTTTGTTCCAAGCTGGATAACCTTGCGTCTCCGCGAACGACCAACCCATGACAACCGTGATTACGCTCGTTATGGCTGCAACGACCAAACATTGAAACGCCGTCGTCTGGCATCGGACACCCAGAAAATAGGACAGGACTGCGCATGCCCCACCCATGAAGAAAAGCGCAATTGGGAAGTGAACCATCGCTGGATGGAAATAGCCAATAGCTCGATACAACTTGGTCACGATGGATGACGTTTTGCCTTCCTGCGGTGGTGAAGCTTCCTTGTTCGGGGAACGCAGGGACGTACCCATTGGCCACTCGGCACCTTCCTCTATCCAAAGCTTGAACGTCGCCAATTCCGACGTTTTGAGTGGTCCATCGGGTGGCATGATTAAACTGTCCTGCACTTGAACTTTCGAAGGCTGTGCCAAGTAGTCGGTCCAAAGCGAACTCGAAGCAGCGTCGCCTGGTTCGACAAACCCAAGCAACGCATCGCGATCGGAAATGTCGAATCCGTTTTTGGCTTTTTCCCCTTCGTGACAGGTAACGCACTTATCTAGCAGGATGGGTGCGATATCGGTAGCAAAATCCGTAATTTTGCTCGACTGACAAAACCCATTATTGCCCAAGGAAAGAGAGAACAGTAGGAACAGAAACGAACTCAGGACAGGTTTCATAGTATTGGCGGGTAGGCGGACATGTCGGGCTCATAATCGCTTTACGCGGTATGGCTAATTCTCAGTCCGCTGTTGGGCGAACAACCACTGATAAAAATCCGGGTTGGCGTAGGTTGCAGTCCAACTGTCATGCTGCACGCCAGGGTACTCCGTGTACTTGACGGGCGAGCCAACAGCCTTGAGAGCGTCGACCATTTCGCGAGACCGAGTCACCTTGACCACCGGGTCCGCTTCGCCATGGAAACACCAAATTGGCAGCCTGGCAAACCGGCTGACCATCTTGGGGTCACCACCTCCGCAAATAGGTGCGGCGGCTGCGAAAAACTTTTCGTACCTAGCGATTGCGTCCCAGGTTCCATAGCCTCCCATCGATAAGCCGGTGATATAGATTCGGCTTTTATCGACGCCAGCCGACTCGACCATCTCGTCCATCAGTTCCTTGACGGAATGCGAGGATTGGCTAGCATTTTCTGGTTGCTCGCTGGATGCTTGGGACCAATCGACGTTGGACCATTTTTGTTCCTTCGGGCATTGAGGAATCACGACATAGCACGGGAACTTTTCCCGTCGAGTCGGATCCGACAAATCCCTGGCTGCATGTTTTAGCGTGACCAAATTGTCATCACCGCGTTCGCCCGCCCCGTGCAAGAACAAAATCATCGGGTACTTTTTGCCAGGTCGATAATTCACCGGTTTCAGCAGACGATACTTGAGCGGAACTTTGTTCGAACCAAGAAAATCACGTGGTTCGAAAATTCGAGTCAACGGCTCTTTTTCTTCCTTGGCGTCGACTTTTGTTTCTTGTGCCATAGCCTTGGCGGACAGCAAAGGAATTGAAATTACTATTGAAACGACAAGAGCCATTGATGCCAGAAAGTACTTAGTCAAGGAGGACCGTTCACTCATGGAGGACCTGACAATTCAAAGTTGGGTTTGGGAGCACAGATCGAATGTAACCATTCGTCTATTGTAGCCTGGGAGCTCGACCGTGGCTATCGTTTGCTTGCTTTGTCGGCAGGCTTCTCGAACTGGCATCGGTACGGTACTCTGAACTATTGAATTTTGGCTACATCTCGCGGCCCTGCGTTTCTTTCGCTTTTCCACATAGAATAACCCGCTATGCGTACGATTCGACAACTGCCGATAGGCTTGGTTAACAAGATTGCCGCAGGCGAAGTTATCGAACGGCCCGCAAGCGTCGTCAAGGAAATGCTGGAAAACAGCATTGATGCTGGAGCAACGCACGTTGAACTGGTCGTCGAGGGTGGCGGGATTGAGTTGATCCGGATCAGTGATAATGGATGCGGCATCCCTGCGGATCAATTGGAATTGGCCGTCGCACCGCACGCCACGAGCAAACTTGAGACCAGCGACGATCTGTTCGATGTTCAGACACTTGGCTTTCGAGGAGAAGCCTTAGCGTCGATTGCGGAAATCAGCCATCTGACGCTGCGCAGCCGAACCGTAGAAAGCGATAGCGGTTACGAATTGTGCGTCAAGGGTGGCGAAAAGGAGCCGATACGACCATGCGCGGCTCCCATCGGAACGACGATCGAAATCCGCCATCTCTTCTTCAACACTCCCGTTCGTCGGAAGTTCATGAAAACCTCGCAAACCGAGATGGGGCATGTGACCGAAGCGTTTACACGCATCGCTCTGGCTTACCCTCAAGTTCACATGGTGCTCTCCAACAACGATCGAGTACTGCATGATTTGCTACCAACAGATCGTTGGTCGGAACGCATTCGAGCCTTCTTCGGCGATGAAGTAGCGGATTCGTTGATATCCATCGATCAACGAGACGAGCGGGTTACGATTCATGGCTACGTCACCGACCCAAGTGTTTCACGAAGCAACAATCGCATGCAGTATCTGTTTTTGAACGGCAGATACATCCGGGACCGGTCTCTCCAGCATGCGCTAGGCGAAGCCTATCGAGGCTTGCTCATGGTTGGCCGCATGCCAGTTTGCTTCCTTCACGTTCAAGTGGACCCGAAAACGGTAGATGTCAATGTCCACCCTACCAAAGTCGAAGTCCGCTTTGAAGACAGCGGTGCTATCTACACGCGATTGCTGCACAGTCTGCGTCACAAATTTCTTAATAGCGATTTGGTCGCCAAAATTCGCACTCCCACCTCTTCGCCAAGCGTCCTGCCAACGCTGGCCGATGCAACCATGCCGTTGACCACTTCGCACCAAGTTGCCAACCATGGCGGCGGCGCTGATCTCTTGAATTGGGCTAAATCGAACGCGTCGATTCCCATCCCGGAATTCATGCCTTTCCAAGGATCAAACGGGCTTGGATTGGCTACCGCAAATCGGCCAACCGCTCGAATCAACGATCCTTTTTACACCCCTGAACCATCGCATCTCGATTCGCCCTCGTCAGCTACTCAACCGCAACATCAACTCTTAGCAACGCAACCACATCGGGTCGCCTCCGCACCTGACATGGCTGGCTCGCACAAGCAACTCGGGTTTCAGATTCACAATCGCTATCTAGTTACGCAGGATGAGTCGGGAATGGTCATCGTCGATCAGCATGCGTTGCACGAAAGGATTTTGTATGAACAGATCAAAACCAAAGTCATGTCAAAATGTTTGGAACGCCAACGATTGCTGGTGCCGGAGTCCGTGACGTTAACAGCCAACGAAGCCGCTGCTGCAGTGGATTGCCGGGAAACACTAGCGGAAATTGGAATCGAGGTAGAACCGTTCGGAGGCGATGCGGTGTTGGTCACCTGCTATCCGGCCATGCTGGCCAAAATGCATCCGGCAGAAATGCTCAGGCAAGTGCTCGAACCGCTCATGGCCGGTGGCAAGAAACCGGACGCTCGCGATCTATTGGACGAACTGATGAACATGATCGCATGCAAAGCGGCTGTAAAAGCTGGCGATCGGCTCAGCCCCGACGAAATCACAGCGTTGCTGGAACAAAGACATTGCTACCAGGATACCCATCACTGCCCACATGGCCGACCCACTGCTTTGTTCTTCTCGCGTGAACAACTCGACAAAATGTTCAAACGGACTTGAGGCGAGCGGAAGACAGAAAACTACCAAGCCAGGCCACCGTATCAGCTTGTGGACATCGACATGGCCAAGTCTTCTTGCCTCAACTCGTCGATTAATGGCCACAATTGGTCGACCTCTTCGCTAAAGAGATTGCCGACCAAAACATCCGTAATGAGATTCTTTTTTTCCGGATACTTTCGAACCAATCGCCCAAAATTGAGACCGTCATAAAAAGCGCATACTAAATTTCGCATTCGATCCATGGCTTTCACATACTCGGGTTCCCAACTTCGCAATCGCTTTTCACTAAGATCGTTGGCATCCAGTGCATCCGCGATGGAATCTGAGGCCATCGAAGCCGATGTGAGTGCAAGCATCACTCCAGAGGAATAGAGCGGGTCGAGGAAACCGAATGCATCCCCCACCAAAACCCATCCGTCGCCAGCCGCTTTTTTGGCTTTGTAGGAATATTCCTTTTGAGCTTTGTAGTCTCCCTCGCGAACGGCGCCCGCGATCCGAGGCTGCACGCCCGGGCAACGAGCGACCTCCTCCATGTAGATTTTTTCGATGTCTTTCGTGGCTCGATTCTTGAAAAGATAATCGTGACCGGCAACCACTCCGACACTAACGACGTCGTCATGCAATGGGATATACCAAAACCAGCCCTTCTTCTCCTGCGTTTGGATAACAATGGTTCCGCCCGCGTCGATTCCAGGCTCACGCTTTGCTCCCTTCCAATACGTCCAGATGGCCGCTTTCTTTAGAATAGGATCCCATTCCCTCAAATTCATTCGGTCCATAATGATAGAGGATTGACCGCTCGCATCCACGACCACTTGCGACCGCACTTGTTTTTCGTCTTCACCCTCCAGCTTAACCTTCACTCCAACCACCCGTTCTCCTTCGATCAAAACGTCCAGGACTCGGGCTCCTTCGTGAACTGTCACGCCATGCTCTCGAGCGTTGTGGATCAACATGTGATCGAACTCGCTCCGTAGTACCTGCCAAGATTGAGAACGCTCGTGCGGGTCATATTGGCTAAAACGGAACGGTTCGGACAGCTTTCCCAGTTCGTTAATGAATTGAACACCGTACTTTTTGGAGAAGTGGCTCGCTTTCATCTTGTCCAACATTCCGAGTCTTTCGATGACCGGATAGCAATACGGGATCAACGATTCGCCAATATGGAATCTTGGAAAATGCTCTCGCTCGTAAAGTGTCACCTGAAAACCGCGCTTCGCGAGCAAGGTCGCAGTTGCCGATCCAGACGGCCCACCACCAATCACGATTACGTCACAAGCGTCCATCGATTGAATCATCGTTTTCTCCCAAGGAATGCAACTCGGACAAATCAGAACCGACAAACAATAATAGTCGTCCAAACAACTATCGTCCAGACGACAACTCAAATAATATCGATAGTTACTAAATTCAACCAAATTCCGTGTTTTTAGAGTTTCAAAAACGGGATTGTTCCACCGTCGCTCGGATGATGATCGCATGTGCGGTTTCGGCTACACTGACCGTCGGTCGCGGAGCGACCGACCTACGTAGATCCGAGTCGATATTTCAAAACAGCGGCAGCTACTAACGAATGGACAATCGGCGGAATTCGTGCGATTTCACTCGCCGCAGGTCGTACTTTTCTGCCACTCCACTAAGAAAAACTCCAAGGCTTGCCGATTGGAATGGAACGCTATACGAGCTAGTATCTCAGGCCTAAGTTCGGTCCACATCCAAGCCGAAACTTCGGAATGGTCATGGGCGATTTCTTGATCGTCTGAAACGCTCGTAGAAAAGAAGATATCGAGAACGGGAAGCACGATGCCCTGATAAGAGTATGCATTGGGTGCAGTCATCAGGAAGTGCAGTTGGCCAACCGAAAGACCAACCTCCTCGATAATCTCTCGCCTTAACGCTACTTCAGCGCCTTCGTTCGGATCAACGAATCCGCCAGGCATTCCAAGCATTCCAAGTCCCGGTTCTTTGGCTCGCTCGATTAGCAATACCTGCCCCATTTGGTTCGTGATCACCGCCCCTACGGCCGTGACTGGTCCAAAAAAACTCGTGTAGCCGCACGACTCGCATCGAAAGGGACGCGCGGGAATGAGTTTTTCTCGTTTTGTGCCGCAACGTGGGCAAAATTGATACGCCTGAGAAATTTCCATCGAGTACACGCTTGGTTTTTGGTAGGGAGCCAACGAGCGAAGGGCCTCGCTCGTCCACAGCAGGCTAAAACAAAGCACTAGTAGTGCTTTGTCAAGTTGATAACCGAGGGTAGCCACGGTCGCGGAGACCGTGGGGAGCGAGATCGTTTCTCGCAGTTCACCCACGCTTTGGCAAGCGTG
>JAYTVM010000501.1:0-45285 GCA_043743995.1 Pirellula sp. | reverse complement strand
TAGCAGACTTTTTTCCATATGCTTTTGCTTTTATCTTTCTGCCACTCATTTTTTTGCCATGAATGAATTTGGCAAAAAGATGGGTGGCAGAAAAATGGGAGGGTGATTTATTTGGTTAGGGTGGTGAAGGAGATTTGTTTTAGGGTAAGGTTGATCCAAGCGATGGCTTGGAGATTGGTGTGCGCGAGTAGTCTTCGGGTGTGAAGCTCGTGGGCGTCGAGGCCTCGGTCGAAGCTGGTAACTTTGAGAGCTACGCCATTTGACAGCATGTGCATGTTCTGTTGACCGACCGTTTGCCCTGCGACCGAGACCTGAATCTCGGAATTGGTCTTTTCATGGCCACCTAAGGCGTGAATGATCGCTTCTTCGTAGAGCAATGTTTCCAGCCCTGAACCTACATCGTTGAGAAACGCAATCAGATAGTCTTGGATACGCTTTGCGTTT
This sequence comes from Pirellula sp., assembly GCA_043743995.1. GTDB lineage: Bacteria > Planctomycetota > Planctomycetia > Pirellulales > Pirellulaceae > JBKCUI01. Next base: position 44,841 of record JAYTVM010000501.1, on the reverse strand, counting down.
GGAAGGGTTTTTTCCCATCGTTCGCAATTGATTTCGAATTGGCGTCGATCAGTGAATCGCCATTGCGTATTCACAAACTCATGCTCGATAGACTCTGGCCGGACATTGATCAATTTGCCATGCGCAAGATCGCAGAGCAGAAGGTAGTTGAGCAATTGAGCCCGGTGAGTTTTTCGACCGCTTTAAACTCGAAAAATCCACCTTCGGCGACAAGGACATCAAGTAGATACTGCTTGTAAAACGAATGGAAGGGGACGTCGATTGGGACTTCGAGCGTCACGCCTGGCATACGAGTTGCCAAGATTCGTTTGTAGATCTTCTCATCAAATAGACGACCGATTTCGTTATGGATATCGAAACAATGCTTCATGACTTCGAACGCAATCTCTCCAAAGTCTTTCTGAGACAATCGCTTGACCGGTATGGAGGTTGTGATGGGCATGGCAAAGTATGGCAAAAAAATGAGTGGCAAAAAGATAGGGAAAAACGGGTCGTTGGTTGCCCGGTCGGTGGCCGGCAATGTAACTCAGCTATCTGTCGCTCCGAGTGGATTCGGCCGTTTTCTTTATGTGATTGAGAACCCTCAAATGGATTCGATGAACAATCCAGTCGGTCCATAGTGTCCAATAGCTCAGCGGATAGATTTCAAGCTTGTACCAAGTTCGCCCTTCCAGTCGCGTGCGATTATTCCCTAGGTCGATCAGTCGGAACTCCCCTCGCGTGCTGCGAAACGAATGTTCAAGATGCGGCGGATGCAAGTGGCGATATGGAGTAAGTTCAACCATCGGATCGGGCTGTTCGGACACATCAAAGGCAAGTTGAAACGGAGGATTCCACACGGTGATCGGCTCGACGAACGTCCCAGTCGTGAACTCGCAGTGACGAACTGCGCCCACGCCTTGTCCCACGATGTGGGCTCGTTGCGGAGACGCTATGCCGAGTGCGAAAAACCATTCCTGCTCAGAGGTAATGTCGGGAAACTCGACTACCTGTTTCCATACCTCTTCCGGCTTCGCTTGGATCTCAACCGAAGTCATGACGTCAAAGGTTGGTGTGGTTTGCCATCTCGGCTCTACGATCGCAATCAAGGGCAAAACCATCAAGCATCCAGCCATCCCGGTCCATTCATCGCGATGCGGATTCGCTGTCGCAACAGCTATGGCCCTACCGATTAAGGCTCCGAAGAGGCCGAGCGGCAACATAATAGGAAGAGCCATCGCTATGCAGATAGCGCCTTCAATGCCAACGCAAAGAAAGCCCGAACACGCGAAGAGAATAGTCAAAGAAGCTTGTCCTAGCGTTTGACCAATGGATTTTGCGAGCCCACGATTGTATAGATATGCGGCGATTGCACCTGCCACGACGGGTGTTCCAAAGAACATCGCCGCACCATAGCTGGACAGAACGTACACGCTGAACAGGACCATACTGATCGCGTACAAAGCCCCACCTCCGATGCCGAGGATGGCGGCAGTCACCCCATCGTACGGTACTTTAACAAAGTCCGCCAATTCTGCGAACTCAGTGGTTCGCGTTCGACTCGCACCAACTTCAGAAGCATTCAACTCATTCGTAGGAAGCGAATTCGGTTCCAAGGCTCGAAAAGCTTCGATAAGCCTCTCGGTGTCCGACTTTTCAGGCTCGGAGTCTGCCCCGTGTTGCGATCCTTGTATTTGGCTTGGTATCAACGACATTAGCAACATACCCAACCAATTCACGATCGGTACGAGGATCACCAATCCGAACCAAGGAGACACACCAATGTCCGAAGTCCTTCGAATGCTCAGGGCAACCGCGATCCAGAAAAACGGGAGCGACCAAAGGATCCAAGCCATTCCCAGCCACGGTGACGAAGCGTTAAAAAAGAACTCGCGACTGGATAAGAGGGGGTTCACGAAATCGATCGGCGTATACCGCAGGCCGGTCGTCACGTAGATCGTGGCTGATTCAACGAGGTATTTCATTAGCATTAGCGAAATGCCAACTTGCAAATAGTCCCACCTGTTAACCGGGCCCGCGAATCGGAACACGCTGCGGTATTGAAAAGGGATAGGTGAAGACTTTGGTTTCATAATCCATTTGCGATGATAGGTGGCATAGGACAACCAAGTGCATCCGAAATGACTCGCAATAATTCTGCTTCATCCAGCGTTACGTGTTTATCGGCTGCAATGCATTCGGCAAAGGCATCTAGCATTAAGCGTTGGATATTAGGAGAAACTCTTTCGAGGCCGTCCAAGGCCAAATTCAGCTCGCTCAACACACAACTCTCCCGCGGAAGCAACTCCATCGCAGCGATTTGGGAAGCAATCACGTCCGTTCCCTTGCGAAACGCTTGTCTCGGATCGCCGGAATCCCCACCCGCGTAGGCAAGCGATGACAAGACGACCTGAAATGATTTCGTCGCATCCTTCAAACTGGGTTTTGATGTCCGCTTGAGATGTTCGCTACTGAGTCTTTGCACCAAACGCTTCGTAATGAATCGCTGAACAGCGAATTCAAATAGCGTCCACTTTCGGTCTGCCTCAATCAGTTTACGCACCGTTAAGCGAAAAACATTGACCTGCGGTGGAGACATTTGATGCAAGGCGGGCAAGGACAAACAGACGATAGGCAATCGTTGCTCCACCGCCAACTTGTCGACGCTAGGCAACACCCGTTTCAACTCTGCCAACGCACGCGGGTCACATGATTTCTCGAGTTCGAGCCACTGCCGTGACCGCGTCTCATCCCCTTCTGGCGCAAGAAGCAATGCGTAGACTACGGCAACAGCCCCGAGCGGGTCCCGAACGCCTTGTGCTATTCGATCATCTAATCGGTCGATCAAGCCATGAACGTGTTCGATGTGCTCAAGCGTAGGTTCACCGATTTGAGCGGCCGCGTTTTGCGGATGGGATTCCAATTGTTCGGCACCAGAAAGCGCCGATTGGTGTGAGCGGCTCACGGAAGCCAACTGCAGTGACAAGGAGCGTGGGTCGATTAGCTCAGACAAAGAGTGTGAAACTTCCGACGTTGTCGCAAAATGGCCATCGAATCGAGGTTCAATTCGTTTGACTCGCGTTTCCAGCGGCGGATGCGTCGCGAAAATCAGCGTAGCCACACCGTTGCCAAAAAACATGTGACTTGCTTCGGTCGCTCTCGCCGATTGCAACTTGGCATGCTTCGACCAACCACCAATCTTCTTGAGCGCGTCGGCGATGCCACTTGGGTTGCGAGTGAATTGAACCGCAGAGGCATCGGCCAGAAATTCTCTCTGACGCGAAATGGCGGACTTGATCATGTTCGCGAAGAACACGCCAATGTAACCGATCGCGACCAATGCTCCTCCCACCATGAAAAGGGCCGCGACGAGTCCAAGCGTGCCTTTGTTTCCATCGCTATCTCGAGAGGATCGCACGGGCAACTGCGTCAATATCCGAAGAATTAGATAGCCAAGTAGGGCGACAATCAATATTCCATGTAGCAGTCCAATCAATCGCAAATTCAACCGCATGTCTCCGTTCAGGATATGACTGAATTCATGAGCGATTACACCTTGCAACTCATCGCGAGTCAAAGTTTGAATAGCCCCACGCGTAATGCCGACAACTGCGTTTTGCGGCGTCTTGCCAGCCGCGAAAGCATTGATCCCGAGTTCGTCATTGAGCAAGTAAACGGGAGGTACCGGCGTCCCTGCTGCCAGCGCCATCTCTTCCACGACATTGAGCAAGATACGTTCTTCCAGAACGGTGGAATTGGCCGGGACCTTAACACCACCTAACGCCACCGCCACGTGTTCGCCACCGTCTCCAAGCATCCACGTCTTATAAATACTGCCGGTCGCAATCAAAATGACCACGGCACCGACCACGGCGGCCAACAGTTGCGGATTCCAATCGAGAACGTGGACCGCATTTTCCGAATCGCGAGTCGCGAGCGCTAAGATGGCAATCAACGCAAAATAAACGGACGTGATGACCAAGACTACGGTCACCCCAAAATACAGAAACAGGAGCCTGCTGTTGCGGCGGGCTCGATCTTGATGCTCGAAGAAATCCACGGAATGGTGTCCTGACTAAAACTGGACTTTGACCGCTTCACGTTCGGCAGGGGCGGTAATCTCGAACATCTTGGCAGGCAAAAAACGACCAAAGCCAGCTACCAAGTTACCCGGAAAACTCTCGCAGGCGATGTTGTAGGAGGCTACGGAGTCATTAAAGGATTGGCGAGCAAAGGAGACTTTGTTCTCAGTACTCGTCAACTCTTCTTGAAGTGCCAACATGTTCTGATTGGCTTTGAGATCCGGATACGCTTCCGCCAGACCGATAAACTTGGTTAGCGTTCCTGCCAGTGCCACTTCGGCTGTGGAAAGATTTTGCATGGCCGTCGGATCGCCAGGGTTTGCCGCCGCTTGTTGACCAGCGGAAAAAGCGGTGTTGCGAGCCCGTATTACCGCTTCGAGCGTCTCTTTCTCATGTTTCATGTAACCCTTGGCGGTCTCGACCAAGTTTGGGATCAAGTCGTAGCGTCGTTTTAACTGGACATCGATTTGTGCAAAGGCGTTTTGAAAACGATTCTTCAACGAGACGAGGTTGTTGTAGAGCGAGACCAAATAAAAGAGGAACAAGAGCACAACTGTGCCCATGACAACCAAACCGATGATGACACCAGTCATTTTAAAGCCCTTTGTTTCTTGATTCTTGACGGAAGTTCTTTCAAATGCAAATTCATCCGTCAATATACCCGGTGTAGAGCACGTCCACCTTTCGAAAACAAGAATTTTGAAGTGCGTGGATTCAACCCCGATTCAAGGTGACCGGCAGACTGAAGCCGACCAGGCCAACGCGTGGCACGCTCAAAGCGATTAGCGATGGGCGTTGGAAGTGTGGCAAATGACTCTAGCTAGCGATTCACCACGCCCTTCGTACCTCAGAGCGTGCCACCCAGTTTAAGCGTACCACCCAGTTTAAGCGTGCCACACAGTTTATAGGTAGATTTTAAACTGCCCCTCGCCTAAGATGATGCGGCAGCAGCTAGTGCTGAACTGCAAGAAATAGGAGTTGTTGATAAAGTACTCGCATGATGGGCGACTGGACGTTTGCTCGTTCGGCAGCTCGCAGTGCATTGCCATAAATGGATCCCACTTCCATTGGTCGGCCAGCTAGGAAATCGAGACGCATACTGCTGTCATAGGGAGCCATTTGATCGGTCTCATCCATCATGTATTGAACGAACTCTGGCTCGATATCGTGTCCGCAATCGCAGGCGGTCTGACGCACTTCGTGAATAATGGCCTCCGCCAAGGCACGCGACGCAGGAACTGCCATAATGCGATCGGTACTTGCGTTGAGGATCACCGATAGGCCGTTGAACGGAATATTCCACATCAGTTTCCGCCATCGGGCCAACGTGAGCAAATCCGTCGTCTTGCAATCGATTCCGGCCTCAGTCATCTCCAGTTGAATCAACACCAACCGCTCCATCGAAGGTCCATGTTCTGTATCGTCAAGGCCACGATATGGCCCCATCACGATTTTTCCGTAGTCGAGGTGGCGAATGTGGCCCGGTCCAACCTTGTTGGAACACAAGAAGCAGCAACCGCCTGCCACTCGGCCTTCGCCTACGACTTCTCTTGCTGCCTGTTCCACATGCAAACCGTTTTGCAACACGAGCACCAACGAATCGTCATGCATCAAAGGTGGCAGCAAGCCAGCCAAGACATGATTCTGTGTGCTCTTCAGAGCCAAAATCACGCAATCGCATTTGGGCATGTCCTGTACATTCGAATAAGCATTCACCTTGGAAAGATGGAAATCACCTTGCTTGCTGTCGACGCGTAAGCCATTTGACTTGACATACTCAGCGTCGGATCGCATCAGAAAATGAACGTCGCATCCGGCTTTCGCAAGCAGCCCGCCATAAAAGCCACCCAACGCTCCTGTTCCAATTACCGCAAATTTTGTCATGTCATTTCCGTTGCTCTCTTAATCAGCGGCGTACTACCGTTCTACCTGAAAGCCGCTGGATGAGACCTCGCATTTCCAAGACGCTCAATGTGCTCAAAACACGAGGCACTGGAAGCTTCGACGTCGATATCACTTGATCGATATCGGTCGGCATGCAATCGATTGCTTGCAGCACGGTCGTTTCCATTTCATTGAGCTGCAACTCCGCGGCGTGATGAACCACATTGCCATCGCCAAGCGTTGCTTTCTCAACCAGCGGGCCTAGATGCTCGATAACGTCCTCAGCATCCTGAATCAAGATGGCTCCGTCGCGAATGAGCTGATTGCAGCCACGGGACATTCGAGAGGTGGCTGCACCAGGAACTGCAAACAGGTCACGGCCTTGTTCGCCGGCATGACGTGCTGTGATGAGCGAACCCGATCGATCTGCAGCTTCGACAACGATGGTACCAAGACTCAAGCCACTGATAATGCGATTGCGCTGCGGAAACACCCCCGCTTTGGGTTTGGAAAAGGGATGCGTTTCGCTTATCAAAACTCCGTGCTCGACAATTTGGTCCGCCAATTCCGTGTGTTCAGGTGGGTAAATGTCGGTGACGCTACTGCCTAAAACCGCAATGGTTCGGCCGTCGGATTCGATGGCTCCGCGGTGGCAAGTCGCATCAATACCACGAGCCAATCCGCTAACAATGGTGATGCCGTATCTGGATAACGCTTTCGAAATGCGTTCCGCCATCGTACGGCCGTAGTTCGTGCAATGACGCGTTCCCACCATCGCGATCGAAAGCTGGTCGGATTTTTGAAATGCCCCTCGAACAAATAGCATGACCGGCGGATCTGGCAACTCGGCCAAGAGCCTAGGGAAATCTGGGTCGCCTGCGATGATGATTCGAACGCTATGCTCGTTGCAGTGCTGGAGCACTCGCTCGGCGAGGTCGCTTTGACTTGAGTCCCGAATCAAGGTGGATAACTTGGGCCCAATCCGCGGCACTTGTCCCAATTGAGAAAGCGTTGCTTTGAGGGTTGCTGCCGCCGATCCAAAGTGATCGATGAGGCCCGCTAGCAACCGTGGCCCAACTCCATTGACCAGCGACAGCCTAACAAAACAGTCACGATCCTCGGCGGGTACCGTACGAATCGGTGGCACCCAATCTGAGGTGTCGCTATCTGGAACATAGTCCAGCGGTTCTCGTTCACCATCCACTGCATTGTCTGGTGCATCAATGGACGGCGAAAGGTCGAACAAAAATCCTGCTTGCAAATGCTCATCGGGGCGGTTCATGGCATGGTCGCATGTGATTTAGTGTGGGCGGGAAACACCGTAAATGTGCGACCAGTATTTGGCGATCGCTTTGGCACCGGAAATAAAACATCGACCATCGGTTTGGCCGGTGAGAAATCCGAGCGCGTCCATCGGCGGGGCTTGGTGCAAAATCAAGACGGGGCAATTTTGATTTTCTTTTCCGATCAACTCCACGATTTCAGCGCGTGGCGCTGGAAAATCGGAATACCGAATGTCCAAAGCATGCCTCAGTTTCGGGAAATAGCTCAATACGCCCGTAATGGTCGCACAATCAGGGCAAAAGTAAGGTAGGCCAGCCCCATCGGAAAAGTCTTCTTTGAGCAAAAACAATACATCGCGAGCCAAGGTTCAATCTCCATTTTTAAACATTCATACGTACCAGCATCTGAAATCTTAACGAAATCCGCGTCCGCCGTCATCAACGCTCCCCCTGGACAACGCTGTGAAGCGTTTTCGTCCGCTCGGAGCTTGCCTCCGACGGACGCCGTTTTGGCGTCCTAATCGTGCGGCTTAGTCAACATACTATGCCAAAACAAGGTTGAGAGGGGAGAAGCTCACGCTCAACCTGAAGAACTTTGAACACTAACGAGCATTTGTAGTTATCTTATTGGTTTCCAAATAATTCACTGACTCTCGAAACTTATTCCATACCTTTCGTGAACGCTTTAAAGACTTCCGCCAATTCTTCGATGCCAAACACTTCGTCAGCCATTCCGCCAGCATTCCAACGCGAGTTGGAAGCTCAGCTTCTAGTAGGCGAAGAAGTAATCACGTGGTTTGAGCCGAATCTCGACGCGAAATTGCGATTCGGGAACGGGATCGTCGTCCTAACCAGTCTGGGGATCCTATCTCGGCAACCATCGCCCCCGGGCGAGAACCTGGTCTCGTGGCTTCGTTGGCCGTTGTCCGAAATTCGAGAACTCAAGAAACTCGATCGCGCGGGTCTCGGCATTCTCGAACTCCTTGGCGAAAAGCAGTTGCTTCAAGCCTGGCGATTCACCGCAGGCAACACCAGTTCTGCTGCAATGTTGGCAACCAAGCTGAAATTATTGAAGGCAGGAAAGTCCGAGGAGACCGAGCTATCGGCCTCGATTTGTCCATCCTGTGGCGGCACAATGCTGGTTGGCCAAATGGTTTGCAGCAATTGTGCTCCAACCGCTTCGCCTGATACCAATCGATCCCTTTGGCGACTAGCCCGTTTTGCCCGACCAAGGGCTTCCATGATCTTGATCGGTTTTGTGTTGACTCTACTGAGCACTGCGGCAACTTTTTTGCCACCCGTGTTAACAAAGATACTAGTCGACAACGTATTAACTCCGCATGAGGCGGCAAGAGTCGCAGCAAAAAAACTTGCCGCTACCGCACCGGACGTGGTGGCCACGTCTTCGGATTTCAGTCTCGTTCCGTGGATACTGGTCGGAATGCTTCTGTCCGCATTATTAAGTTGGGCACTGGCTTGGGCAAAAACGTATGCTCTCGCCTCGGTGAGCGAGCAGATCAGCGCGGATCTTCGCAATGCCACCTATTCGCATCTTCAGAAACTGTCGTTGGAGTTTTTTGGTGGGAAGCGAACGGGAGATCTTATCTCGCGCATCAGTAGCGATACACAGCGCATTTGCGATTTTCTGTCGATCAGTTTGGTCGACTTCGCAACGGATATTCTGATGATCCTTTTCACTGGGATCGTTTTATTTCTCATTGACCCGATGCTGGCGGTCGTTGGTTTGTTACCCTTTCCTTTTATCGCATGGACGGTATCGCGTGTTCAAGGCAAGATACGGATGGGATTCGCGCGCGGAAGCACAGCCTGGGCCGAGATGGTTAACGTTCTCGCCGATACGATTCCGGGCATTCGTGTGGTCAAAGCCTTTGCACAGGAAAATCGGGAAGTCGATCGATTCAAGCAGAGCAACGATCATGTCCTCGATTCGAACAATCGAGTCAACCGATTGTGGGCCGCCTTTTCGCCGATTATCACATTATTAACCGATCTAGGCCTGTTGGTCGTGTGGGGCTTCAGTGCCTACCAAGTATCCCAAGGCGCGATCACGCTTGGTGTTCTTTGGCTATTCGTGAACCGCATCGGTGCATTGTATGGCCGACTGGACGACATGAGCCGACTCCTAGCCAATGCACAAAGAACCGCTGCCGCAACGAACCGGATTTTCGAGATCCTCGACCGTGTGCCCAGCGTATCCGAACCGCAAAAGCCAGTCCGACCAGGTCGCGTCCATGGCCGAGTCCAACTCAACGATTTGACCTTTCGGTATGGTTCCCGCCAAGTCATTCACAATGTCAGCCTAGACATTCAACCTGGTGAAATGATTGGGCTCGTTGGCCCAAGCGGCGCTGGCAAAAGCACGTTGGTGAATTTGGTATGCCGCTTTTACGATGTCAGCGGGGGGGCGATCCTGGTGGATGGCATCGACATTCGTTCGTTCCCAATCACCGAGTATCGGAGCAATATCGGTATCGTGCTTCAAGAGCCTTTCTTGTTCTTCGGATCGATCGCGGAGAATATTGCTTATGGGAAGCCCGAGGCGTCGCGCGAGCAAGTGATCGCGGCCGCCAGAGCGGCCAAAGCCCACGACTTCATTCTGCGACTAACGGACGGATACGATTCGCTCGTGGGCGAACGAGGTCAATCGCTCTCGGGTGGCGAGCGGCAACGCATCTCCATTGCTCGGGCACTTCTTACCGATCCGCGTATCTTGATCTTGGACGAAGCAACTTCGGCGGTGGACACGGAAACGGAACGCGAAATCCAAGAAGCCCTCGATGTTTTGGTTCAAGGACGCACGACCATCGCCATTGCGCACCGCATAAGTACACTTCGAAAAGCCAACCGCATCATCGTGCTTGAGAAAGGACGGATCACCGAAGTCGGAAACCACGACGAACTCATCCGGCTGGGCGGTACCTACTCGCGACTGAACCACGCCCAGCGACAAATCAATTTGCACGAAGAAGCATGATTTACTCAGTACGCCCGTCTTTACCTCTCAATTGCAGGAAGCATCGTTTGCAGGAAGCATCGTGGCGGATGCTGCCAGCATCCGAACCGTCGCTAGCAGCATCCGAGCCGACGCTAGCAGCATCCGAACCGTCGCTAGCAGCATCCGAACCGATGCTGCCAGCATCCGAACCGACGCTAGCAGCATCCGAACCGACGCTAGCAGCATCCGAACCGACGCTAGCAGCGTCGGCCACGCCTGGGCCAATCATCTAGCAATGTCTCGTTGCTTTGGCAAGTCGGATGCCAACGGTCGGCTGCGTCCTGTTGCGATCGATTGTTTCAGCAAATTGTTCATCTCGGTGACGATCTCGGGATGTGTCAACGCCAAGTTCCGGGTTTCTCCGGGATCGCTTTCGAGATCATATAGCTGACCTGCGGCTGATGGCGCCGAATCGGGCAACGCGTATTGTTTGAGCTCGGTGCTGGATTCGTAATTGTTTCCGCCGGACCCCTTGTGAGCTAGATAATTCCACTTGCCACGCCGAATCGCCAGATCGCGAGAGCCGGTGAACGCCTGCTGCAACAAATAAGGTCGCACAGAATCGTTGTCTTTGCCCATCAGTACTGGAAGCAAACTAAAGCTGTCTTCGGCGGCGTTATCCGGTACTTTCGCGCCGACCAATTCTGCGGCAGTCACAAAGACATCACACAGTGAAGTGATCTGTGCGGATGTCGAACCCGGTGCGACCTTGCCCGGCCAGCGGACCATGAATGGAACTCGATGACCACCTTCCCAGTTATCGCGTTTGACTCCACGCCACGGTCGCGCGCCGTCGTGGTTGTAATCTTGACGCATATGAACCACCGTGGGAACTTCTGGCCCATTGTCGCTGGTAATGATCACCAACGTATTATCGGCGACTTTTAACTCGTGAAGTGTTTTCATCAATTCGCCGACAATGTGGTCAAATTCAAAAATGAAATCGCCGTGAGGCCCAGATTGCGTCTTGCCTCTAAAATCCTTTCCGGGAAAGGAAGGGAGATGAACGGCTTGCGTTGCATGGAAAAGAAAGAATGGCGTGTTCGGACTTTCACGAACATGCTTATGCAAAAACTCTTGACTCTTTTCCAGAAACTTCATGTCGACTTCTTCCAAGTCGAAATCGGGGGCCTGCCAGCCACGACGGTTGTCGTTAGCGTAGGGATGTTTCGGCAGATTTGTTTTGTCGAGCAATCCAGTTGGCGGTACAGGTATTCGGTCGCCGTTTATGAAGGCATACAACCAATCGGTGGTCGGGCAACATGCGGTCCCAAAGAACTGATCAAAGCCGCAGTCGAGCGGCCCGCTATCGATACGTCGTGCGTAGTCGATCCGTTTCACCGACTCAGGATCCCCATTGTGAATCGGTTGACCGTCCTTGTCGTAAAACGTCAGCCCGATATGCCACTTACCAACGCATGCAGTCGAGTAGCCATGCTCACGCAGCATTTTTGGCACGGTCATTCGGTCGGGAGCGATCAGGGACGGACCGCCAGCACCAGTGAAGACACGGCCGCCGTTGGGAACTCGAAATGCCATTTGCCCAGTCATCAGACTGTACCGCGTCGGCGTGCAGACCGTGCAGGGACTATGCGCATCGGTGAAACGCATCCCTTCATTAGCCAGCCGGTCAAGGTTCGGTGTTGGGATGCGAGAAGCGGGATTGTAACATCCGACGTCTCCGTATCCTAAGTCATCCGCCAGGATCAACAGGATGTTTGGCCTTGATGGCTTGCCAACGTTGGGCACCGTGAACGCATCAAATGCGAAGGCGAACTCGGGGATCGCAATCAAAACGAATGCGATTAGTCGAACGAGGGTATTATGCATAGTTTTCATCGAAAAAATTCACAATATCAATCGAGTTCCAATTCGTACGCGAATATTTTTTGTTCTCTTCGAGTGAGTCATCGTTGATAGTTGATGCGATGATGCATTGTAGCGTCCGAATGGGCATTTTGTGGGTCCATTCGATAAAGACACCACCTCGTGCCGTGGATGCCTGTACGTGGCGGATGCTGCCAGCATCCGAACCGACGCTAGCAGCGTCCGAACCGATGCTGCCAGCATCCGAACCGATGCTGCCAGCATCCGAACCGACGCTAGCAGCGTCGGCCACGGCCCGCGATCGTACCGTTCTCAGGGTCGGCTAGGATTCCAGCCAAAACGCAAACCAAGAAGGAGGGTATGATTGTCGTGCTCCGGGAGGTGAGTAAGTACACTATTCGAGCGATCGCCGCGGGTCTGTCGTTTACCTAGGCAAAAAAACACGTGTTCTGCACAAAATAGAATGGAAATGAACGGTATGTCTCAGCGACTGACGTTAGTCTTAAATGTTCTGACGCTGATTGCGTGCGCGGCAGGTGTTGCCTCTGCAATCATGGTCATACCTTGCTCGCGGGGATGTAGCCCTTTCGGTAACGATGACCGCTTGTTCGACCTTAATGGCCCCGATCAAGACACCCCTTGCGATGTCGCTCCTGGCGGGGAGCACTGTTCCTGTGGATTTTTACAAAATGATGTGGTCGATCCTAGATCTCACTATTGCTCCTATTGTCCTCGGTCTTGTATTCAGTTACCTCCTTCAATGGCTCAACTGGCGGGGACCTTGGCTGGACCGGTGTTTGTCTGTAGTTGCAATGATCGCAATCTGTATTGTGATAGGTATCATTGTGGCCCAATCGCGGGATAATCTTTACAACGTTGGCTCGATTCTCCTCATTGTGGCGATCCTTCACAATTCGATCGGCTATGCACTTGGCTACTTCGGAGCCAGGGCTTGCCGATTGGACGAAACGACCTGCCGAACGATTTCGATCGAAGTAGGAATGCAGAACGGCGGCTTGGCAACGGCACTGGCAATCGACGTGCTCAATAGCCCACAAGCGGCATTGGCGGGCGCTATCTTTGGTCCTTGGATGAACGTGTCTGGTTCAGTTCTAGCTTCTTGGTGGAGGCAACGGGTACCGGAGGGTAGAGATCCAACAACTTAAGAACAGGCCGCAAGCCTGTGGGCAACAGAATGGACCGCCAGCATCCGAGCCTTGGTTCGGCAGAATCCTCACCCTCGCGGGACAAATCCTGGAATGGTTCCGGTGCTGGAGCCGAAGGCATTTGATTCTGCACCTAACTGTCGGAGGAATTGCACGTAGAGATTGCAGAGCGGCGGGTTCTTCTTTGGGTCAAAGGCAAGGTGCTGACCGTGCTGAAAGCCGCCACCCGCCACGATTATTGGCAGGTTCTTGTTGTCGTGGCTGCTGGCGTTGCCCAGGTTACTGCCGAAAAGCACGATCGTACGATCAAGCAGTGTTGCTTCTGCCTCGCGAGTGTTTTTGAGCTTGGTCAATAACTCTCCAAAGAGCTGCATCTGCTGGACCTCCACAATCCGGAGCTCAGCTAGTTTGGCGGGATCCTGACCGTGGTGAGACAAGTTGTGCCAATCCTGGGTGACTCCCGCGATCACAGGTACAGCGTTGAGTCCATTGAGCGCAAACGTAATGAATCGAGTCGAGTCGGTCTGCAGCGCGAGGTGCATCAAGTCGATCATCAATCGGACACGCGAGGGAACCTCGACCGAGCTGTTGATGTCGACCGGTGATTTGGCATCGACCTTTGGCTTTGGGCGGCGGGTCCAGTCTTGAGCCTTGATCATACGCTTTTCGACTTCGCGCACGGAACTGAAATACTCGTCAAGCTTTTGGTGGTCCTGTGCGCCTAGGCCACGCTGAAAATCCTTGGCCTCGTCCATGATGGTGTCCATGATGCTCTGCCCCTGTTTGAGCCGCTGCACTTGGGAGTCGATTTCCTTGGGAGTCCCATCGACGAACATGCTTTTGAAGACACGCGATGGACGCTCTTCGGCAGGAATGGGTACCCCGCTTCGAGTGAAGGACAGTCCTCGGCTCGATGACGAAGCCAGCACGAGCGAACCAAAACGTGTGTCGGGCACAAGCTGCTCGATGGCGAATTGGTCTAGCGAAATCGTGTTTTTGAAGTTGTCCGCGCGCGGATGTGGAGCGGAAGTGAGGTAACACAACTCGGCGGGGTGTCCGCCGTCGACTTCCGGGTGCGAAAGCCCTGAAAAAACCGTGAAGTCGTCCCGAAACTCGCGTATCGGTTCTAGATAGGGTGTCAGTTCATAGTTGCGTCCTGCCATCTCTGGAAACAAGTTTGGCGTATGCAAACCGAGCGTCGTATTGATGCAAATCATCCGTCGCGGCGGCTCGCTTGACGCAGCTTGTGCTTGTCTATGCCCCATCGCCTCCAGCAGTGGCAGGGTCATGGTCACACCTGCCCCTCGCAATAGCATTCGTCGGGAGAATCTCTTGAAAGCGGTCATGTTACATTCACTTCTTTTGAAAGAGAGTACTGGCGATTACGGCATGAACGATGGAACGCAGTCCGTAATCGGAACCCTCGGTTTCTTCAAGTATCTTATCCACAAGTTGGTAGTCATTGAAGCTTACTGGCTGCCCAGTTGAATAGGTAACTAGTTTCTCCGTGATGCAACGAGCGATTTGTTCGGGTTGTTGTAAAAGCAATTTCTTGAACTGGACAGGATCCGAAAACTTCTGGCCGTCAGCCATGGTATCGCCAGGATCAATCTGTCGCCCTACCCCGTATTGATAAGCCGCGAGGTACTTAGCCAATGGCCCCGTTCGATTGTTGACCCATTCCTTTCGATCGGCCACCACACGGTATTGCTCTCGCCAGCCACCGATGACGTCGTAGTTTTCCAATGCGAATCCGGGCGGGTCGATTTGTGCGTGGCAATGTGCGCAGCTTTGTGTCTCTCGGTGTTTTGCGAGTTGCTCACGGATGGTTGTCGCGCCTCGAATGTCCGGCTCGACCGCGGGAACGTTGGGAGGCGGGGGAGGGACCTGTCTACCCAAGATGCGATCGAGGATCCAAACACCGCGAAGGACGGGCGAAGTTGTCGTACCGTTCGCGGTGACTTTGAGGACGCTCGCGTGCGTCAACATACCGCCGCGATGATATTCGGGTTTGAGCAATACTTTGCGAAATGCGACGCCGTGTACATCCGGAATGCCGTAGTGGTTTGCAAGCCGGCCGTTGAGCATCGCAAACTCAGAGTCAACGATATTTCGCACACTGAGATTTTCCTTTAACAACTCGTCGAAAAAGAGTTGTGTCTCGCGTACGAATGACCATTGCAACTGTTCCTCAAATTCTGGATAGAGCGTTTTATCGGGGGTGGTTGCAGTGATTTCACGCAGGCCTAGCCATTGGCCAGTGAAATTCTCGGTGAACGCTTTCGCGCTCGGATGCTGAAGCATTCGCTCAACTTCCGATCGTAACACTTCTTTCTGACGCAACGTACCGCTTTGCGCAGTTTGGAGCAGAGCTTCGTCCGGCATCGTGCTCCAAAGGAAATACGAGAGTCGAGAGGCCAACGCGTAATCGTCCAGCAGGCCTGGCGACTCTCGAAAGTAGAGGAACTTTGGCGACGCCAACACGGCTTTGTAACCTGTTCGCAAGGCGGTTTCAAAGGACAGTCCCGAATCCATCGATTCGGCGACAAGCTTCGCAAACGGCTGCACTTCCGATTCCGTGACTGGCCGCCGGAAGGCTTTGGGAAGAAACTCTCGCAATAGTCTTACCGCATCTGCGCGCGTGCCTTTTTTCGGATCCACATCCCCGAAAACTCGGCGGTAACTCTCGGTCGGCCAAGCTTCAGGAAATGGCCCTTTGACTTCAATCCAGTGAATGTGCAAACCCGGCCCTGGGTATTCCGGCATGGTCTCGTGCTTGAGATAGACGAATGGCAATGCAACCGGAGTGAGCTTGATCGTATCGTTTTTCGCGGCAAGTCGTTCTTCGAACTCGATGACCACTGGTGCACCGGGCGGTGCGTCGAAGTAACCCAAATGCCGCGAAAAATTTCCACTCACGACAAAATTCCCGAGCAGCGCCGCGAACGGCAACGGCGTTTCGGAGTTGTGTGCGGAGGCCGCGATCCGGAAACGGTAGCGTCCAGGTGCCGGAGCCTTGAACTGTCTGAGATCCGACGCGGAATCACCGCTGTTGCGAAACAGGACAACTCCTTCCTCGCGCTTCCACGCTCCAGCAAGAAACCACTGGGGGAGCGAATCGTAGAGGTCAAACCGCTCTGTTTTGCTTTCCAGTTTGTGAATCGGTGCAGTCGCTTCGTTGAGCACGGCGTCCGCCGCGTCAAGGTATCGTTCCATGAGCACAGGAGAGACGTTAAGTGCGGCACCTACGTTATCAAAACCGTGTGAGATAGAATCCTCTGGCAACAACTCCTTCACCGAAACATTAACGTCAAACAAATCGCGCATCGTATTCTCATACTCAACGCGATTAAGACGCCTTAGTACCACGCGGCCTTCGGCTCGATGCTTGGCGGCAGCCACATTAAGCCGATCGGCCAGCCGTTTCACAAAACTTGCAACATGTTCCGGTTGAGGTCGTGGTTCCTTGTCAGGAGGCATGTCACCGGATTGAACTCGGGAAACGATCTCCCTCCAACGCTCGAAGGTCGATGGCTTGGTGAGGTCGGCGTCCAACTGATCGAATCGCAATTCGCCGTTCGATTCATCCGGTCCATGGCAACGCAGGCAATTGTCCTTTAGAAAGGGTTCAACAATGCCAGCGACAATTACACCATTCGCAGCGACAAGCGTATTCGCGTTCGTTTGTAGACTTGCGTTGGCGCACGCCAATTCCAGCATGAGCAATCCAAAGCGATTGAGGACTTTGCTGCTGAACAAGTTGTCTCGTACTCCACACCAAGCTGTTGCATAGGATATTCGTGCCAACTGGCCCGCAAACCCTTATTCTAACATACAAGATACGGAAAGTACCACCAAAGTGGACGAGCGAGGCCCTTCGCTCGTTTTGACTTTTAGATTATGTCCCATTCCGGCACTGAGCGAGGGCCTCGCTCAGCTACATTAGCGCGTGAGGGATTCACTGCCACTTTTGGATGCCGTCTGGCTTTGCGTGTTGGATGGGCTCGACGGCAGGTACATCATCGACTCGCTTGTACCGGTATGTTCTTTGAGTTGATTGGCTACGCTTCCAGAGAGAACTGGTCCAGAGCCCATCACCGACCAGTGTTGGTGGTCGCTTCGAGCGAGTGCGAAACCGGAATTGATCACCGGTTGCTTGGTCTTGGCATCGGTGGCAATAATCGCCAGTTTTGCAGTACCCATCGCCTTCTTGCGTTCATAAAAGTTGACTTTGGGAACGCTCCCCATCAGTCCAAGCGGTATTTCTGGAGTACCCACAACCATCTCGGTGCGATCTGTTCCAACACCGCCAGATGCGACTTCCATTACTATTTCTGCGTCTTCCGCCTTGTCCACCAACGAGCAGTGATTTGCCAACAGCTTCGATCGCATGCTGAGCATCACATAGTTTTTGTCGACGCAATCCAATAGATCCGTCTTCAGAAAGACCTTGGCCCCTGACACTGGTCGGAAGTCCACTTTGGCAAGCGACTGGTCCACCGCATTGCTGATGAGCAGTTGTTCCAGTCCCGTTCTGGCCGTGTCGGATTCCTTCATCGAAGCACAGCCAAGAAAGGGAATGCAACCACCGACCAACAACCATCGAAGGTATCGCTTCATGATCTATCGCTTCCGTGCGAAAAGCCTGGATTAACCATTCTGCCTAGATTGCCATAGAAGCGATCTTTCTCCGACAGTTCACAGGGTTTCTTAAATTTCTTCCGACAAGTCAATAGGGGCAGCCACAGATGGGTCACTTCGTGGGCTTCAATGGACTCGTCCAGACAGGTGCCTGACACGGGCCGCACACCTGTTGAAAATTTATTTCGGCATGACTATTGCTGTTCCCGCCTCTATACTGACTTAGGTTGAGTACTATTGGCTGGGCCTATCGCTGTTGAAGGTGCCCCCCGCCAGGCGAAACGCCTCCCAAGCGACTAACGCTTTCCCACGCAATTGTTCGCATTCCTCGAATCCTGTGAGTTCACTCCGATTTTGTCGACCGCCTCCCATTCCCTTTTCATCCAAAATGCCGCTTTTTTGACCTTGGTGGTTTCGTTTTCGGGCTGCTGGCGCGAGCTAAAAGAACGTACGTACGATTCTCCAAAGATCGAAAGTGAGTTTGTAAAGGGACGAGAACCTCAGCCTCGACGCGCTCTGCCTCCCATTATGGGTTCCAGTCGCATTCCATTGGACGATCGCCGAATCCTGGGGGCCGTCATCCCCGACGGAGGGAATGTCTATTTCGTGAAAGCCACGGACCGCATCGCTCAACTGGCTTCGGCAGAATCGGCATTCCGTTCCATTGTCGAACAGTTTGATATCGATCCAGGAACTGGGGCACCTAAATTGGAATTGCCACAAGGATGGACCGTAAAACAACTTGATAATGCAAATGCTGGTATTGGTTTGGCCGAAATGATCGCGGAAATCAATTTCGAAGCGGCAGAAGGCCGTATCCGGTTCACGGTCTCCAAGTACGAACGGCCGAAGGAAAAGGCTATGTGGGACGAATACCTACTCAGCCAAATCAATCGTTGGCGAGGTCAGTTGGAATTGCCTCCAATCACCGTTTCCGAGCTTCAAAAAGAGTTGCCGACAATTCCACGACAGGGAGAGCCTTTGCCGGCATACCTGTTTGACGCTCAAGGTGGCGTCGCGGGCGGGTCCTCTCCTGGTCCCAAGTCGCCAATAGAACCAAATCGGCAGGTTGATGTTCAACCCAGTGCTCCTCCCGAGATCCCTTTGCTTAAACTGGTTTACGATAAACCCGCGGGCTGGGAATTGCAGCCCGCTCGACCGTATCGCGAAGCGACATTCAAATTGACGAAAGATGCAAGAGTGGGCGAAGTGACCGTAAGCACTGCCAGAGATGCTCCCGTTCAGAATGCTGCCATGTGGATTAGCCAAGTCTTACCAAACAATGAGCCCACGGCCATGGAGTCCCTAGCCATCAAAACGGTCGATGAAGCGGAATCGTTTCAAGCGGGCGGAAAAACAGGAAAGCTTTATTCGATTCGAGCGTCGGATCAGCCGGACGCTCGTTCGCTGTTGGTAGTTGCTATCCCGATGGGTAACGATGGAATGAGCATGTTCGTGAAACTAAACTGCGAATTGCGGATGATGGAAGAAGAGAAGTCAACCTTTTTAAGCTTTGTTAACTCATTGCATTGGGAGTAATTCCGCGTGGCAACTGGAACTTTTAGTAGCGGCAGAGTAGCAACCACGACCGCTCCACTGGATATCGCTAGGGTGGCTTGGCTGGCTTTGCGGGCCATGGGCTCACTCAAAATCACGGTCACTATGTTTGCATTGGGAACTATGCTCCTCTTCGTTGGGACGCTGGCTCAAGACCAAGAAACGATCGTTGATGTCAAGAAGCAGTATTTCAACAGTTGGATTGCCAAGGTCCCATTCGACGTCTTCATGCCGCAGACCATTTGGCCGCACAAAGAAACCCTCCCATATGCGTTCGCCATTCCCGGTGGGGCTGCTGTTGGTTTGATACTGCTTATTAATTTGATCGCTGCGAAGATGACTCGCTTTAAGATGAATGCCAAAGGGGGTCAATTCGTAGCCGGCCTATTCTTTACGATCGCGGGTTTCGCTTTGGTTGGGCTGATCGTTCTGAGCGCTCACTTGGGGGACGGTTTGCAAGGTGAACCGCCATTTAGCTACGACTGGCTGTGGAGCGGAGTCAAGGCGAGTGTATGGGGACTGGCTGCAGGTGCTTTGGTTTGGTGCATTGTGTGGAACCCAAAGACCCGCGTCGTTCGATGGACTATTTGGACGTTAACGGCCATTCTGCTCGGCGTCAGTTTCTTCTTGCTCTCTACCAACGACGCATATCGCATTCCAGATCCGGGTCTTCGCATTGTTTGGCAATTGACCAAAAGTCTGGTTGTTAGCGTGGTGCTGCTGGTTGGACTATTGCTTCTCTTTGGCAATCGAGGCGGGAATGTACTGATCCACCTTGGGGTCGGCTTGTTGATGCTCGGCCAGTTCATTTTCGGCGACGCACAGCGAGAAGAACGGATGGCGATCTTCGAGGGGCAACGCACCCAGGTTGCGTACGAACTGGATACCGTCGAATTAGCGTTTGTCGACAAAAGCGATCCGGAAAAGAACCACGTTGTGGCTTTCGATCATCCGATGCTGCAACGATCTTTGACCAATGGCAAGTTTCTGACTTCGGCGGAGCTGCCGTTTGAATTTCGCATCGACCGCTGGATGATCAATTCGACGAACAACGCCCGCAGTCGCCCACCTCAACCATCGGACGACGATTTTCAACTAACGGGCGTAGGCATTCGTGAATTCGAGTTCAAGGAACTTCCGAAGGCTGGCGGGGCCAAAAGCGAAACCAATTACGCAACGGCATATGTGACGCTTCGGGACAAGAAGGACCAAACGCCGATTGGTACTTATGCCGTGAGCCAGCTCGTAAACGATGACGCGATACTGTTCAAGTCCGAATACGAACACGCTGAGGTGGCTGGAAAGGCATGGGACTTCGGCCTCCGCTTCCGTCGAAACTTCAAGCCGTACTCCGTTGTTTTGGACGACGTTGTCTTGGAGGAATATACGGGAACATCCAAGCCTAAGGATTATTCGTCGTTCGTGAAGATCACGGATACTCAAGGAGACACACTGCAACAAGGTCGGATCTGGATGAACAATCCCATGCGGTTTCGAGGCGAGACGTTCTATCAATCAGGCTACATGAGCGAGACCAGCAGATTTAACCCAATCGGTGTCGAGCAAACGACGCTTCAAGTGGTAACCAACGCAGGCTGGCTGATCCCTTACGTTGCGTGTGTTCTGTCCGGATTGGGCATGCTGGTTCACTTTGGCGGCACCTTTGCTCGATTTGCATCGCGATACGATAGACTGAAGCTATCAACTGGTGAATTGTCTGCATCCATCCTTCAATCCAAAGAAAAATCCTCCAACGGGCTTGGCAGATTGTTTGCGATTGCGATACCAGTAGTTCTTTGCGGCCTCGTCGCTCTGTGGATTGTCAGAAGCGCCTCACCCCCCAAGGCAGGTCCTGACGCAATCAATTGGTATGCTATCGGAGAAATACCTGTACAGTATGGTGGCAGAATCAAACCACTTGTATCGGCTGCTGGGGAAGTTTTGGAAGTCCTCTCCAACAAGAAATTCGCTCTGAGCAACGACGGCCACACCTATGAGCCAGACTTCAAAACAGGCAAGCCGATTCAAGCTGCTCAATGGATTATGGCAGTGTTTGCCCGAGAAGATTGGGTGCTAGATAGCCCGCTCATTCGAATCGACGCGGTTGAGACAACGACCGCTTTAGCGCTCCAGCGCCACAAATCGAATCGCTACTCCTACAATCAAATCCGTGAAGGTTTAGCGAAAATTCCTGAGCAAGTGCAGAGTCTGTTCAAAACGAAACGAGACGAATGGAGCTTCGAACAAGCAAAGTTAGCAGAAACAATCGACAAGATCTCGACGCTGGATAATTTGTTCGCTGCATATACACCATTGGCGCCCCGAGTTTCTTCGGACCCAGCCCAAATGATCGCTGCTATCCGAAGTCTGCAGCCTGAAGTCGATCGCATTCGGGAACGAAGTCCCATAGCCATAATCCCGCCACTGACCAAGCCAATAGCCAAAGCTGGAGAAAAGGCACCACCTGCCAAATGGGATGCATTCGGGCCTGCACTTTTCGAAACCGTCAAATTCAAGACCACCGGCGTCGAATCAAAAACGGAATCGGTATTGAGCTTTATGGCACTTATTGAATCCCTCTCGGCTAGTCCGAAGAACGAAAGGAGCATCAACAAGAATGTCGCGGAATTCAATGCAAGTGTGGAGCGAGAATTCGGTATCACAGCCGACACTGGCAAGATCCCGCTGATCGGCAGTGCGAAAGTGCCATTTGAAGCTTGGTACCAACACTTTGATCCGATCACGATCGCCTCTAGGCTATATGTTGTTTGCTTGTTGCTGGTGCTGGTTAGTTTTACATTTGGTCGTGAAGTATTTCGTCGAACTGCTTTTTGGATTTTGGTCATCACTTTGTTGGTGCATACCACGGCAATTTTGTGCCGGATTGGGATTTCTGGCCGTCCACCTGTGGCAACCCTATACTCGGCGGCGGTGTTCATCGGCTGGGCCATGGTTTTGTTTTGTACCGTTACTGAAATCTTGTTTCCTGTCTCTGTATCGGTATTAGTAGCCTCCGTTGCGGGATTCTTGACGCTGCAAGTCGCGTATGCGCTTAATATTGGTGATTCCATGCCGGTTCTCGAAGCGGTTCTTGACACGCAGTTTTGGCTGGCGACGCATGTGGTTAGCGTATCGCTTGGGTATAGTGCGACGTTTGTGGCTGGCCTACTTGGAGTGGGAATTGTCGTCGTCACGTTACTTGAACGTCTGAGTCCGAAACCAAAAATACCAAGCTCTTCGGCCTTCCTACGTTCCGTTGCACCCAAGTCAGCAGAGAAATACCAGTTTGGGCCAGGCGTGGATGTGATTCCTACTTTGTATCGCATTTGCTATGGCGTAGTTTGCTTTGGGCTCTTTTTCAGTTTTGTTGGAACGGTTCTTGGTGGTCTTTGGGGGGACGATAGTTGGGGCCGATTCTGGGGTTGGGATCCAAAAGAAAATGGTGCCATGATGATCGTCCTTTGGAATGCGCTGCTTTTGCACGCTCGCTGGGACAAGATGATTGGAGCCCTAGGGTTTGGAATACTCGCCGTGTTTGGCAATATCATTACCGCGTGGTCGATGTTCGGTACCAATCTGCTAGGTGTCGGGCTTCACTCCTACGGGTTCAACGCAACCACATTCTATTACCTTGCTTTCTTTGCCCTCAGCCAAGTCATCGTCATCGCGCTTGGAGTTGTTTTGGTTATGTCTCGTGGAGCAAAGTCGCAAACTGAACTTCAATAGCAATGAGCACTGCACTTACAAGTACCGATGAATGTTCGGCCAAGTTTGAGTTCGTGTCGACCCCAATCGCAGTGCATCGCTGCATTGCGAAAGAGACTTGGCAATTGACGGTGGAGGCACCTGAGTTGGCTCGGCGAACCGTGCCTGGCCAGTTCTTTATGGTTCGCATCGCAGGCCGCAACGATCCGTTGATTGGACGAGCCTTGGCCATGTACGATCGGCACATAGGCAAAGATGGGACGCCGGAGGCCGTCAGTGTTGTCTACACGGTGAAAGGGAAATTCACACAAGCGTTGTCAAAATGCGTGGCAGGGGATCAAGTCGAACTTTGGGGTCCGCTCGGAAATGGATTTTCGACTGAGCCAACCGGACATCTCATACTGGTCGCGGGTGGAGTTGGCCAGACACCCATGTTGACCTTGGCGTCCGCCGCGTTGGGTAAAACTCGATATGGCGAGCCATCTCAGCCAAGCGGTTTCGCCAAACGCGTGACGTTTTGCTATGGAGCTAGGACCAAGGATTATCTTGCTGGCCTATTGGATTTCGAAAAGACGTGCACGCGAGTTTGTTCGGCTACTGAGGATGGATCGTTCGGGCATCATGGTCGTGTTACCGAAGTGCTGCGATCGATTTTGGAGGAATCCAACATCGATTGTCGGATCGCTTGCTGTGGCCCAGAGCCAATGATGGAAGCAGTCAGTCAGATAGCTTTGAAATACGGAGTGGCATGCGAAGTATCGCTCGAAACACCGATGGCTTGCGGTATAGGGATTTGCTTTACTTGCGTTGCCAAAATCAAACAGACCGACGGCCAATGGGATTATCAACGGACATGTATCGAAGGGCCGGTTTTCGATGCGGAAGAAGTTGTTTGGTAAACCGAACTAAGACTCGGGGCCGAATTCGAAAGAATTAAGTGCATTCGAGCCGTAAGGCGATGTAACGATGAATTGCAAGTGCGTCGGCGTCAGTGCCCATCCAGCTCGCAACCCCTAGAATCGCTTCGCACAGTACGAATAGTCCTAGGCGACGATTTGGTCACCGGAAAAAAACCACGATCACCGATGGTTTGGATCGAAGATCAGCTCAAACCTCCCTCGGCGAATTTCGGGATTGACTTCCCCGCGTTCGTCATTCTCTCGACCCGATGTTGTTGAAACTTGGGATGACTCGGAAGTAGCAGGCCGCTTCGTCCAAATAACGCCGCGACTGCCTACTAAGGCACGGCTTTTACGACCAGCGTCAGATCGGTTCCGTTGTACTCTGGTGTAACGACAAATCCGGTGGCAAGGCCCGTGACGTTGATCGTGCTAAATTGTCCGGTTTTCGAGGCGTAGGTCATTACTTTAAAACGGTCACCAACTGCCGGCGCGTAGCCGCTGGTAAACCGGATATCGAGCGTGCCTGCGAGCGTGGCGGCACCCGTGACCGCAACCAGTCCGAACTGAGTGGCTGCAGTGCCAGCGATATCCATTCGTGTCGCTCCCGTCGAGGCCTGGGAAAACGTACTGGTGAACTCGACGGAACTTCCAACGCCTGCAGATACAATTCCGGAATTTGGCACCGCTAGATTGTCGATTCGCAGAATTCCACGATTGATCGCTGACAGAGTTCCTTCGTTCGTAATCGGCGCCGCTTCGTTCGTAAAGGGCGCAACCGTGAAGTGGAAGAGACGATCCGCATCAAGAAAGAGATTTTGACCATCGGCGATAATCTGGCCCCGGTTAGTTACGGGCCTATTGAATGTGGCGTTGGTTCTATTTCCTTTCAGGACCACGTCGGATTCGAAGGTAATTGTCGGTACGGTGCTGTAACCGGTAAGAGTGGCGTATCCCACATTAAATTGGCCTCCGCGTATCACTAGGGGGATTCCAGGATACAGCAAGGGATGGCCAAATTGAAGATCTCCAGTTACGGTTCCATTGATGACAACATTGCCCACCAAGCTCGGGCCGAAGCGCGAGGAATTCCCGTTGACAATCACATCCTTTAGGACGGCTGCCTGATAGGCCTCGAATTTGGCGGTGCTATCGACCTGAATCGTGCCGCCCACAATAACCGCGTTTCGGCCTATTAGACTCCAATTTGCCGTGCCATCGATCTGGAGAGTTGCGCCCGAATTGTCGAGCAGCACACCATCTTCAATCTGCACGAATCCACCGGAATCAATAATCGTCCCCAAGTCAGCCGTGTGATACAAAGTCGATGGCTGATCACTCGTCAACCGGAGCAAACCGCCGCCAGTGAGGTTAATCGTGCCAGTATTACTAAAGCTGTCAACGTAAACGAGAGAGTTCGAGGGCGTCTGTGTCTTCACCGTGCCTCCACTGACAATGATCCGGCCCTCGTTGATGAAGGGGAGGCCCAAATTCAGAGTGCGCGTCGTCGGGACCGTGATCGTTCCCCGGTTTACAAACGGTCCATCGAAATTGGAGTTGATGGACCCTTTGATTCCGCTCAAAAAGAGACCGGTGTTGGCGTCCAAGATTATATTCGCATAGCTAATGATGTTGCCCTGAATACTTGCGCCGTTGTTGCTGCGAATCGTGACGGTCGAGTCGAACACGACAGGACCTCCTTGAAACGCAGAGATGATGGCAGATCCTTGCGTTTGATTACCAACGAATGACTGAATCGTTCCCCCGGAAACCGTTTGCGGGCCGCCAACGAAATTTACGGCTGAGGGGCCGCTGTAGATGGAGATCGTGCCCCGCAATGTCAAGCCTTGTTCCACATTTACACGGCCCGGACGATAGTATGCACTTCCATATAAGGGATCGGTGAACAACTCCCCAAAATTGAAGTCCCCGTCCAGCGTGACCCCCACAATCGTGCCGCCGAGAAACAATTTAGCTGGGCCCGCCTTAACGATTGCGCCCCCGAGGATCCGGCCACCCATAAAGAAGGCTCCGGCCGTATTGGAATAGGTAAAGGTCCGCCCAGTATTGTCCATCACCCCAACAGTCAAGAAATATCCCGTATTGCGAATGTTTACGACATCGTCGCTCGTGAATGAACCGTTGAGAAAGACTTCCGCCTTGTTGACGATGATCGTGCCGGTGTTGGAAAATACATGATTGACACCATCGACGCCCGACAAGATGTCTGCTCTCGCATTGACAAACTCGATCGTGCCAGCATTCGTCACGCTTGTCGTCGTCGAACCGCCGATCTTTGCCTGGATAAAACCTTGATATTGCCCGATGCTGATCGTAATCCGACCGGTCGCCGTGTTCGTAAAGGTTTTGTCCTTGATCGACACCGTTCCGCGGTCTTGGGTGTTGATCGTTCCGTAGTTCGTGAACGACTCGGTTTCGGTGAACACCCCGAAAAACGCGGTTGGCGAACCGAGCGCCGTGATGGTGCCGCGATTGATTAGGGAAAGGCGGTTCGGCCCGGAGGGGGTCGTATAAAAACTGCCACCCGCGATCAGGAGTTGGGCCTGGAATGTAACTCCTTCGCCAAAGGTTAAGGTGGAAGCTCCCACCGATTCAATTCGGATCAGGGCGGCATTCGGAGTTGCTCCGGTTGTTACGAACGTGCCCGAGGAGATGGTTTGCGAGCCTTCAATGCCGATAATGGTGGCGGTGTTCGTCGTAGTGTAGGTTCCCTGCAAAGCAAAACCGCCTGCCAATCGCAGGCGACTCAGGATGTTGGGATTGCTGGCAGCCCTTATATCGGTTTGAATCGTCGCCCCAATCAGGCGCACATCGCCGGCGACATCCACGCTCTGCCCACCCGATCCGCGCAGCACCGTTCCGCTGAATGTTGCAATATTGTTTTCGTTAACACCGTTGATCAAAAACGTGTTGTTAATCTGAATTGTGTCGGTCACGTTGAGACGACCGCCGGTGATTTGGAAGCGTTCATTGGAGATCACGCTATTCACAGTGATCACGCCCGCATCAAGCGTAATCTGGGCGTCCGTCGGCACATCGATCATTACATCGTCGGTCGCGATGGGAACTCGGGGCTGATTCGAGACCACATCGCGCCAGTTGCTGGCCGAGGACCACAGGCCGCCCGCATCGTTCACCCAGCGAATCGTCGGCACAAATACGGCGGGCGCGACGGTGAATGTCGAGCTCACGTCAGCCGCACCGAGCGCATTGCCCGCGCGGTCCTTCACCACAGCCGCATGAGTGACGAAGGTGTACGCCCCTTTGGCCAGCGGAGGATAGAGAATCTCCACTTGTGTATCGCGCTGCCGCAGGTCGATGGAGATCGGAGTGATCGGCCCACCGGGACCTTGCAGGTCATAATTGGCGAGAACCATCGTTGAGCGGTCGAGTGCTTCCGAGAACGTGATCGATACCTTGCGGCGCGAGAGCGGCTGCGTGCTGCCACTGGCAGGGTCGAGCGTGCGGATCGTTGGCCCTGTCACGTCGGCCAACAGGTCGATCACGATCGGGTCCGACAAGGTGCTGTTGCCGCCGGTATCCGTGGCGCGCACTTGCAGCACGGCTTGGTTGCCGGTCTGGGCGATGGTGGGGAGCACGGTCGTCAGATCGTAGGGGTACGACAATTCCGTTCGCACCACCGTTCCATCAATCAAGAGTTCGACTTTTCGCACCTGAACATCGTCGGTAATCTGATTGCCAAGGGTAACGGTCGATCCCTCAAACAGTTGGACGCCCGGCTGGCCGGGGTTAATGTCATTCGCCAGCGGATTGAGACCGACCGTGGGGGGCCGGCGGCCCGTATCGCGCTGCAAGAAGTTCACCAGTTGCAAGCCGCTGGTTCCATCGGCGATATAGGCCAGCCCTGAGTTGAGCGCGACTGCCTGGCCGAACGTCGGGAGGGCAAACCGCGTGAAGATTTGATTGGTGCTATTCGCGTCAGGCGTTTGCAGCACAATCGCGCTGCCCCCTGGATTGACAAAGCCGGCAACGACGCCGAGTCCCGAACCGTTGAGTTCGATGTCTGCGGCGCCCCCTTGGGCGATGGTCGCTGTGCTAGTGATGATTTCTGGGCTTAACGGATTTGCCACATCGACCGTGATGACCCGATCGCCAGCAGGAATCCACACGACGTCGGTTCGAAATTCGATTGTTTCGATAATTGGCCCAGCCGGAGTCTGCTTGACAATATTTTTGAATCGCTTGATGTCGTTCGTGACGTAGGGATCGCCCGCGGTGGTGATGCCCGGCAGAACCAAGGAACCGCTGGCTGCCAGGCCGGCGGACGCGATCTCAAAAATCCGCAGCAGCCGCTGATTGGATACCGTGTCGAGGAGCGTGGCGTACAGCCGATCGGCATTGCGCGACATTCCCAGAACAAGCTGCGTACCAAGGTCGAAATCGGAGCTCAATTCGCCACTTTGAACGTCGAAGGCGCGAATCTTACCACCGACCCCGACGTACACGAGCCCGTCATAAAGTTCGACTGCCGCGACTGGGTCGGTGCCTTCGTGCGGCAGCGTGCGCAACAGCTTTGGCTGCGTGGGGTTTGCGACATCGATCAAATGGACACCACTTGTCGGGCTGGCTGCCGCGACAATCTTGCGGCCGACATCCAGCGACAGATTGTTAATCAGTCCAGGAACAGTAAATTGCGAGATGGATATGGGTTTCGCAAAGTCGGTAACATCGACGACCGTCAGTCCTGAATTGCCGGAGGCGATATAGGCCAGCGAGCGCGACGGGTCAAGAAAATCGGCGACCAGTTTGATATCGAGCGCGATGTTACCAGTCTGCAACGCCGAGACGATGCCGTTGGCGGACGGCCGATCGTCCAAGGGATTCGAACCGGTGTCGAGTTCCGCAAAGTCGTTCGTGCCATCGCCGTCGGTATCGAGCTGGTTGGGATTGGTTCCGATGGCGAACTCGACATCGTCCGGCAGGCCGTCGCCATCGGTGTCGGGAGCGTCACTGGGATTAAAATTACGCCGAACGCTGTTGACTAAAGTGCTGACCCCGGCCTCATTGGTGTACATGGCGGTATAGGCGATGAGCCCGCTCACGGGATCAAAGGTGGTGACCCGCACACCGGCCTTGGCTGGCAGAAAGAACTCCCAATGACCGGCCTTATCACTTTTGGTCCGCAACTCGGGCATGTTGTTGGTGTAGCTGTTGTTGTCGTCAATGGCGACATAGTCGTTCCCCACGTCCAAGTCCGCATAGATAAATTCGAGATTGGAGATGACGCCAATGATATTGACTCCCGTGGCGACGACCGGCACCCGCAACACGGGGGTCCGGGGATCGTTGCTGACCACTTCGAAAGCACCCGGCCGCAGACCGGCTTTGCTGGGGCGGAAGCTGAAGGGAATACCAGTCGTCTCTCCAGGCGCTAGTGTAATGGGCTGCGTGAGAGGCGGCGTCATCCATTCGCCGAATCCCTGCCCCGCGGCGACACGAAACTCCGTGATCGTTAGCGGCGCGGTACCGACGTTGGTGAGCTTCCCATGACTGTCGCTACCGACAGCGGTGAAGCCCTCTAGCTGACCGACAGGAACTGAACCCAGGTTGTTGTAGAAAACGAGTTTGATGGCGGGCGTATTCGTCGGTTTCCCATCGCCGAGCAGATCGTAGGTACCGCGAAAACCTTCGACGTCCGAATCGATCGATAGAGTTCCCTCATAGGTCAGAATGGAGTCGGGCGCAAAGGTGACATCAAACTCCAGCGATTTGCCCGGCGCGAGTACCGTGACCGGCAGCGTCGGAGTAGAAAAATCTATGCCCTTGACAATGCGGACGCTTCGAATCGTCGCGTTCTCGCTGCCGAGATTCACCAAACTAAAATGCCGCACCGACGGGCTCACTGTCGAAGCGGAGCCGAAATTGGTGACGTCGGGAATAAGCTGCGAGCCACCGTCAAACAACTCCAAGAGCGGACCACCACTAATCGTGAAGTCATAAGGATCGAGGGGCTCTTGTCCTTCCTCGAACGGCTCATCTCGACTGAATTCAAGTTTCCTTCCCGATCTGCCAGCTTTAACGAGAAAACTAATAAATGCCCGTGCATCGTCCACAGTCCAATCGCCGCGCACGCCGAAACGCAAGCCGGCAGCAGAGACATTTTCTTGAAATGTCACAGGAACTCCGGAATTTCCAGAGTTCATTATGTCATAGGCACTGCTTTGCCCAATCCCGCTGGAATCTGGATAGGTGATGACGGAAAAGTCGACTTTGCGACCAAATCCGCCCGGGACTGTGCGTGAAGCAGAGACTTTGAGATTCCCAGTTCCAGAGCCCGTCAATAACGGCAGACTGAAACCGTGAAGAATCTGTTGCTCACGACCAACGCTTAGATCGACAAACTCAATTTCAAAGGGGCCGCCTTCAGGTCCTCCAACGTACACCTGCCCTGCGAAATTACGAAATGTCGGTAACCGCTGAAGCGCCTGTCGAACTGCAAGGCCACTGGCATCGCGTAGACGAATTGGGGCAGTTAACTCACCGGCAAAATTGAGAACAAACGTGTCATCGGGTGCGCCGTCAGTTAGCACTAACTTTTGAAGCTCATCAACAGGATTAGTGACGGAAACTTTTGAGCTGTGCGGCAATCCCAAGGCGTGGCCTAGTTCATGGGCCGCCGTGTAACCCAGTTCCTGCGTCACGATGTCGAATGGTGCGTCCCAAAATGGATATGCAGTTTCAAAGTGTTCGTCAACGTACACTTCGACGCCAGTCTTGCCACCGTTTTGGCCATTGTGCTTAATATCTCGCGCTTCCGCGAGTAGAAAACTTTGTTGGGCCGGATTGAATTTGGTTCGAGTTCGAACCAATTCCTCCAATTTCTCATACCCGACAGACACGCCCACATCCAGGCCAAAAAGATCAGTCGCCGTCGAGGTCCAGTTGACGTTGTAATCGGCGCCGACCAGTCCTTCTGCGTGAATCACAATCTCGCCTCGATCGACAAATGGCTTAAATGTTTTTTCAAAGGCCTGCATCGCCAAGTCGGCGAACTCACGTCGCTTCGAGTCCGTGTCGATAAACGCAAGCTCGTTAGGAGATATCCTCGACGTGAAGTCATTCACATTCCAGTCGATTCGATCGCCAAAGTTGCCGCCGGTATGGATGACGTCCAGCTTTAGTGGCAGCTTAACCGGCACTGAGTTCTGCAGTGGAATGGTGATTAAATATCGCCGGAGGATTCTTGTTTTGCCTGCGTTCGGACCTGTAGATACAATTTCTCGATCGTCGCTGGCACTTACGGTAACACTGCCAGGACCACCAGTAACCCTTTCCAATGCTGTTTGCACTTGCCCGCCGGTCGAAGCCATGCTTAGTTCACTGGTGAGCGTCGGGGGGCCGTAGTCCAGCTTGAATTTCATCATGGAATTATTGACGCCAGGACCTGCGATGTAGGCCAATTCCACTTGTTGCGTCGTATGTCCGTTGACAAGCTCGTCAGCAAGTCGCTTGAGTTCGTTTTCCAGTCCTGGAAGATTGAAGTACAGGTCTTTCGGGGCGACTCCCGAGCCAATGAGAGACAAAAAGGGATTGAGGGAGTTTGATCGGGTGACTGTCCTAGGATTATCTCCTCGCGTTTTGATGGCTAGAGTTCCCAGTCGATCCTGGGCAGTCTGTGTCGGGTCGAATATCAAAATGCTACGCGTAATCTTTGCGTTTGACTCAAACTCGACGCGGTACTGCGGATTGGCAGGATCGACTGGCACGTACTCCAACGTCGCCGCTTCCCCGCGATGTTCCACTTGCCTGGTACGCACGTGCCCATTGGTGCCGTCATTGAGCGTTGGTGCAAAGCGGAGATTGCCATCCGCGGCATTGTCGTCCATCGCATCGACATAGCGGTAGGCATAATAATCGCCGGATTCGTTCAGACTCGTCTCGACGCCGGTTTTGGAAACGTTCGTTACTTCCAAGTGATACTTGACGCCAATCAGCACATCGTTTTCAAGCTTTAAGATGTTGGGCGCTTTAATCGTAAAATCGAATTTGGCCGATCCCGTGGGGAGCAAAATAAAAGTCGTTTGCGTTAAACCGTCGAGATATTGGTGAGCAATCGTCGGATCGATAGTGAACTCCACTCGCAAATACGATCCGTCGCTTTTCTTCGGATTCGTATCGTTCTTAACCGAAAATCGAATGCGCTCGGTGCTATCGGTGAGGAGGTAGTCGGTAACTTTTGTTGCACCGCGGAGGGCGGCCCGCGCCGCAGGAGCAGGTGCCGCCGGCCTGTCGGACACAACCTCCGTCTTGATCGTATACTCAAACTCGGTGCCGAGGTCCGCAACATCATCATTCGGATCCGGTGAAGTCGGACTGCCCTGCGGTGTTAACCCGTGCCAGCCGGGATGGGTGATGCCCGTACCCGGATCGGTCGAGACCGATAGGCCATCGGCCGAGACCGTCGCCGAGCCTTCGATGACCAGTCGCCCTGTCGTATGATCGAAGGAGAGAAAACTCAACTGCGAACCCGGCAAGGCTCCAAATAAATTCGGAAACGTCATCGGTGCCGGCGTGGCGAAGTTTGTGATCCCGGGTGCTTGTACAGTAATGTCAAATGTATGCTGCAACAGACCCGGGGGAAGCATATCGCGTACCAACTCCGGTGGGACTGTGCTTATGCCCACCTGCCCTGCAGCCAACGGATTGCCGTTCTGGTCCAAGAAGCTCCCTGGCTGAACCGATATCGAGAGCCGACTCCGCTGCGCCGGCGTAAGATTGGGAGCCGACGTAGCGTTCACTCCGATTTCACTCACCACGTTATTGGTAACGTTTTGTAAAAGCGATGTCTGGAGTCGCGGTAAATAGAGTTCTTGCCGGTCCCGATTGGCTTTTTGCTCTTCACGCGAGCCCATCGTCCCCATGACTGTGTTCGCTTGGCCCGCCTCCAACTGAAGATTCATCACCATCTCGGGAAAATAAAAACCGGCCGGTGCGTTCGTAGCCGAGCGTCCGTCGATGGCTAACTTTACGTTTCCCGCAGGAACACTATCGAAATGAAAGTTACCATTGACGTCCGTAATGGCAAATTGAGCTTCCAGGCCAAGGATGAAAACCTTCACGCCTGCAATAGGGTTCAAGAACGTGTCGTCGGGCGTATGCAGGATTCCGTCGGCACCAGCTTGAATGTCGTCGAACGACATCGGGAATGTGTCCGGACCTGGATCAACGACCTTTCCGGAAAGGGTTGTCCCCAACAGAGGAGTGAGGCTGACGGTCGTGAACTGGTATGTCATCGCACCCCCGGCCGCACCATTGCCATCAGCATCCAACGGCTGGCCGCCAGTCGCCGCTAGAATGGTTTTCCCATCGATATGGACCGTAATCGTTGAAGCCCCCGGCATGGGGTTGGTGAAAAACAACCAAGCGAAAGAACCGTCTCGCGATGGTACGATTTTCGCGGGGATTTTTACACCAGATATA
Source organism: Pirellula sp. (assembly GCA_043743995.1). Lineage (GTDB taxonomy): Bacteria > Planctomycetota > Planctomycetia > Pirellulales > Pirellulaceae > JBKCUI01. The sequence goes on along the minus strand of JAYTVM010000501.1, from coordinate 11,340 downwards.
TCCGTCGCATAAAAATTGTTGCCGTTGAGCGAGAGCGGATCGACAGGACGCGAGAAGAATACTTGCGGCTTAAAAGTCGAACCGACATCTTGCGAACCATCCGTGGGAGTGAATCTTGTGATTGCAAATTGGGGAAGCAATGTCAAAGTGAGCTGGCGAGTAGTTTGCGATGCATTCCCTGCAGCATCCATGGTTCTGACGAGCAACGTGTGCGGGCCGACCGACAATCGCGAGATGTCGAGGACAGTATCGAACGACTTGTCGAACGAACTACCGAACGAATTGTCGAACGGGTTGTCGGAGGAAAAGCTAACTGGCATTTCACTTCCGGCGTCGAAGGCATAGGTCAATCGCACGATCTGCGAACCTGTACCGTAAGCCGTTCCCGTCAATCGACTGTTGTCGACAAGAATAGCATTGTTGTCCGGACTGGTGATAGACAGTATCGGTGCTTGCGTATCAAGCGTGAAGACGAACTCGCGAGTTGTGGTGTTATTGGCCGCGTCGATGGCCCGGAAACGGTAAACATTTTTTCCGTCCGCCGTGCCGTTTGTGGGTAGGCTGTTTGTCAGTGTGAACCGACCATTTGAGTCGAGTGACAATGGGGTGAATGCGCCGCCATTGATCTGTAGTGAAGTTTGTTGGAGACCAGCCAAGTTGTCGAGAATCTGTCCGTGGAGTTCGATATTATGCCCGATCACTGTCGGGAGTTTGTCGAGTACGATCGTCGGTGGCTGGTTATCCTGCGAGGATGAAAACGCTGTGAGAACTTGTTGGCCAACGCGTTTGCCTAACGCTAAACCATCTTCGCCTGAGAATCGATAGTGAATGCCACCGAGAATACGGCTAAAAGAAGCTTCGGCAGCGGCGGCATCGAAACTAGTAAAACTGCGGACCAGATTTGCAGTGGTGAATGAGCCGACGCTAAACCCTACGGTGTTTCCGAAGACATTGTTTAAGATCGTAGCGGCAGCACCGCTGAAGGCCGAATGCCCCGAGACATATTCAGGAAAAGGTGGAGTGAGCAACAGAGGCGTCCAATTCGGATCCGCCGTCGTCAAGTCGTTGCCATCCGAGTTGGCTTGTTGGATTGCGGCAATCGGGCGCCATAAACCCGATGCATATTTGACTTTCCATGCCAGTATCGCAGCATCGGCAAGTCCTAGGTTTAGCTGCGCAAAGATTCGGGCATTGTCCGCCAAACTGGAACCTTGCGACTGTGAGACTATTTCGGCGATTTGATTCCAATGCCCTGGTGGGGAGTATGTTCCCTTTCCATCTGCCCAGAACTTGGCAGTTGCAGTTTGCTCGGCCGTGCGCGCTGAGCTGCTAGCGGCACCTAAGCTTTTGACTTCGTTCAACGCGGAAGCCCATTCTAGGCTAGAAAGTGAGGGTGGCCCGTCAGGCAAAATGCTGCTTACGTCGGAAACTGCGAATGTTTGCAACTCACCCCACTTCGGCAAAAGTGCCACATCGAACATCGGCGACGTCGGCTGCCATCCGCCGGCCGTATTGCTACCAAAGTATTCCGCATATGCGTCAGATCCGTCGTTTTCTCTCAGCGCCAGGATAGCATCGGCAATTGCGATCCCTAATGCAACGCCATCTGTTTTTCCCAGGCCAGCCGGGATTGGCATGAGCGATTCAGCTAGCTTCGCATCCAGAGCAGCCTGCTGAGCGGGGAACTCATGCGACAAAACTCGATGAGCTGCGGCCGCAACGGCAGCCACCGCAGAAGTTCCCGCCGTGGTTGGCAAAGAAACAAAATGTCCTGGTGTGCCATCGATCGAATTGACTGCATCGAGAATGGCGGAGTGTACGATCGCAAGCGTTCGAGATGCCTCGGGAGGAGTGGTAGCGTCAAGTCGAATCGATTCGAGCGTCTGGTGATTCCAGTCGATTACTGGATCGTCGCTGATGCCTGCCACAAGCCGAGTAAAGGTGCGATCCGTATCGCCCTCGTTACCCGCATGATCGCGAGCCCGCAGCGTGACTAAGTTGCTGTTAGGAACCAAAGGAACGTTTGGGAAGAAAAAATCACCACGGTTACTTACCAGAGCGCTGGCGTCGGTTTGGACCAGTTTTAGGCTCGCACCTGCTTCTGTATTCCCGGTAATCGTGATGCGGGCAAATTCTGTTTCTAAATCACCTATCTGGCCAGAGTCAGATGTCGGAGCCAAGTTGAACAAAACTGCTGGTGGAGTGGTATCAAGCTGGAAACGCAATCGGCGAAGTGCGTCTGCGCCGCTCGAATCTGTCACGTAAATTGTGAACTGGATATTTCCATCCGTGAAGTTCGGTAGAGCCGCTGAATCGAGATTGAAGTGACCTGTATTATCCACGGGCAAATCGAAGACGACGCCTCGATTCCATCGCGCTCGAGCACTTGTCAATGTCGCGTCACTTGCAGCCAATTGTCCTTGGACGCTTGCATCGTTCGTTAGCAGATCGTTGGCCGAGTCACCAGAATCGTTTGCCAGCGCGAGGTCCAAGTCCCGCGTTGTCGGCTGCAAGTTGAGGCGATTGACTATGATCAGCGCGTCCAAGGGATCAATTGTTTCATTGCCGTCGACGTCGAAATAGGCTGCCGTTAAGGATGCGTTGTCAAACGGAACATTGAGCGGACGAGGGCCATTTAAATTCAAATCATTGATCACACGCAATACGTCTAGCGGACTGACGAACCCATCGTCATCCACATCGGTGGGCATCAGCGGATTCTGCCAATCTGCCGCAAGCATACGCCGCGTTTCCAGAAGCTCAACCACGAGACGACGCAATGTCGAACGATTTTGTCTCCTCCGCTGATTCGCAGCAGTCTGATGAAGGCGAGAAATATTGGATGGCTTTCCACCCTTTGAATTCCTGAATCGCATAAACGCCAATGGCTTTTGAAAGCGGAGAGAGTGAACGCCGTAGCCAAACTTGCACCTGGATAGATCAAATCGGCTGAAAGCAACGAACCGAGGATGGCCGAGAAAGCGCAGTCCATTGCTCTACCAACAATCACGACCCCTCTGATGCAGGTTTGCGACGCTTGTGGTCGTGAGTTGGGAGGTTGACGGACCATCCCCTACCTTTGGAATGGCGCACGGCCGCGCGAATTCAACAGCCAAAACTGCATTTTTGGGTTTTTTGAGAATTCTCACTGGAAAACATCATTACGAGAAGTGATTTAGCCCAGGCCATGTTAAGGGAAACGGCGTGAGAAGTCCTCGTTCCCTGGCTCGGCTAAGCTAGGAAGCAGTTTCGGAAAGAATCGTGCGTGCTTCCTCAGCAATCGCTTCGCGGTCAGCATTTTCTTCTTCCGATGAGTACAAGCAAGCCACCTCAGCCTGTTCGGCCCATACGAGGTAGGTCTTGGCCTCTTCGACGCGTCCTTGACTGCACATGCTGATTGCGAGGATGTATAATGCAAATGGGAGCGTGGTATCCGATTGCAATTTAAGTTGTTTTTCGATCGTTTCCGAAGCCTCCACTGCATCTCCCAAACGGAGTTGAGAAAGCCCGAGAACATTGATCGAAGCGGGGTCGAAAGGGGCTTGCTTAATGGCAAATTGAGCTAGCTCATTCGCGCGGCGAGGATCGCGACTTTCCGACGGTGCCATCAAAAGCAGTCTTGCCAAATTCGCTGCGGCGTTTGGTGAATCAGGCTTTCGAGCAAAAGCATTCTCGGCGATAGAGATCGTCCGATTGGCCTGTGCCTTACTCATGCGCGCGATCGACGAGGCGGCTTGCCAGGCTTCGACACCAACCAGTCGCAGGGACAAATCTCCTTGCGGAGCGACGGTGTCAGACGCATTTTTCAAGAGCAAATCCAGTCGTTCGTCCCAGTCGAGCCCCAAATCATGCAATTCATCTCGAACGTTAAGCAGGTTCCAATCGCTAACCTGACTAGGCTCATACGTCGCCATATGCAAGTGAGAATCGTCTCGACTGAACTCAAGCCAAAAGATGGAACTTGGTTGATTTGGCAGTTGCAATCGCAGTAAAACTTCTTGCGTCACAAGCTCGATTAGACCGACGATTCCAGGTTCGATTTCGCAAGCAACGAAATTGCCGTCGTAGGAAAATGCCATGCGGCCAGGCAGAGCGCACCCAGACCTCGGAATGGAAAAGGTTGGCTTCCATGTTTGGACCTGATAGGCGCGCATTGCATCCGACCGGCAAGTCATAAGCGATTTTGAATCCGCGGAGAATGCGAGGAAGATGTGTTTACCAGAAACCAACTCGCTCGCAATCTTGCCTTCCTGTAGATCCCAAACCAATACGGTTTCGTCATGCCAATAAGAGGTGGCAGCCCAACGACCATCTGGGCTAACTGCGAGTGCATCGTGATATCTGGTAATCGGAAACGCGAATCTCTTTAATCCCAATTCAGTGGGCATCGAGATTCGGCTTTTTTCATCGGTCCTCGCCGGCCTGTCGTTCCAAAAGCGGAGGTCCCAAACTTCGAGCACTTCACTCTTCGTGTTGATGGCTGCAAAGACGTCTTCATTCTTCGAAATCTCAGCGGCAAACCAATCATTGAAAAACTCGTGATGATCCGGCGGTCCGACAATCGCTTCATCGTTCTCTACGTGAATTGGAAGTTTTGACAATCCTTCTTGAGAGGCAACCCAAAGGCAATCTCCATTTCGATCGAGCTGGGCAAGACACGGGTTAATTGGCTGCATACTTGCTAAGGTCCTTCCTGTGTGTGTGTTGCAGAATACGATACCTCGGCGATTTGTACTGGTTACCAACCTACCTTGAAGTCGGCCGGTGCTTGCTCTCGAATCTAAGTACGGTCGTCGAGGCTCCAGTAAATCGGGATCCATATGACGAAGGATATTCATCGGCTCTGGACGAACGATGTCGACATGGTCGGAGGCAACCGCACATCCGAGCATTGTCCCATCGCGATCCCAGCCGGACGCTGAGTTGGTTTTGACAAAGGTTGCGATGAGATGTCCCGCAGTGATATCCCAAAGGCGAGACATGCCGTCCCAGCTAGACGTTCTCAATAGTGGCAAGGTAGGATGGAACTCAACTTGATCAACTGTTTGCCAATGCCCCAATAGCTGTCGCAAACGCAGCCCCTTTGCGACATCCCAGATTTCGACACTCTGGCCAGTGGAAAGTGCCACACGCCTTCCGTCGGGATGCCAGGCTAATGCCATAACGCTGTGCGGAGCGCGACTAAGAGCATGCGTACGTTTCAACGTCTTTCGATCAAAGATCTCAGGGCGTTTGTCCCCTGACAAGTACCCTAATAATATTTGTTGGCCGTCGGGAGAGAAAGCGACCCTCGTCGCAGGTTGGTCCAAATCGGTAGTCAACTTTACATCTGATGTGTCAGTCAAGTCCACGAGATCGATGCGGCGAGAACGATAGCTTAATGCAAGATAGCGCTCGTCTGGACTCAAATCACAACTGATACAGTCATCCCTCTGACTTACAAATACCGATTCGGCGTTGTCAACGCGGTACACGCTAGTAACACCGTCGGCGTCTACTACCAAGTACTTTGCGTTTTTACTAAATAGGAGCGATGTGTTTTTGGTAAAGTGCTCACCCTGGATTCGACTGAGTTCACTAAAGTCCTCTGCATTTCGCAACACGATTGCGCCATCGGTAGCGTTCGCTAGATAGCGATTGCCCAAGTCGAACGCGATAAATGTACCGGCGAAATCAAATTTTCCAGATACTCTTTCAAATCGAACATCCTGCGTAGACAGCGCGATGATTGCGGAACGCTGCAGCTCTTGGCGTATTTCTCCAACGGGATTCAAGGCTGCAGCTTCGTGTATCCGTTCGAGCGCCTTTCCCCTCGAACCAGGCTGTCCCGATTTTTGTTGGACGATCGCTTGAGAAAGCAAGCCTCGCAAATTGGCTTCTCGCTCAGCCAGCGTGGCTTCCTTTCTTGCGACGATTGCATTGCTTTCTTCCCTTCGAGCCCGATCTCGCTCTTCGCGAAGGAAAAAGGTAAAGAGTCCCCCCGCAGTTAGGATCGCAAAGGCAAAGGCAAGCGCAACTAACCAAGTTGACTCTCTAGGATTGCGAAGGATCCACATCCAGGTTCGTTCAATGGTCGTGACCGGACGTGCCAGGATAGGACGGTCGGACAAAAATCGCCGAAGATCCTCGGCAAGGTCTTCGGCCTTTGCATACCTTTGCTGTGGTTCATGTTCCATGGCTTTGAGAACAATCGTTTCCAAATCACGTGGGATGGCTGAATTGCAATCGCGAAGCGAAGGAAGGAGTCGAGGTCCATCAAGCCTTATTGGCATCGATCGGTTGGAACGGGGCAAACAACTGCGAAGCGTCAACATCTCATAGAGAGTAAGGCCCAAGGAGTAGACATCCCCGCGCGCGTCGACCGTACCGCGAAAACGCTCAGGAGCCATATATCGAAGCGTGCCGACCAAGTCACCCGTAGCGGTCAGGTTCTGTTCTTGATCGCGAGCCAGACCAAAATCGGTAATCCAGACAATACCGTGAACATCCAGGATCAAATTGGCGGGCTTCACATCCCGATGTAATATTTTTTGTCCATGTGCATAGGCGAGGGCTTCTGCAACTTGAAGCCCGATTCGAGCGATGTTTCGAATCAGTAGTAGATCAGACCCGGTTTGAGGGGGACCTGGTGTTGCAATTCCGGTCGCACGCTTGCTCGACCTCGATGTTGCGTCGGCAACGCTAACTTTCGCGCCAGTCGAACTGGATCCTGCGGTTAGGAAGTCATGCTGAAGCAGACTTTCCGCAATACCCGTTGCGCTGTCGAACTTGGGTCGATCCAGTTCCAAATCGGATAAGCCGTCACGTGAGCGCAGTCGCGACAACTGTACAATCACATGATCCAAACTCTCCCCTTCGATCAATTGCATTGTGTAGAAGTAGGTCCCCTTTTCGCAGCCGGTGTCAAATACCGGTACAATGTTTGTGTGGTGCAATCGACCAGCAGAACGAGCCTCGCGTTGGAATCGGACCAAGCTGTTCGGTTTTTTGGCTGCCGCACCCGACAGTACCTTCAAGGCCACTCTTCGACCGAGCGCTTGCTGCTCAGCTTCATACACAACTCCCATCCCACCGCGGCCCAGTTCTCGCAATACATGATAGTCTCCAAGGTCGAATGGAACTGAAAGCAACTCAATCGGGTCTGCGATCCGAGAGCTATCGGAGCAATCGAAATGTTTGTCCAGGACGGCATTTTCCATCACCTGCAATGCTGGAAACAATTCGCGAATTTCATCGGCATGTTCTGGACATCGAGAGACAAAGTCCTCGAGAGAAGGCTTTTCTCCGTGTCGCAATCGTTCGACGAATTCCTGAGCGAGTTCCTCTAGATGGTAAACGTCGGAGTCATTCATGGCTTCCCCTGTCCTCGCGAGGGATGATTTCATTCAGCAATGGTCGAAGTCGTTTCAGCGCGCGAAAATAGCGAAGGCTGGCCGCAGCCGCACTGAGTTCCAAGACTTGCGCGACTTCATTGTTGGTGAGTTGCTCGAAGTGCCGTAGCGAAAGGACTTCCCGGTCGGCAGCATCCATGTCATTGAGCACGCACTGGATTCTCACTTGAAGTTCCATCCGCATCGCAGCCTGACTCGGCGATGTGATGGAAGCTACAAAAAATTCAGCCAAGGAAAAGGAAGACGTGTTGGGTTCCGCATTGCAATGTAATCGCACCTCTCGACTCACTTGACGAGCTGCGGTACCCAGATGGCGGCGTTGGAGTTCGGATAGTTTTCTAATCGCCACCGTTCTCAACCAAAGATAGAATGGTATGTCCCCTTGCCTCTTGTAACGAGGAAAGCTTTCTGCGTACTCGATGTAACTTTCTTGAACCACGTCGGATACCGATAGTCGCGCCCGGATGCGGCGGTCAAGCCTTAACTCAATCATACGACGAAGACGCGGTTCGTGCTCTCGAAACAGCGTTGCGAGTGCATCCGGATCGCCACCCGCAGCGAGAGCGAGAAAGTTTTCATCAGCGTTCATTTTGGTGGTACGGTCAGTTCTCGCATGTAAAATGATCCTCAGTAAAGTTTTCGTCCTTAGGGGCTCATTCATTGTAGACTGCGGATGGCGACTCTGCATGTGTGGCTTCAAATGGCCCAGCAAACCCAGCGACAAGCGGCACCAGAAATCAGCAACTTTCTACGGATAACCCGAGTCCGCTTTATCTGTTGTCCAATGTTGCCCCAATTACCTGGTAGAGTTCTTGGCCGAGGGATATCTATCAAACACCTCGCCTTGCCCAAGGATGCGAGGATCCTGTTGCCGCTTCAATTCATCGGTTAAGGTCGCGAGCAGTTGATTGCGAGTCGCGATAAGTCCGGTCTCGTTCGCTAGGTTCACGACGCCATTGTCGGTGTCGAGCAAGCCAAAATCCGGATCGCCACACGGCCAACGATCAGGCTCAAAATTCTTGACCAACAGAAAATCTCCCGAACGAATCGCGCGGGCTGGATAACCGAGCCCATGTTCTGTGCCGGGCCGAGCAAGCACATCGTTTCGTTCGCGACCCAGGATAACAAATGGACGCTTTATCATCGGCTCGCCTCGCAACAAGTCGGTCAGGCTATGTCCAGTGATGGAAGCAAGCCCAGCCTCGCCAGCGTCTATACCGAAAAGTTCTAGGAAGGTTGCGGCGAAATCGACGCTTCCGACAAGTTCGGGCACTCGCCGACCTGGCTTTGAGATACCTGCTGGCCAACGCATGATCAACGGTACGCGATGGGCGTCGTCGTAGGTATGCCCTTTAACGCGAGGGAAAGGCATCCCATGATCCGAGGTTACAATGACCAATGTGTTTTCAGCCATTCCGCTGGCCTCTAAAGTTTCCAACAACCCTCCGATCTCGCGATCGTACTCTTCCACTTCCGTGGCGTAATCGAGTAAGTCACGACGAACCAAGTCATTGTCGGGTAGATAGGCTGGAACGCGATCGATGTCGCTGGGCTTCTTGCCAGCTGCTAGCCCTGCATCCTCTTTGTAAGCTCGGTGTGGATTCTTGCTTCCATACCAAAAGAAGAAGGGCTTGTCTTTGGGACGCTGAGCCAAGAACTTTGCGAACGGAGCGGGCTGCAAGGCGAAGTTTCGAGGCTTATCCTCAGCGGTCAGTGCCTTACCCGGTCCCCAAGTTTTGCCCGAGCTTCCAACGTAGAATCCCGATTCGTTAATTGCTTCCGTGAACGCTTTGTATTTGGGCGGGAAAATCGCTTGGTGATTCCCTGCAGCTTCTAATTGCCACGGATTGCGGCCTGTAAGAATTGAGGCGCGGCACGGAGCACATTTCGACGTCGGAACGTAAGCATTGTCGAAGACAAGTCCCATGCTCGCCAGTCGGTCGATGTTCGGTGTTTTGATCCAATTGCAATGATATGCCTCCCCCATGCGTTGCGATGCGTCGTCGGCGATGATGAATAGCACGTTGGGTTGCGAAAACGTATCGCGAGCGTGGATTCTGCACGCGGCAACCGATACACCACAGAGCACCATCAAAAACCCAAGGAAGTTTGTGGGTTTCATTGCAGAGATCCTTCAAGGTTGAGGGTTTTCTTTGACACTTCTCGCCGAACGCCACTATCGAATGCTTCAAGCTCGCACTGAGTGAAAAGGTACTCGTACTCGATCGGGAGCGATCTTCCAGTACGAGTACCGCCGACGGCTGAGTACGAGTTAGAAAATACGGTCCATTTACGAGTTTCGTCTTGGGATGCAGTGGCGCTCGCGAGTTGCCTCACTTTGAGCCGCAACGCGCTAGCGTGCGGGCCAGAAGGCTAGTAGTCACTTGCGAATCCGGACCTCATACAAGCTAGCGCATTGAGGCTCAAAATTTTTAAAGTGTGTGCAGTGGGCGTTCGCCTACGGGGCCAAATCATGGGCCTAATCAGCTTTGAACAGTAAGCATTCTATCAAATGTTTTTGCCGCCAGTAGAATTCAAGCGACCGCTCAAGAACATTTGGCCGCTAGAATATGTGCTTCACCTCATTTCCCCCCATAAAGATACGTATCATGAAACGTCGAACCTTCGTTACTGCGATTGCAGTCGCTGCAGCCGTCCATTCCGGTCTTCCGCGAATGGCGTCAGCCAGCTTTGCGAGCCCGAAAATAGGGCTCGGTATGGATAACTTTGCTATCCGCGATATGGGTTTGAAGGCCGCTGGGTTAATAGACTATGCTAACTCGCTCAAGCTCGATGCTCTTTTTATTTCGGACCTCGACGCTTTTGAAAGCCTCGATGATGCCTATTTGCGCGACATAAGAAAGAAGTCAAACGACCTTGGAATCTCTATGTATGTTGGCGGTTGGAGCATTTGCCCCACCTCGAAATCATTTCGAACGAATCGAGGTACGGCGGAGGAACATCTTCGACTCGGACTTCGCGTTGCAAAGACTCTTGGCTCTCCTGTCTTTCGCGTTATCCTGGGTAATGCCGCAGACCGAAAAACGGAGGGCGGCATCCAGGCACGGATCGCTGATACGGTAACTGTCTTAAAAGCATGTCGCGCCCAAGCTCTTGACCTCGGCGTCAAAGTGGCTATCGAAAATCATGCTGGTGATATGCATTCGTGGGAGTTAGCTCAACTCATTGAAACCGCAGGAACGGATTACGTAGGAGCAAACTTTGACTCTGGCAATGCTGCATTCACACTCGAAGATCCACACGATGCTTTCGAGAATCTAGGCAAGCATACGATCTGCTCGAGTTTGCGAGACAATATGGTTTGGGAAACACCTGAAGGCGCGACAGTACAATGGACCGCTGCCGGCGAAGGTCTAATCGACTGGAGAAAATTCGCTACTCGATGGGCGGAACTATGTCCAACCGTACCGATTATGATCGAAACGATTTATGGTAGACGGGACTTCCCATTCAAGTCGGACGATTTCTGGCAGTCTTATGATAAGCGCCCGAAAGCGCTCGACGGTTTCAAGTCGCTAGCCAAACGCGGCCACCCCATCGAAGCTCGCAAACCATCTGGCCCCAACCCAAACAAAGAAGAAGGGATTGAATATCAAAAATCGGAGCTGTTACGTTCTATTTCCTTCCTTCGCGATAAGATCGGCCTCGGACTGAAGTCGTAATAATCACGTTAGCGACAAGTCATAATCACCGAAACGCGATCCTATCGCAAAGCCCGCGCTGGTAGCGAGAATATGGGCATTATTTGACTCGACCTCGCTTGGAATCTAAATTAGATAAGATAGTACAATCATTAGTTTGCAGCATTTTGAAGACTCCTAAAGTAAGGGATTAATGACGATGGTATGTGCATCCACGTTTGCGGTCGAGGATATGCGATGAGTATCGCTAATTCGATTGAGCAACTTGAATACCCAGAATCGGATGG
>JAYTVM010000500.1:0-11995 GCA_043743995.1 Pirellula sp. | reverse complement strand
CTGCTGTTCACTTCGTCGCGGTCCCCAAAGACAGAGACTCTACGAATTCTGTGCGCAGCTTCGGAGCCTTCACCGCCGACCTGGAAGCCATCGCCGATTGGCTCGCCGAGTGCCGCATCGAAACGGTTGCCATGGAGTCCACTGGAGTCTACTGGATTCCACTGTTCGAGGTGCTCGAGCGACGCGGCTTTAAAGTGATCTTGGTCGAGCCGAGCCAGATCAAGAAGTTCCGACGAAAGACCGACGTTCTGGACTGTCAGTGGATTCAAACGTTGCATACATTCGGATTGCTTACCGGATCATTTCGTCCCGAAGATCAAATCGTAGTGCTGCGCAGTTACATGCGACAGCGCGAGATGCTCATCAAGAGTGCTGCGCGGCATGTCCAGCATATGCAAAAGGCGATGGAGCAGATTGCAAGGCAACTGGCGCGACGAGCATCTATTCTCGCTGCGGCAAGCCGTGGACTTGTATCGCTACTATCACCAGAAGATGGCCGAGGTAGATAAGCAGATCGAAGCCTGCATGTCGCAATTCAAAAACAACTCCGACGGGCAACCTTTGGCGAAGCCGGCACGAGCCAGACAGCGAAGCAAGACCACCAATGAGCCGATGTTCGACGCCCGCCGGTTACTCTACAAGATGTTGGGCGTGGACCTAACAACGATTGACGGGATCGGTGCCCACTCAGCCCTCCAAATCGTTTCGGAGATCGGGACGAATGTGGATGCGTTTCCGACCGAGAAACATTTCGTGAGTTGGCTGAGTCTGTGTCCGGAGGCCAACAAGTCTGGAGGGAAGAAGCAGAAGAAGGGTAAAAGCCCCACGCATAGCAGCAGCAATCGAGCGGCTCAGACGCTTCGAATGTGCGCCCAAACACAGCTCCATTGCAAGTCGGCGCTGGGAGCCTTCGGTCGACGGCTTCGGAGTCGCGATGGAGCCCCCAGCGCGATAACTGCAATCGCTCGCAAGTTAGCGATCATCGTCTACACGATGCTCAAAACAGGACGACCCTATAAGGATATCGGCGAGGATGCGTACAATGGACAGTTCCGAGAAAAGCTGGTAGCGAGCCTTCGCCGTCGAGCCGATGAGCTGGGCTACGACCTGCTTCCATCGGAAGCGGCCTAACACGATCCAAAAATGAGCACCGCGATCAACTGGGCTACCGTTACGCGCCGTCACCAAAAAACGGGCTCAAAACCGATCGCCATCGACTGTACACCACCGTCGGATCGCTTCTTAAGCCCTGCCTTGCCTCCCAATTCACTCCGCTAAAACCCCATCGCAGAGTGTAGTTCCTGGAGATCCCTATCGGGATAGAAGCCATCGTTCCCAATTTCCCGACAAAGGAGACCTTTCGTGGAAGGTATCACCCAAAGTCATCAGGCATCCCCTCACCAATGTGCCATCTCTCCATCTCTCCATCCGAAAAACGTCTCGCCTATTTCATTCCAGCCACCCATTCTTTGAGCATTTGCAAGGCATTGTCATCAACTCGATTGGTGGATAGCTGCGGCATCTGGCCTGGACCACGAATGCCAACTCGGTGCAGTAATACAGACCGTTCGATGTCCCCCGGTGCAATGATCTTTGCTGCCGGTTTCTCGAAATGATGATGGATTGGCTCGACATCCACGATATTCATTTCCCGAAGCCCAGCGTAGTAGGCAAGATTCATCTTGGCGTTGCCACCACCTGCTTCAACGTGACAGTAAGCACAGTTGGAATGCAAAAAAGATCGAGCCCGCTGTTCCATATCCGCCGAGGAATCGTATGGGTCGACCAAATGGCGGTTGTCCGCTCCCGACTTACCCATCATTTCTTTCCCTTTTACATTCCGCTGACCTTCGTTCACCTTGAGCTTCGCTATTTGCGATTCTATCTCTTCTTTTGCGGAACCTTCGATTTCCATTTGACTTCGAAGTGCAGCCTGTGCATGAGGTACCCAGTTGGTTTTCAGTACCCGCATGCTTTCCAGTGCATCCAGTTGATTGGCTTTGACACCGGCGCCATATTCATGCTCCTTGTTCATTTGCACGGTGGTCAGGCCAAGCAAATAGCCGGCGGCTCGTGTATGACAAACCATGCACTCGGTTCGGCTTGGATAATGCCAACTCTGGGATCGAGGGCTTGCCGCTTCCCGAATCGGAAAATCCTGATCACGTCCAGCAGCTTCGACCAATTCCGCGTCGGTCCCTAGTTTATTCCAAGCGTACGAGTACCCGATCCATTCCCCTTGCTCTTTGACGAGCAAACGAGTCTCGATCCATTGTTTCGAAGCAGGGTTTCCAGCCACCATCTCCAATGCAAACGACTTGACAATGACGGTCTTGTCGGGAAATTGCCAAGCCCATTCGTCGGGGATTTCGATTTGACCATCCTTTGGCAAAGCGATAAACCTCGACTTCATCGCTCCATCGGACCAGAACGGAGCATTGACGCTGTACGGAATCAGTCCCTCGGCGACTTTGTGATCGATGATTTCTTGGAAGAGCCCAGTCTCGCTCAGTAGCCTCGGAAAATGGCTCGGCACGTCGTCAACGGGCGATGGTTCCAAATGATAAAGACCACCCTGCTTGTCCCCTCGATGATCGACCACGATCAATTCGCCGTCAGGGTCAAGCGAGATCGCCGATATTTGAAATGGCGTATCGGCGATCTCACGATGCCAAAGGATCGACTTGCCATCGTGTTTGATTGCCCAGATTTTTCCAGTGGAATAGTCGCCGTAGACATAGGCGCCTTGTAAGGCTGGTAACTTATTTCCGTAATAGACCACTCCGCCGGTCAAGGATCGCGATTCGCTGTGCGGATGATCGACCGTTGGCAACACGTGCGGCGTCGGCCCGAGTTTTCGTTTCGAGTAGAACGGATGTCCCCCTTCGAATACCGACCAACCATAGTTGGCTCCGCGTTCAATGAGATAGACTTGCTCCCACATGTCTTGACCGTTGTTGCCAACCCAGATGTGTCCGGTTTTGGGGTCGGTGGTGATTCGCCATGGATTGCGTAGCCCATAAGCCCATGTCTCCGGAACCGCGTCCGTGGCATCGACGAACGGATTGTCCTTTGGCACGGAATAATTTTTGCCCGGTGACGGATGTTCGACATCGATTCGCAACACCTTGGCGAGCAATTTGGTCATGTCCTGGCCTGTGACTTTCGCGTCCGAATCGGAGGTTCCATCACCGGACGTAACGTACATCATCCCATCGTTACCGAAGGTAACGGCGGCCCCGTTGTGGCCATTCGAATCCCAATCGATCACCGTAACGTCGTCCCCTGTCAATCCGAACGGATCCGACCTCGACAACGTATGTCGTACGATTCGACTCCGATTGCCTTGCCCTTCTTTTTTGCCGTTGCTTCCAATGTACATGAATCCGTTTTCCAGGAAGTTCGGATGAAAGGCGATGCTATAGGCAACTCCCTTTGTCTCCGAGAGCAGTTCCAATTCCGATGGATTGGCTTCCTCGGTCGTACGCATGACCTTGGTTGGGCCGTAGGATCCTTGTTCCTCGATGACGATGAAGCGACGGCTCTCTGGCTCCACCTTGACGTCAACCGGCCACTCTAATTTGAGATCCGGATAAGCGCGAACAGCACGATAGGGGAGCTGCGGTTCCGGCGATCCAATCACGTTGGAATCGGCGAAATGTGGACGATTGCGAAGTAAGCGCATACTGGCATTCGTTTCGCTGCCGGGCGCGAACCGAAGGGATGCGTAGTCTTGGTAGCGATGAAAATCGAGTTTGGTCAAAGGTGCACAACTGCTAAGTTCCGGTTTATTGCCAAGGGTGTAGTCGTATCGGCAAAGGGCCACCTGCCAAACTTCGTTTAGATCTGGACGGCCACCTGTGGGCATAAAATCGATCCATGGGATCTTGCCCTCGACCGTCCAAGATTGATCGCGATCATCGCGCTGGTTCAGCGTTCCGTTTCTACGGACTTTTGTCTTCCAATGAAAGTCGTTCGCGGACTTGAGCGCCTCGAACCCACCACTTTTTTGGTCGGGCAAGAACATGTCCATTTCGGTACCGGCCGCGTTGACTTGAAATTCGTAGTAGCCGTCGGCTTCCTGGCTTGGTTTCAGAAAAATCTCGAAGACATCGTTGTTCCAAGTTTTGCCATCGTGTTCGGTAATGTCTGCGAAGAGGTCATGATCTTCCAACTCGGCGAAGAAGTAGAGGTACTGGCGATCCCAAAGCAATCGGGCTCGCGTTGCGGTTTGAGGTACCGGGGCTGCGTTGGCTGGGATGCGAAATCCATCGATGATCGTTGCATTGGCCCACGCTTCGTCATCGGCGATTCCATCGATCACGATAGGCCCATGCGCCCAATGGCATACGAACTCATCACCGAAGACATCTGGTGATATCCAGGTCATTGCAAGCCACAAGCAAGCGTGCATGAATACCTTGCACCTAGAATCGTTTGGTTTTGTTGTGTTTTGCATAATTGCCAATCGTACTGTTTTTCCTGAGCGAGGGCCTCGCTCAGCCACGCGGGACTCCGGCCATTTTATCGTGGATTGTCGCCTTTTGCTCCGCAAAAGTAGCGTTGGGGGACGCTGCTTTCGCGGAGCGAAAGGCGACAATAGTACGTTATGGCTGAATGGGACCAGCCAGAGGGGCGGACCAATTGAGGGAGAAGTGCGAGGCTAGCAATCGATCGATATTCTCGGCGATCGCCAGGGGAAAAGGGGAGCTTCGGCGGATTCGCATGTCGATATGCGTCAGCAGGACCTCAGATGTCGACGCAATGCAATCGCTTTGATCTTTGATCATGAAGTGCATTAAATGAATCCGCTTTTCGGAACGGCCTAACATTCGAGTGTGAATAGAAATCTCTTCCCCAAATCTAACTTCCTTTAGATAGTTGACATATTGTTTGAGGGCAAAGGAGCCCGATTGGCTGTTGACGAAGTAATCGCGGTCCATGCCGATACGCTTAAAGATGCCCCCCATGGCGTGCGCGAACAAATGGGTATACCACATCACGTTCATGTGCCCCATCGAATCCAAATAGTCCTCTGGAATCGTCGCTTGATGTGTTTGCGGCAGTTGCTTGATATCAAGAACATTTAGCGGAGGCGGCTGATTCTCTTGTCCTGTTGTATTCATAGGGCGAACGCACGCTCCTTATCAACGTCGGAAAAATTCCTGCCAGTCTCGGCCAAGTTGGCCAAGAGGGGTGCTGGCGACCATTCCCGACCGTGCTGCCGCTCGAACTCGCAGATCCGTTCATAGACTTTTTTGATTCCAACCGTGTCCGCATAACACATGGGTCCTCCGCGATAAGCTGGAAAGCCGTAGCCATAAATGTAGATGATGTCGATATCCCCAGCTCTCATAGCAATGCCCTCAGCGAGGATCTTCGCCCCCTCGTTGATCAATGCGTAAACAATCCTCTCGACTATTTCGACGGACGAAATGGCCCGCCGCTGGATGCCTGCTTTGACTGCGCTCGCTTCGACCAATTGCTGTACCTCCGGATCGGGCGTTGGCATGCGGCTCCCTTCTGGATAGCGATACCAACCCGCTCCGGTTTTTTGCCCATAGCGCCCCATTTCGTAAAGACGGTCCGACACCAACGGTTGTCGAAGATCCTTTGGGATAAGATGCCGAATCCCATTTCTGATACGCCAACCAACGTCCAGCCCAGCCAAATCGGCGACCGCCAATGGCCCCAGGGCCATCCCAAATTCGACCATGGCCGCATCGACTTCTTCTACTCTCGCTCCTTCTTCAACCAAGAATTGTGCTTGTCGCAAGTAGGGGTCGAACATCCGATTGCCGACAAAACCGAAACAGTTTCCGACGAGCACACCGACTTTGCCGAGCGTTTTGGCCAAAGCCATCGAGGTCGCAATAACGGACGGACTCGATTCTTTTCCACGGACGATTTCTAAAAGCCGCATGACATTGGCGGGGCTAAAGAAATGGTGTCCGATGACTTGTTGCGGGCGACTGGTCGCAGCGGCAATAGCGTCGATGTCCAAGGTCGATGTATTCGATGCTAAGATCGCGTCAGGCCGGGTGACTTGTTCGAGTTCCGCGAAGACTTGCTTCTTCAGTTCGATTCCCTCGAAGACCGCTTCGACCACAATGTCCACTTCGGCGAACCGATCGTAGTCCAGCGTCGGCTGAATGAGACCCAATCGCTGCTCCATTTGAGCCGCGGTCAACTTGCCTTTTTGCACCGTCGCTGCATAATTCTTGCGAATAATGGCCAAGCCATGGTCGAGAGCTTGTTGGGTGGTCTCCTTGATCAAGACGGGGATGCCTGCGTTGGCGTAGTTCATTGCAATACCGCCCCCCATGGTGCCTGCACCGACTACCGCAGCTTGCCGGATCGGCAGCGTGGCTATTTCCTTTCCGATTCCGGGGATTTTGTTTACAGCGCGTTCGGCAAAGAAGACATGGATCAGCGACTTGGATTGATCTGAAAGCAAACACTCTCGAAAAATGTCCGCTTCTCTTTGCATGCCTTCGTCGAATGGCAACGAAGCGGCTTCGACCGCGTCGATGGCCTTCAGCGGGGCCATGAGTCCACGCGTTCGTTTGGCTACAGCCGCCCGGAACGCAGCCAACGCAGATGGATCGCACGCCGGGACAGCAAGCTCGCTGGCTTTGCGTGGCGAGCCCGCTCGCGCGATCACTTCACGCGCAAAGGCAATCGCTCCGGCCAATAGATCCCCGTCGATTATACGATCCAATATTCCAGCTTTTTCAGCTTCGACGGCAGAGACCGGATCGCCGATCGCGCACATCTCCGCCGCCTTGACTATGCCCGCTAGACGAGGCAATCGTTGGGTAGCGCCGGCGCCCGGAATCAACCCTAGTTTTACTTCCGGTTGACCGACTTGAGACGACGGCACGGCCACTCGAAAGTGGCAGCACAATGCCGTCTCCAATCCACCTCCAAGGGCTGTACCATGGATGGCGGCGATGACCGGTTTGGAACAATTATCGAGAGCTGGAAACATCGCGCGCATAGCGGCATCAATACCTTTTACGCCGGTTGCGAGTTTGGCAAACTGCTTGATGTCCGCTCCGGCGATAAAGGTTCGTCCGCCGCCAATCAAGATGATGGCTTTGACGGACGGGTTTGCGCAACACTCGAGCAAGGCCGCTTCAATTCCCTCGGGCACGCCAGGGCTCAGTGCGTTGACCGGCGGATTGTTCACGGTGATTACGCCAATGTCACCATCAAAAGTTAGGTTTACGAGCTCGTTCACAAGTCTATTTCCTTTGTTGATATAGCCCGGCTTGGTTCGGGATTTGTTTTGAAACTCATTCTATCATCGGCGCGAACAACCGTCGCTTCGGCTCATGGATAAACGCAATACCGTTCAATCATTTGTTTAACAGTGTTTAACAGTCAGCCGAAGGCGTACTCGATATTATTAGCGTACGCCTACGGCTAACGGTTAAACGAAATCCTTGCGAAACTGGGGCTTCATTAAACGGTATTGGGGTTGCGCGATTAATACTAAACAAATAGGACTCTGTATCTTCGCTCCTTAGTCGCAACGTTCGAACAAGCCTGCTGCTCCTTGACCGCCGCCGATGCACATGCACACGACGCCGTAGCGACTCTTGCGACGGATCATTTCGTTGGCAAGCGTGCCCACTAAGCGTGAGCCGGTCATTCCAAACGGATGACCAATTGCGATCGAGCCACCATTCACATTTAGCTTTTCCGGATCGATTCCGAGCCAGTCTCGACAATACACGACTTGCACCGCGAATGCTTCGTTCAATTCCCACAGGTCGATGTCGGAGGCTTTCAAGCCATGACGCTTGAGTAATTTCGGAACGGCGTAGATTGGTCCGATACCCATTTCATCCGGCTCGCAGCCGGCAACGGCAAAGCCACGGAAGAGGACCTTGGCTTTGATGCCCAGCGCATCGGCTCGTTGGCGTTCCATGAGCAATGTTGCCGACGCACCATCGGACATTTGGGAAGCATTGCCGGCGGTCACAGTCCCCTGTCCGCTGTTGGGATCGAAATAGGGTTTGAGGGCCGCTAGTCCTTCGAGCGTTGCATCGGCTCGATTGCATTCATCTCGCTCGAGCCAATGCTCTTCTTGGCCCGCCACCGCGCCAGTTTTTTTATCCAATTGGGCACGAGTCACTTGGAGCGGCGCGAGTTCTTCGTTAAAGAAGCCCGACTCCTGTGCTTTCGCCGTTCGCAGTTGGCTGGACAATGCGTATTGGTCTTGGATTTCCCGACTGATCTTATAGCGTTTCGCGACAACTTCGGCGGTGTCCCCCATCACCATGTAGATGCCGGGCTTGTGTTCGAGGACCCACGGATTGACCACTTTCTTAGGGTCGAGCTGCAGGCTAAACATGGCCGTGATACTTTCGACACCGCCACCGATGCATGCGCTAGCCCCTTCGTGAACGATTTCGTGGGCGGCCATGGCGATCGCTTGCAGGCCTGACGAACAAAAGCGATTCAACGTGATGCCCGCAACGCTCGTGGGCAACCCAGCCCGAATCGCGGCGACGCGAGCTACGTTCATGCCTTGTGGACCATTGGGATCAGCGCACCCCATCACCACGTCCTCGATCTCGGCCGGATCGAGCTGCGGGGTTTTTCGCAGAACGTCTTTGATGCAATGGGCCGCCTGGTCGTCCGGCCTGGTCATATTCAACGAGCCACGGAACGACTTAGCCAGCGGTGTGCGGGAACTGGCAACGACGACAGCTTCTCTCATCATAAGAATTCTTCTCCAAGTTGCAAATTAGCGAGTCTGGCCAAATCGGTTTCGTATCGACGATAGGCTAGTAAAAAAAGTGGAATAGAAAGCAGACCAACCTGGGCTGTGATAAAAATCCCCCAAGTATAGCTATGCAACCAGCCCGTTAGCCATGCGGCCATGACGGAACCCAAGGATGCACCGAAAATATTTAAGCCAATCATTAGCAATGCAACGGTCGTGGCCCGCAAACGAATTGGGCTCAACTCCTGAACTGTCGCAAGAACCGGGCCATACATAATGGTTACCATGATCGAACCAATACAGTAGCATACACCCAGGCCAATGTAATAATTACCGGGAAGAAATCGATTGGTGATCGCGAAGGGAGCAATCGCAAGCTGCGAAACGACTATGGCCAGCAATCGACCACCGTTGCGTCGCCTATTAAACATATCGCCCAACCAGCCTCCTAGAATGTTTCCGACCGAGCCACCTACGAGCAACATACAGCCGATAAAGATCGGCGCACCGGACTTGGTGAAGCCGCGTTCCGCATTCAGCCACGAAGAATCGAGCCAAGTTGCTCCAACGCTAATGTTAATGATCACGGCCCCTGTCATCGTGAGCGCCAGAGCTGGTGTTTGGCGAATCGCCCTCCAAGTTTCGATGAGCGAAAACCAGAAAGATCGTCTTTCGGATTGCATAATTTGCGGTGCGTGCGGTGCTGCGTCCGTCGCCCCGCGGCGAGGATCTTTAACCAACATCAGAACTCCAACCATCGCCAGGCCGATCAATCCCAACCCAAAGAAACAGCCACGCCATCCGATCCATGGAATGGGCCAAAGCAAATTTGCGATGATCAACGAAAGGCCAGCCCCTATCGGAACCCCCAAATAGTAGAGGCCCGAGGCAAGCGATCGTTCTCGCGGTCGAAAAACGTCGGCCAGCATCGCAACGGCCGCCGGAGTCAACGTGGCTTCGCCAAACGCAACAAAGATACGAGCGATGGCCAATTGCCAAAAGTCTTGAGCCAAACCGCTGGCCGCCGTCGCTCCACTCCAAATGAGAAGCCCCAGTGCGATCAATCGCGGACGATGCTTCCGATCTGCCAGCGTGCCCAAGTAAAGGCCGGCAACGGAATACACAATCGAAAAAGAATAACCCGCCAGCAATTGGTTCTGAAGGGTTGTGAGATGCAAAAGTGGATCATCGCGAAGCGGAATTTGCAAACTGGTGATCAGCTGTCGATCGACAAAATTGATTACATTGAGCGACGTAAGCAATGCCAAAAGCTGCCAAGCGGATGGCGGAGCCAAATCCTGGCTGGGAGTCGACATTGCGTTGAAACCGTTCTCATTAGTGGGTCGCCGATTGCAGATCGCGAACTAATTTACCGACCGGACGGTAGGATCGCAAGTCCACGGGGCAATGGAGGCCGTCCAGCCTTCGGTCGGTTCGGCGAGGAACCAAACGGACTTGCCATCGACCTCGCTACCCGTTTTGCTTAGGCCGTTTGTTGAGTATCCACGGTTGCAACGTGGAGCAAACCACAGATTGCTACCGTATCTGCATCGGGATCGATGATTACGATCTTGGTTTTCGTCAGCACTACGTTTTCAGGATGTCGCACTTCGTAGCGTTGGCCGCTGGACATTACCACAACGAAGGGTTCGAACGGTTTCGCATTCAAAAATAGTCGCATTGATTGTTCATTCATTATTTACGCACCATGGGCAACCTTCTTAACTGCAAAGCTTATTCACCAGCCAGTCAAGCTGGTTGGGGCCTAAACCCTGGACTTGGGACAGTCGAACTAGCTTGTTCGGGACGGGGTTCCTTAACGGGGGCAGCACGATACTTCCGAATCACAAATTCAGTTCGTTCAGTCATGCATTCGTCTAGCGACAGCGTAGAAAGAGATTCACTTCGTTTTCCCAATTGGTAATGAGCGAAAAGTGTTTTCCACAGGCAGGGCAGCAAAAGACCCGAACTAAGAAACAGGCAACAGTGGAGTTTGTAATAGCCATTGCCCACCAAATATGCTTGCATACACAGTTCTTCCTCGGGCTCCATGCCATACCCAAGAATGAGGTGATTCAAATCATGCCGTTCAAAGCCTGGAATCAGTTTTAGCCCCTTCTCATCCAGCATCCTTGCTAAGTCATTGCCAACCGTGTGGGCCGGCAAAGATCGCAAGAGTTGCAATTTTTGCTCGTATCGCTTCCTCGGGAAAAGAATCTGCAATGGCCTGACAACCAGGTAAACTTTTGTGTTGGCAATCAATTTTCCGGTAAGCATTCTGAGTTTAGAATGCGGATTCGACTGTAATTCGTGCATCATGACCTCTCGGCGAATTGAAAAGGGATTTGGGTTTGAATCTGGCTGGTTCTGACGCTGGCAGCGTCAGCCAAATGGCACTCACTTTGAGCCGCAAAGCGTTAGCGTGCGGGCTGCTGGGCTAGTAATCACTCGCAAATCCGGCCCTCACGCTAGCGCAATGAGGCTCAAAATTTGCAAAGTGAGTGCCATTGAGCGTCAGGCACCGGGAGCTTTATCGGCTGCGCCATTGTATTGCTCTTTGGCCTGTATCGCTTGACAGGATACTGGAGCCATCGCTCGAAAACGATAATTGGCTGACCTCGGAGCCGCGGTGTCCTGGCAAAGTATACAATTCGCGAGGGGATTGATCGATGCTCGGCGAAACAAACCAAATTCCCAACGTCCCATTTTCGTCCCCTACCGCCAAGACATTTTCATTGGGAGACGAAGCGAAAGATGTGACTATCGACTTCGAAAGGATCGGTTCGAAGGTGTCCATCCAATTTTTGTTTTCCGAAATTATGTCGATTCGACTGGAGTCCAGCGATCGGAACAAAACCGCCATGTGCCAGGACGGCTTGGTGGTTCCGGTCGGCTCACATAGCCACTGCATTTCAACAAAACGGGAGTTTCGATCGAGTACAAGCGTGTCCCAGGCTTGGCTTTTCAATTCATGCAGCTTGCCTTCGCCGTCAACTCGGTGCCATTTCTGATTCAAGTCTAACATCACAAACTCATTGTCCAGCGGATGCCAACGAACGAATGTTCCCTCCGCAAATTCACCGCCGTTGGTTGGCATCACCTCAACAGGACTTACTATATCAAAGCGCGCCACTTTGTTCACTCCACTTGGCAACCGTCCGACGATCACCAGTCGCTGGCCATCGGAAGAAAGTTCGGCCTGATTGACATTGGCAAACGGATGATTCACTTGATGCCAGGTAATGTCGTTTGGACTAG
>JAYTVM010000499.1:0-12005 GCA_043743995.1 Pirellula sp. | reverse complement strand
ACTGTCGGATACAGGGCGGTAACGTTACCCTGACTAGGACTTCCACCCAGCAAATCAATCGCCTTTAAAGGCGCACTCGCCTTTTGCTCCGCAAAAGTAGCGATAACGACGCACACTTTTGCGGAGCAAAAGGCGACACTGATAAATTCACAGCCTAGGAGCAAAAGGCGACAATAAGTTAATCCTAGGATAAGAGCGGCACGGTAGCCCTCGCCGAGATTCCTAGTGAGGCGCCGCCGTGCCACAATGCGTTTGCAATTGCTGGTATAGTAGTGGCTCGAACTTTCAAATCGCTCCACACGTTTAGGCTGTGAATTGTCTACAACCACAAAGGCTGTGCCCCGAAAGCCGCTCTCGTCACCACCCATCGCGAGTGCGATAGCTACCTCCATTTGTGCGTGCTTCGCAATTCTGGGCTTCGTTCTCACTCGATGGATTTCGGCACCATTCAATGCATCCTTGGCCATGTGGATCGTAGCCTATGTGGCGGGCGGTTTCCGGCCTCTCAAGGAATCGCTTTCGGCAGTGTTCGAAGGAAAGCTGAATGTCGACACATTGATGGTTGCGGCCGCGCTAGGGGCAGCAATCTTAGGCGATTGGGTCGAAGGAGCCGTGCTTCTGTTTCTGTTTTCCTTGAGCAGTACTCTCGAAGCATTCGCCACGTATCATACGAATCGCTCGATCGAATCATTGATCCAACTGCGACCAAGGCAAGCCACTCGGATCAACAAGGATACATCCGTCGACGAAATCGTGGATGTCGAAGCACTTCAGGTAGGCGACGTTCTTCGAGTACGACCAGGCGAGCGATTCGCCATCGATGGAATCGTGATGGAGGGAGAATCGTGGGTGGATGAGTCCACGTTGACGGGCGAAAGCGAACCAATTCAAAAGCTAGCCGGATCGGACGTCTTTTCCGGAACCATGAACGGACAAGGGACCGTGTCGGTTCAAATGACCAAAGCCATAGCGGACACCACGCTCGAACGCATCGTCCACATGGTGCACGAAGCCCAGGCCCAAAAAACGCCGACACAACGATTCGTTGAATCCTGGCAGCAACCGTATGTTGTTGGAGTGTTTGTAAGTGCGATATTGGTCTTCTTGGCGGCGAGGATTGTCCATACCTCGAGTTGGTATGACGCGTTTTATCACGCGATGGTCCTTCTGGTTGCCGCATCTCCGTGCGCTGTCGTTGTAAGTTCTCCATCGGTCATGTTGTCCGCCATCGCGCTTGCTGGCCGGCATGGCGTACTTTTTAAAGGTGCCGTGCATCTTGAAACGCTCGGTAAAGTCGATGTACTAGCAATGGACAAGACGGGAACGGTAACGATGGGGAAGCCGACCGTTACGGAAGTTTGGACGACCGAGGGGGCCAATGTAACTCGATTCCTCTCGCTCGTAGCGGCCGTCGAAAAACGAAGCGAACATCCACTGGCCATTCCGGTGATGGAGGAAGCCAAGAGGCAAGGCGTCGCAGAGCAATCATTGGAGATAAAGGATTTTCATAGCCATACGGGCCTAGGGGTCTTTGCGACGGTCGACGGCGTTTGGGTTGGAGCAGGTCGCGAACGTTTGTTCGAAACGTATAAGGTCGAAATGCTGTCTGGCATACTCATGAATGCGCAGCGTATGCGGGACTCGGGACAAACGGCACTCCTGGTTATCGCAAAGGAAGAGCATATTGGGGGCGTAATTGGTGTCGCTGATCAATTGAGGCCCGAAGCAGCACGCACCATTGCCAAGCTCAAAGAATTAGGCGTTCGCGACGTAGTGCTTTTAACTGGGGATCACGAACGAGTTGCATTAGCCATCGCCAAAGAATTGGGGGTCGACGAAGTTCTCGCTGGCCTGTTGCCGGACGGAAAGGTTAATGAGTTATTGCGACTTTCCAAACGTGGCCGGTTCGTTGCGATGATTGGCGATGGAGTGAACGATGCTCCAGCCCTTGCAACGGCTGACGTAGGAATTGCCATGGGTGGAGCTGGTACAGATGTAGCGCTCGAAGTTGCGGATGTCGTTTTGATGCGAGACGACCTCAAAGGATTACCGTTGGCCGTTTGGATCAGTCGAACGGCTCGCAAACGCGTTCGGCAGAACATGGTATTTGCGTTCGTGATGATTGCAATTCTGGTTCTCTCAACTTTTTATGAGCTACCACTTTGGGTCGGTGTCCTGGGACACGAGGGAAGCACTGTCTTAGTTGTGTTAAACGGATTGCGAATGCTTTGGGAGCGCATGCCGAACTTTGATTAGTGCGTTAAGCATTCTCGGCCACGAACGAAACCACTTCGTCGAGCGAACTAGCATTGCAAGCCAACATGACAACACGATCGAAACCGAGTGCGCAGCCACAAGAATTAGGCATGCCCGAGCGCATGGCATCTAACAATCGGTTTTGAACCGGGAGCGAAACCTTGCCCTCCGCCACGCGTTGAGAATTGGCAAGTATCGATCGGGCCTCAAGCTGATCGGCGTCCATGAGTTCATGGTATCCATTGGCCAATTCCACACCGCGATAGAACGCCTCAAAGCGCTCCGCGGTGCGTGTGTCGGACTCACACACGCGGGCCAAGGCAGCTTGGGAAGCGGGGAAGTGTGTGACTAACATTGGGGATTGCATTCCAAGAGTGCTCTGAACTCGTTCGGAAAAGATAAGATTGACCCAATCGTCCCAGTCCTTGGACCAAAGCTCGCTGTCGACCAATCGATGCTGCACAGCCCAACGTCCAAAATCGTTTGGCTTCATTTCAAATAGGTGTAAGCCCGTGGCGATTCGAAACGCATCTTCAAATCGGATCCGTTCCGCGCGTGGTGTACCCAACAAATGCATGAGCAATTGATCGAGCAGTTCCAACCCACCGTTCAAGTCCGCATCCACATCGTACCATTCCGCCATGGTGAATTCGGGGTTATGAAGTCGGCCCCGTTCGCCGCCGCGAAACACCGGGCCGACTTGGTATATACTGCCGATTCCAGAGGTGAGCAGACGCTTCATCGATTGCTCAGGTGACGTCTGTAGGTACCAGGTTGCCGGTTCTTGGCCAGGCATCTGCACATTCACTTCGATTGGGTCTAGATGGCGATCAATAATCGAGTCGCAAGACAATACGGGCGTCTGAACTTCAGTAAAACCGCGAAGGTCAAAAAACTGCCTGAGCCGACCGAGAAGGACGGCCCGACTTTTTAAGTTTGCGACAGAGGCGGACGTGTGCATGTTTAGTCCAGGGTGGCACGGTGGACTCCACTAGGTCGGCTTTACGTTGCCTTCTTGGGCAACGTCTTCCGGTGTCTCGTCGTATTTTGCTTCAGGCAACACTTGGGATACTGGAGCAACCAAGAACTCGACGGCCGCTTCGTCTGGATCAGCCTTGAGGATCGAGTCCCCCTTAATTTCCTTTATATTGCCTGCGTCGACGATCTGCTTGATGACGATGCGTTCCAGAATCTGATTTCGCAGCGCGTCCATTTGGCCGGTGCGTTCCAACTTGGCACGAACTTGGCGGACGGAAAGATCGCTTTGGTCCGCGATGAGTTGAATTTCGTCATCGTATTCCTTTTCGCTTGGCTCGATCGAATTGTCTTCAGCGATTTTTTCTAGGACGAAATGCTCTCGCAGTGCACCTTGTGTAGATTGTTCGCTGTTCCGTCGAATGTTATTGATCACCGACCGGATTTGGTCATCGGTGAATCCATTGCGACGCAAATCCAGAACGCGTCGTTGCAGTTCTCTTTCTGCTTGCTTGCGTACCAAGGCTGGTGGCAGATCCCAGTTGGCTCCAGCCGTCAGTTTCTTAGTGATTTGCTCTCGAAGCAACTGATTCTGATAATACTCGGCTTGTCGTTCCAATTCGGACCGGACGAAAGCACGCAGTTCTTCCGCGGAATCGAACCCGACCGACTCGAGTACCGTCGAGTTCAGTCCTTCGACGTTGACCCGACGGATTTCGACGATTTCGAACTCGACATCGACTTCAACACCCTTGAAGGACTCATTCAACGAAGTGTCTAGCACCTTGACGGTTGTGTTGAGTTTATCGCCTTCTTTGGCCCCAACCATGAGTTCAGCGAAATTCTCGACGATGCAGTCCGCTAGGCTCAAGCGTTTGCGGAGAGTAATCAGTTCTTCTTCGATAGCACTGATTTGGCGACCGTTTGAGCTGAACAAAGCGTTGATGACCAAGCGGTCTCCGAGGGCTGCTTCTCCATCATACGCTTCGCCAGGAGTGACGCGCTCGAGGGTTCGGGCCAGTTGATGATCGACTTCGGCGTCGGTCAGTTCGTATACGGTCTTTTCCAGATCGAGACCTTTCCATTCTGGCGTATCGAAAGCAGGCCGCACTTCGATATTGAATTCAAAGGTAAAATCCCCAGTGTCCGGCAACTTAACCGCTCCGAAATCCATATCGGGTTCGGAAATGGCGGAAAACTCGCCACCCTCGGTAATTTGTTGCAGGCTGTCCATGACCAAGCTACTTTTTACTTGGTCCGAAACCGTTTTTTTGAACCTATTTTCCAAAAGCTTGCGTGGAATCTTACCTGCCCGAAAGCCGGGGAGATCTGCTTTTGGTGCAATTTCATTGTAAGCGTTGAGGAAATAGCGATCCATCTCAGCCCGTGGAATGGTAACCACCACGTGCCGCTGGCAAGTGCTCGGCTGTTCAATTTTCACTACCAATTCCAACTTAGAATCGGGCGCCTTGGTTTCCACGGTCGACATGTCGGATCAAACGTCCTAAGAAGGGTAAAAAAAGCATAATTGAACAAAAAAGCGGGTGATGGGATTCGAACCCACGACAACAACGTTGGCAACGTTGTGCTCTACCCCTGAGCTACACCCGCAATAAAACCTGTTCAACTATGCCCGTTGCGTATTTTGTTTTCCGCTGGAATTCAGTCGCTTTAGGGCAAGTGACTGCTAGATCACCTGAGCGTACTCCGGTCTTCGTTAGCGGGAGGCAGATTATAAGACCAAGTGCGGACTCTGCAAGACCGTTCTTGCTTCATTTCCAGAATCCCTTACCCTCATTTTCGCAAAAGACATCTGGACAAGCAAACCAAGAACCCAGTATGGAATGGAAAGTTATTCGAAATTCGACACAAAAAGAAGGTTAATAAAATGCAAAACCAATCGGCTTGGATCCTCGGTGTGGTGGTTTTTCTCATCACAGCAACGGCATCTTCCACAGGTCTTGCCGACGGTTGGACATGGGGACCGTTCTCCAAATCCAGCCCCGCCCGGGACTCAAGCCCCCTTTATTCTAGCCGAACCTCGAGTGCGAAATCATCCTGGCTGCCGACCATGAAAATGCCTCGAATGCCTTGGTCTAGCAACAACCAGCGGGTCAGTTCCTACCCTCGCTCAAACGCTTCCTCCTGGAAAAAAGTCAGCAATACTTCCAAGCGTTGGTGGAACAAGACCACGGAATTGCTTGATCCCTATCCAGATCCAAAACCTAGCACTTACACTAGCAACTCCAATTCTCAGAAGTCCAAGTCGAGTTGGTTCTCAGGCTGGTTTTCGAGCAAAGAACCAGATGTTCCAAGAACTGCAAACGATTTTTTGGCAGGGGAAATGGTGAAATGAAATTTCTTGCTGCGCTGGTAACTCCAACGCTGGTAACTCCACTGCAGGACGTTAAAATTCCTCCCGGTAACGATATCCATAAAATCGGGCACGGAATCTTCTATGACGATCTATTTTTCACGCGGCGGGAAAGCTTTGGTCCTGGGCATGCAGGACTATCTCGAAGCGATCGAAACGACGCTTTCCCAGCGGCCAGCGGTCCGAAAAGTGCTAGCGGTCCCGCCCGACCATACCCGCATGGACTCGCAATCGGGGCCAATCATGCATGCGGTGCTGAAACTGCTTGGTGACAAGCTAACCGATGTCATGCCCGCCCTCGGTACACATACCGCAATGAATGAAGCTGAGCTCACCAAGATGTACGGTGACTTTCCCCGCGACCTCATTCGAGTCCACCGCTTCAGGACCGAAGTCGATACCCTCGGATATGTCGATTCCGAATTTGTTCATGAGGTTACCGAAGGACATTACCATCGCCCCTGGCCGGCTCAGGTCAATCAAATGATCTCGCAAGGAGACCACGATTTAATTCTTTCGATTGGTCAGGTAGTTCCGCACGAAGTCATCGGCATGGCCAACTACACCAAAAACATCTTCGTCGGAACAGGTGGAAGCGCAGGGATCGACGACAGTCATTACCTGAGCGCTCTCTACGGGATGGAACGCGTAATGGGTCGATGCGAAACCCCGCTGCGAAAAATCTTAAATCGGGCTGCCGATTTGTTTTTGACCGACCGACCTGTCGTGTATGTCCTGACCGTGGTCGAGTCCACACCGGACCAAGGACCGGTCGTTCGCGGGCTCTATGTAGGGGATGACCATTCCGTCTTTTATCGAGCTTGTGAACTTTCCGCACAGGTCAACTGCTTCCGAATTCCGGAGGCTCCGAAGAAGATCGTTGTTTGGATGGATCCCAACAAATACAAAAAGACTTGGGTCGCCAACAAAGCTATCTACCGCACGCGAATGGCCATTGCCGATGGCGGAACGCTGGTCATTATTGCCCCTGGCGTAGACCGGTTTGGCGAACATGACGACGTCGACGGCTTGATCCGTCGTTATGGCTATCGCACCACGCCCGAAGTCGTTGCATTGGTTGCTAAGAACGCCGATTTGAGAAGCAACTTGTCAGCCGCTGCCCACTTGATGCACGCTTCCACCGAAAACCGATTTCAAGTGCAGTACTGCCCCGGCAAACTATCCAAACAAGAAATCGAATCGGTAGGCTATGGCTACGGCTCCCACGAGGCAGCCACCATCGAATACTCCATCGACGAAATCCAAGATGGCTGGAATACGAGTCGAAGCGATGAACCATTCTACTTCATCCGCAATCCTGGCCTTGGGCTGTGGATGCACGCGAACCACCCACACGCATTCCAGTAGCCAATGATCGAAGCCAAAAACACTCAACGAGCCATTGTACGTATCGGATACGATGGGCGTGTGCACAAATTCTTTCAGGGCCCAAATGCTCAAGAGCGATTCGACAATGAATGCCGCGTTCTGATCCACCTAGAGAATCGAAAATGCGGCTTCGTGCCTCGATTGCTCTCGTCGGAAGGCAAAACCTTGGAGATGGTGACCAGCAATTGTGGTGCGCGCGTCGAGCGGCTCAGCGATGACAAAATCAAGTCGATCTTTGCCGAGTTGGAGGAGTACGGTGTCAGGCACGACGATGCGTTTTTGAGGAACATAACGTATAGGGCTTCGGACGGCAGATTCTGCGTCATCGACTTCGAATTCTCCACCATCCTCGACGAGGCTCCAGGTGAACCTTCGAACCCAACCGAATTAGCCTCGCAGAGTTCGCAACAAAACAATCAACCCATCGCAGTCCGCTGGTCGGCGATGACCCACTCAGGCTCGTTCCGATCCAATAACGAGGACCGTTTCCTTGCCATGCTCATCGATCAACGCGGAGTCCGCTACCTTGGCAAAGACGGGCAATCGAACACGCGAGACGCAGACATGCTCTTTGCCGTCGCGGACGGGATGGGTGGCGAACGATCCGGCGAGCTTGCTGGTAAGATTGCCATCGACAACATTACCAAGATATTGCCAAGAGCTTATCTTATGACCGAACAGCGAATCGAAGAATCCGCTCCTCACATTCTCAAGGGGCTTTTTGCGGCGATCCACGAGGAGCTCGTCACGCTGGGACAATGGGATTCTATGTGTACCAACATGGGAGCAACCCTGACGTTGGCGTGGCTACATCGCAGCACCGTGATGTACGCGCATATCGGCGATACGCGACTCTATCATTTTCGATCCAGTCCCGATCCAACGGTCATGGGACAATCGAGGCTTTGCATGTCGCAGTTATCGGAAGATCACACTTATGTAGGCTGGCTTCGACGAACAGGCAAACTCAACGAGCGCGAAGCTCGTTTCCATCCCCGCAAAAATGTCCTTTCCAAAGCCTTGGGGGCTGGTAATCAATTTGCCGAACCTCAATGCGGCACGTTCGAACTAAAACAAAATGAAAAGATAGTTCTCTGCACGGACGGCATTACCGATGGGTTGTGGGATCGGGCAGTGAGCGACTTGGTTCTTGAACCTGAATCTTCCATGTCCGATCTCACTCCTGCACAACGCTTAGTCCTCACGGCGGTCGCCGAGTCGGGCAAAGACAATGCCACGGCGATTGTTATTGAAGCTTAACATTCAGGCTTGCGACCGATTGCAGGCTGGCGAACGATTGCGGGCTGGCTGCCGTCCCTCGTTTCAATTCGTACAATCGGGACAGGTGTGGTATCCTACTGATTTTCGCTTGAGAAATTGACGCCGGGGACGCGCCTGGTACCTTGACCGATTCATATTTGCGGAGAGCGATTCTGTATGTTCCTGTCTAGGAAGGACAGGAATGACTTTAACGGAATGTGTTTTAGGGATATCCAATGTTCGGTAGCCGAAAATGTCGTGTCGTTTCTTTGATCATTGCGTCATGCTTTGCGTCGATCGGTGCCGTTGCGCACGCGAGTACTGTGAAACTGCTGCATAGCGAAACGGAAGCGTATTCCATGCGGCTCGAACTGATCGATTCAGCCCAAAACAATGTCGATGTCAGTTCCTATGAGATAGCCGACGACAGCACATCCGGACGCATTCTCCTTGCGCTATTGAAAGCCGCCCAACGTGGCGTCGTCGTCCGGATTTTGACGGACGGACATATTGGCGACAATCTCATGCCTAAGCCACTCATGCAATACCTCATCGAACAGGGCATTCCCGTTCGGGAGCGGCCAGTCAACGTTCGATACCAAGTGGAACTGGGCCGCTCTCGGCTGCATGACAAGTTGCTGATCGTAGATCGCAATCAATTGATTACGGGCGGACGAAACCTGCGACAAAATTACTTTGGGATCGGGGATCGGAAATGCATCGATTGCGACGTTTATGTGGACGGCCAATCGGCTTGCAATGCCGCAGACTATTTTGAGCAGAGATGGAACGAATCCAAGAGTGCCCAACCTGAACTTTGTCGCGCGGAAGCACCGAAAGTGGCGGCTTTGCAAAAGCACCCAGAATGGAACACAATGCCGAGATCGCAGGCCCTAGAGCAAATCGCTCTATGGTTTGAGACACTGGCTGTGGGACCGTTTCCTGCTCAAGATTTATGCAGTACTACGATTCCTTACGAACCATTGGAGATCGACGAATCCAAACTTCATTTTATGCACGATTGCGTCGGAATGTCCAAACGGACCGACGGAGCCATCGCACCCCAAATTATGCGGTTGCTGAAGAGTGCAAGCCACTCCATTGAAATTGAAACGCCCTATTTCGCGATATCGAAAGACTTGAAATCCATCCTGCAGGACGCCGCCCGCCGAGGGGTCAAAATTCGCATTTTGACAAACTCGCTCGAGTCGACGGACCATCCCTCCGTCCATGCCGGATTTGCAAACGAACGACGCTGGATGTTGAGAGCGGGAATACGAATCTATGAGTTGCAAGGGCGAAACATGCTGCACGCGAAGTCGATGGTGATTGACGGACGAATCGCTATGGTTGGAAGCTATAACTTTGACCGGTTGGCCGAGAGCCGAAATTCAGAAGTAGCACTTTTGGTAACGGACTGCCAGTTCGCCAAACAAGTTTCGACGTCCATTGCAACACATCGTTCTCAAGCGACGGAACTTCATCTCGGCGACTTGTTCCGCTACGAATCAAGAGAAAGCAACGTATCGAACAGTGATTTGAAACGTTTTCGGCGTCTGCGCATCGCAGCCCCATTGATTGAACGATATCTGTAATTGGTCACAGACCATACGCTTTGCGGTACGAAGGGGGCTGGCACAAAATATTATTTAAAACGCAGAAAACGCTGAGATCGCGGAGGCTATCGTTTCTCTGAGGCTGTGATTTTTTGCGAATCTGAAGAAAAGTACCCATCACGCTCCGCGTGATGTTGCCTCAGAAACCAAAGGTTTTTGAAATGCGAAAATCACGCGGAGCGTGATTGGTACTATAAAATCACAGCCTCTCTGCGTGCTTTGCGCTCTCTGCGTTTTAAGAAAGGACGCATCTTGATTTCAGCCAAAACGCCAGTTCGTCTCGACTGGTTCCGGCTGGAGACGCTTGAGCCGTGCGACACAAAGGCACGTTAGAAACCAGAAAAACGTCGAATAAAAAACTTCAATATAGCATTTTCCACCTTCAAAATGTAGGTTAAGGATTATTCCGCAACTTAAGATGATTCGGTTTGTTCGACTATCAGGCCAAGCCACCGTGTAGCACGCCCAATGCGATTAGAAATGGGCGTGGGAAGTGTGGCAAATGACTCTAGCTAGCGATTCACCACGCCCTTCGTACCTCAGAGCGTGCCACCCGTGCCAATCCAATTTATCGGTAGATTTCAAACTGCCCCTCGCCTAAAAGGATCGTTACGATCCCACAAGATGAACTTGGCCGTTCCGCTCGCGGAAGGGCAGTGTGCTTTTCAATCCCTTTCACTATTGTATTGACTTGCCCAAGATATGCAGGATTCGCAATTCCGAGTTTGGTGTGTATTTTTAATACAAGTCATCGCGATTGCTGGCTTATTGACTTGGTTTGGCAAATTGGAACCAACTCCTCAATTCGACACGTCGAGTTATCGCGATTATTCCTTAGACAGTGCCAGCGAAGCGCTCAATGACAAGCGAACCTTTGTGTATCCATGCTTGCTGCGATTGTTCCTAGTCGCGGATGGATCGGAGCGATTGGTACCTTGGTTTCAATACGTGTCGTCCGTATTCGCGGTCGGTGTGTTCCTGGCGGCACTTCTGCGATGTGATTGGAATCCTTGGTTGGCTCTGGCGGCTGCATCGCCGATTCTTGTTAGCCCTATGGTGTTGGAATATAGCAGCGTTTTGACGCCGGATCTCTTGGCTCAATCTTTTTCGATCTTGGCCGTTTCGCTTTGGTTAGTCGTCGTGCACACCGGTAGAAGTTTCTGGGCCTGCATCGGTTTGTCTGTTTTTGTGTTTCTCGCCTACCAGACGAAGCCTTCTTATCTGTTCCTTTTGGCTTTTGTGCCGATCGGTGGCTTGATTGCACGTTGGTGGTTGCATTCGGAAAACAGGGATGCGAGGAAGGTTTTTTTGCGGTTGTGTGTCGCCAGTCTCGTGCCGTTTTTGGGATGGTGCACATTGCGGTGGTTTGTGGTTGGGCACTTTGGATTGGTTTCGTTCGGCGGCTACAACATTATCGGAATCGCAGGTCAGCTTTTGAAACCAGACTGGACGAACCAGTTAACTTCCGACGTTCAACCACTTGCCGACGAGGTTTTGAAACGTCGTGACCGGCAAAGTGATTGGCCGGAGGATGCTAGCTATGACAACATGGAGTCGCACTTCAACGCGATGGTATGGGAGATTGCAGTCCCTGCCGCTTCGGAACTTTACGAATCGGATTCGCGGGTCATGAATCGTCAAATGGCGAACCTATCGGGTCAGATACTGTTGGGGCATCCGCGATCGTATACGACTTGGCTATGGATGGCGGTAAAGCGCGCGATTCGGGCTTCGATCGAATTGACTTTGCGCAATCCGATCGTGGCAATTGCGATTCCGATGCTGTTGGTGGCGTTTGCCATGGGCTGGCGAAATGGAGGTTCGAGCAGGGGATGCGTAGCGTTGGAATGCGAGCGGGAGTTTCAGATGATCGTTTGGACAGCGCTTGGGTACGCCATGTGCAAGTTGGGGTTGGTTATTTTGGTCGAACCACCGATCGATAGGTATTGTGCACCGTCGGCTGTTTTTATTCCTTCGATTTTGGTGATGTTGGCTTGTGGAATGGTGCTAAGGCGAGCAGGAGACAGAAGACGACTAGGCCAGGCCACCGTGTGGCACGCCCAAAGCGATTAGCGATGGGCGTGGGAAGTGTGGCAAATGACTCTAGCTAGCGATTCACCACGCCCTTCGTACCT
>JAYTVM010000498.1:0-12014 GCA_043743995.1 Pirellula sp. | reverse complement strand
CTGGATACTAGATAAGTCCGTCTTGATTCAGGACTTGCTCGTCGACCGCAAATTCCTGTCTGAGCCGACGCGTGATGTGCTTGCGGCCTTAGTAAGTGAGCACTTGCGACAACATGGTAATGATTCTGAACGCGGCTTGGCTGCAATGGGTGACCAAGCAGACCTCGGCACAGAATTGGAGCAGATGCCTGATCCCGATCTGTTTGCAACTTTGGTTGCCGTAAGAAAAACCGAGGACAACGGTGACCCAGGTACCGATGTCTACGCAACGTTGCCAGCAGTTTCGAATTCGGCAAATCCCAGAGCGCGATTCGAAGTATTGCGCCATCACGCAGCGGGAGGGTTGGGAATCGTTTCGATTGCTTTTGATCGGGAGTTGAATCGGCAGGTCGCGCTCAAGGAGATACGCACGGAGAGGGCAAATGATTTAGACAGCCGAACGCGATTTGTAAAAGAAGCGGAAATAACGGGCCAACTGGAACACCCCGGGATCGTGCCAGTCTACGGACTTGGCGCATACAGTGACGGGCGTCCCTACTATGCGATGCGGTTTGTCGAAGGTGAAAACCTTAGTTCAGCCATTCGTTCCTTCCACAAAAACAGGACAACGCATGAGAGGATTTCTG
The DNA here is from genome assembly GCA_043743995.1 of Pirellula sp. Taxonomy (GTDB): domain Bacteria; phylum Planctomycetota; class Planctomycetia; order Pirellulales; family Pirellulaceae; genus JBKCUI01. Next base: position 11,388 of record JAYTVM010000498.1, on the reverse strand, counting down.
GGCAACGTGCGGTTCGTTTTCGCAGCTTGCTCGCGAAATTCGTCACTATCTGTCAGGCAATCGATTATGCGCACAGCCGAGGCGTTTTACATCGCGATATTAAGCCTGACAATATTCTGCTTGGGCCGTATGGTGAGACCCTCGTCGTCGACTGGGGGCTAGCCAAAACCATCGAATCTGAAAATGCTTCTGAGTCTCTTAAGAGCAACCGTGCTTCGGATTCCGCTCCGATTAAAGTACGAGGTAGTAGTTCGTCCGGAACGTTAGACGGTTCTGCCGTGGGAACTCCTGGTTTCATAAGTCCTGAGCAAGCAATGGGGCGAATTGCCCAGTTGGGGCCTGCAACGGACATTTACGGCTTGGGTGCAACGCTGTACGCCATTCTTACCGGAAAGGCACCCGTGTCAGGGGCGAACGCAAACGATATTCTCGAGAAATCGAGGCGAGGTGAGTTGGATAGCGTGTCCCAGCATTGGTCGAGCGTACCGGCAGCCTTGTCGGCGATTTGTATGAAGGCAATGTCGTTTGATGAAAGTCAGAGGTATAACACGTGCAGAGAATTAGCCGTTGACGTTGAGCGTTGGTTGGCTGACGAACCGGTATTGGCCCACCGTGAACCAATGGCCGAGTGTGCTTCTCGATTCGTCCGCAAACACCAGACCATAGTCACGAGCGGAGTGGTTCTTCTACTCGCTTCAACCGCATTGTTATCGGCAAGCATTTGGTTTGCGGCTCGTCTTGAAGGAGAGAGACAGACGACTCAGTATAAAGAACTGGAGGTTTTTTCCGAAAGGAGAAATGCCCGCGAGCAAGAGTTTTTTGCCAAGGTTAATGCGATTCGAGAACGATCGACGAAATGTTTACCTGGTTGGTCTTGGGTAAATGAAAAGGAGTTGCAACAGATTTCCGCTTTGGCTTCAACGGAGGAAGGCTACCGCGTATTGCGAGAGGAGACCGCTCGACTGGCCACTACACCCGACATTCGAAAAATGGGTACTATTGCAAATGGACTCAAAGTTCGAGTTTTTGCTTGGAGCGGCGACGGCAAACTCCTCGCAATGGGACAGCGAACTGCGACAGCCTTGTCTCTTCAAGTCAGACTCGTAAGGGCGGATACTTTCGAACCTGTTAAAACGATTTCCTTCCAACAGTCATTTGCCAATGTGCTTTCCAAGATGGAAACCGATGGCATTACATCCCTCGCCTTCTCACCAGATAACCAACAGCTATTGATTGGGACTCGGGCAGGAGAAATGCATCAGTATGAACTCGAACGCTTCACACGTGTTGCGAGATGGTCTGCGCACGAGTCGGCAATCAATTGCATTTGTATTTCCCCCGACGGAACAATTCTCATAACTGGCTCCAATGACACTAAACTGAAGTGGTGGAGTCTTCAAAATCAAAGACTCTTGAGAACGGAGATTACCGGTCCAGTTCACCTGCTGTATTCCGCTGAAAAAACGGTTTACTCTTTCTCGGATAAAGTGGAGACGTACGCAATTGATCCTAATGACTCGACGAAACATGCTATTCCACATATTTCTTCGACAGGCGCCAAGGCGCCTGTTCAAGACATTGGCTTTCTATCTGTCGGCGAAAGCGGCCTGGAGCAGTACAGCATTCACGGCCGGCTTCAAAGAAAGCTCATTGGTTCGCGACGGAATGACCAAAGCGCAGATGCCATCGAAATTGGCTGCTTCGGACAATATGCGATCGTGAATTACCTAAAATCGTGCGATGTATGGGACGTTGTAGCTGGGCGAAAAATCGCGTCAATCAACGGTGAGCAAGTTTTCTCGGCTGTGGTGGACCCAAGACAACCGAGAATCGTGGTTGCCGACAATGAGCATGTGGACTGGTACGGAATTCGGCAAGACGCAGCTTGGCAATCTCTTCCATTGCACGAGAGTGCGATTGCAAAAGCCTGTGTAGCTTCTACAGCTAACCAGATCATTACCAGCTTCACATCGAACGATTCGGAGAAACCAAACCGAATTAGAAAGTGGCAGCTCTCGCCGATCCAGCTACTTGGCGAAGTGTCTTTGCCCCCAATTGATCTATCCAAAGTCACTGCTAGCCACGACGGTACCAGCATCGCGTTTATCAAACGTGATTCATCCACTCTTTGTGAAATGGACTTGGCTTCGCAGTCAGTGCGTGAGCTGTTTCCAACGGCAATGAATAGCAAGTCGATTGTCTATTCTGACGATGATCAACAAGTGTGGTTCGATTCGATCAACATTGACAGTTCTTCATTCGCAAAATTAGATGCTTGGGCAATTGTTGGGTTGGAGCGACAATCTAAAAAGCAGATCTTTCGATCGAAGAATCAATCCTCGCAGATCCTGAAAGGCTATAGCCATTTCTGCGATTTGCGTATCGGCAAACGCTTCATTCTTGCTTCAACAAATGACACCATTAACTTATGGGATCTCAAGTCCAACTTCGAAGCGAGGCCCGGGCCAAAGGTAACAGACATTCCAGACAAACTGGCCTTGTTCGCATCTGAGGCACAAGGCATCGCAGGCACTGGCGTTGGAGGGCTTGTGATCTTTGATACGTCGAGTGGCGAAGAAGTCGCTCGAACGCAAGCCCACTTGTCTCGAATAACGGCCCTGTCCACCATTGGTAACAATCTCGTTCTGACAGGAGACAATTTTGGTGAGATATCCATTTGGCATTGGAATGATAAGAAACTGGATTTGCTTTGTAGACTTGGCCCATTTAGCGATTCGGTAAACGAGATCGCAGCGATCGGTTCCAGCAACTTAATTCTTGTTCATATCAACGGGGAACCATCGGTTCATATCCTGAATTGGGGAGATATTCTTGCAAAATGGAATCAACTCGATTTGCTAGGCGGTCGTGAACTCGTTGTGCCTCAAAAAGATGGCTCGTCGAGCCAAACTTTTGGAGAATTGCAATAAACATCGGAATGCTAAGAAACCGATTCAGGGAGATCGAATGCTTTTAGGCGAGTGGCAGATTGGAAACTACCGAAAGTAGATTGGGACCAATGTCCCGATCCTTTGTTTGGACGGGACAAATGGTCCCATCCTACCCACCCCCAGCCAGCCGACTTTTGCGGCGGGGGAATTTAGGACAGTCAAAATAGGGGGAAACACATGTCATTTGATCGATTTGTTGATCAGGTCAGCTCGGCCGAAGAACTCGTGACCATTATCGGCACACCGTCGTCAATGTCTCTAAAAAAAGAGCTGACAGCGCTGGACGGCCACATGCGGCGATTTATTGCTCATTCGCCATTCCTGGTGGTCAGCACGCATTCAGCCAATGGACGATGCGACGCTTCGCCTCGCGGCGATGCACCAGGTTTTGTTCATGTCGTCGATGACCATACACTGCTGATTCCTGACCGTCGAGGTAATAATCGAGTCGATAGCTTTAGAAACATCCTCGAGACCGGAAGCATCGGATTGTTGTTCTTGATTCCAGGTGTTGGAGAGACACTGCGAGTCAACGGCCGTGCAGTGATTGTTCGGGATGAGACGTGGCTAACTCCCTTGACCGCACAGGGCAAACGGCCAGAGGTCGCGGTTGCCGTCGAAGTGGAGGAGTGTTTCTTGCAGTGTGCCAAGGCGCTTTTGAGATCGAGTCTTTGGAAACCTAGTGGATGGCCGAGTTTGCAGAATTTGCCCTGTGCCGCCGAGATGTTTACCGACCAAGTACAAATGCCAGAATTTGATGTTGCGAAGATGCAGATTGCACTCGACAACGCTTATAAAAATAATCTGTATTGATCCACTAAGGGTTTGAGTTCTGCCAACGGAACCCCTCGGCTTGAAAAATCTCGGCTGTCTCAAGCGAGACGCTTTCCTGATCCTCCTTCTCCACCAACTTGAACGACGCAGGGGCAGCCGGCCAAGCACTTCCGTACCGCCAATCTTCGGCTCGTCTGCACAAATTCGCTCGCAGAGATACGCTGCTACATGGACCGTACATCAACCACTGCACGGAACACATTCGAGAATCTCTTGGATCTGGTTTGCAGTTTCTCCGATAACCTCTTTGGAATAATGCGGTTTGATTTCATGCACTTTGTCAATGAGGTCGTCTCTATCGAGCTTCTTGTGTTTGTCGCAAAGCGCAAACACGAGCGTAGAGACCAATTCAAGTCGAGAAGCGGAATCGACACCGAAATGCTCAATGATCCAATCGATGTCATCGGAGTACTTGGCGAAATCGTCTGCGAACTCAATGTCAGGCTGTTTAGCGTTCCCTTTCGAAAATTCGTACCCATAGCCATGCGGGTAGGTCACCAATTGCGATTTCAATAGTCCGATAGTTGCCCCTTCGCTAGTGTCGGACAACACTTGTTCATCGTAGGGGCCGTGGTTGTATAAACGGAAACGGTATCCAAGTGGAACACCGCGAACGGCTTGCAACAAGTATACGAACGTCATCAAGGCGGTACGGCCAGGCGGCTTGGGAGCTCGCTCTACAAGAGCCATTAGGACTGCTCGTCGCAGTGTGTCTTTTGATAGTTGAGTCATCCTTATGCCTCCGTTGCTTGGACAATGTTCTTCGCAGCTTCTTTTTGTTCGGCTGAGCAGTATAACATCCGTTTCGATGTTTGGAGGAGCCCTTTGACTGCGGCGGAATGTTCGGACAAAGGGAGTACAGTTGCTCCTGGATTCTCGCTCACAATCGGAATATCTTGGTCCTGCGTGATTTTATACCATGCCTTGCCTGCTTTGGCCTCTCGGGTATTTTCAAACCTTGACTACGGAAACCACTTCGAGAGATACAAGCGTACATAGCGTTGGCCGCTAACGCTCTTCAGGTGGCTTGAACGGTCGCCAGTGTATTTTTTGTCTGGACAAGTCTGCATAAAGTAGTCGAATGCTTGGTCGAGCGTTTGACCTTCGCATTTATTCTTAGTCACTCCTAGGCTCGCAGCCACACTTTGTCGAAAGTTGTAATCATCGACGAAAAGGCGATCGGCCTCCCTTTCCTCCGTTTGATCTGAACGAAAGGGTTCCAATGCGATGTCCGGGTCTGTACCTAAAACAAGATGCGCCAATTCATGAGCCAATGTGAAGCGACGTCGAACTTCGGATGAATTTTGATTCAGTCGGACGATGGTTGTCGGTCCGCGAATGCACCAACCCTCAACGCCATTGAGAGGAGACACTCTCACCTCAACGGACAAGTGCTCTGCGAGTGCCTCTGGCCCTTTGGGAAAGTTATCAGATGCAATTTGTATCGCTCTAACCCTAGTGATCAAATCACAGCCTTCGAAAACGGTTTCACACCGAGAGAATCTCGGATGTCAGCAATGAGTTGTTTCTTAGTGGCGTCATCCATTGCCGACAAATCCGACTGGCGAAACTTAAGAGCGATCTTATCTGCATTCAGTTTGAGAAGCCAATAAGCCTGCTGTCCTAGATCATCCAATGGCGCATCGACATCAGCGGGCAACTGCCTGATAAGTCCGGACGGAAGGTCGATACCCCCAGTAACCGGAGTATCGTCGCCAAAAACAGACTTAGAATTTTTAACCATCGATTAATCCTCGCTCTACTAAGTGTCGGTCAACGGACGCCACCAATTGCCGTCGATCTTAACTTTCGCCATTTCTCGATCCAACGGTTCAACCGTAGCTTGCTCCGTTGCGCCGCTGCTGCAACAGGTTAGCTCGATCAATTGCGGTAAGTCTATGAACATTGCTGTCGCAAACAGGTTTGGGGAGGTACATGTCCGATTCGTCAGTGTATCTCACGAACACCATTGGTCCTACACCTTGATTTCGGCGTCAAGGATTGCGATCAATTACGCGTTGTCCGTTTGAGAGACATCGTGCAGCAAGGCAGCCAATCGCACAAGCATTCGGTCTCGTCTTAAAGCGTCATCGGTGAAATTCATGTCGCTACGTAGAAACTCCCTCGAGTTCTCAATCAGCGCATCGAACATTTTAGTAGCCACGTGAACAACACCCAGCGAGTGTTCGAATCGAGTATGCATTGCCCCAGGGTAGACTTGATCGGTCCAAGCGAGTTTCCGAATCCGTCGCATGCGCTGATACGCAGGGTGATTGACAATATCCCGCTCCCAATCACGGATTTTTACAAACCCGTGCAAAGGGCAACGTATCTCGATTTCGCGTTCATGTCGCGGCGCCATCTGGTGCGATTCCAATGTGGATCTTAAAAGGTCAGTTTCTCCATTGATTGTACAGAAGCTGTTAGCTCAAAGTCCGTTATGATCGACCGTCCTTGGCGTTAAAGGAAAAAGCGGCTGACTATCTACCGTCCCAATTTCGCGCGTTCAGCCTGCGCGTCCTCATTTTTCGCATCTTCTTCGTAAAAACTGGCAAGATCGCGAAGGCAATTGGCAACCAACGGAAAAGAGCTTTGGTGGATATTCGCAGAATCTCGATAGCGACCCGCTTCGTCATGTTCAAGTTTCCCTCCGTCAGTTGGGCAACGGCTAGTTATTCCGCGTCCATTGCAGAGTGATTTGCGAAATCCGTTAAACATCTGAGGTGAATGTTCGTCGATCCACAGCCAAGTCCCCATCGCCGAAGGCAATGCACTAAGAATGTTCGCTTGTATCTCTGGCGATGCAGTTTCCGGAAATGTGTTTTCCAAGAACTTAGCACCGTCGCGTTGAAACGAACAGGAAACGAACGACACCGCCAGAGATCGATCCGGATTGTTGGGCGAACTTGCGAGTTCCAGCAAAAGGGACTTACTCATCTTTAGGAGCTTCTCATGTGCCAAAGTCCAGCCAATGGTATGCGCGTCCTGTGCGAGTGAAGCGAGTTGACGTACTCCAGTCCATGACGATTCCTTGCTAATCAACTGTATGGCATTCGTTCTACGGATTTGCAACTGCGTTTGGTACTCATCGAAGTTTTCCGACTGGTCGATGCCAGGGATCGTAACGTCGTGTTCGAATAGCCATTGAGAACGTGTGATGTTGTCGGACGGCACAATGCAATCACGGATAGTCACAAGCTGATTCCACATTTCACCTAGGCTTGGCTTGGCTTCCATTGCCGAGCTACTGATTGGTTGGCTACGCACAATCAAATCCAGTGCTCGCCAAAGAACTGAAAAATCGATAATATTTTCTGATGCACTTGTCAACGCATCAAGTCGATTGAGTCCCTCTTTCGCGCGTGCCCGATCCCAAACCATTAACGATTCAACTAGCGACGCCCAACGAGTCACGGAATTGCCTGCAGCATCCATGAGTAACGTCGTTATCTCGCTTTTGTATTGGGAGTCATTCCGCTGAGAACCAAGCGATTTCGCGCCGTCTGCCCAGTTTTGCCATCGCGGCAAGTGCGTTGGAGTCGACATGTGCAAAGGTGATAGAAGACTTAGCACAAGCCTCCACCCCTCGGTGCATTCATCATTGACCAATTTCTTTAGAACAGCAATGCACTCAAGCCAATGCTCAAGATCATTGCAGTCGAATGCAACTACACCCTTCCACTCACTATTCGTCTTTTTCGTACTCGCCCATTCATCTTTGTTTTGCCATTCACGCGGGGTCACGAATACAAAGGTGTTGTTACGTTGAATGGTTTCGGACGTTGTTTCGCAACGGTTTTTAAAGTCACTATCGGCTTTGTTTTTTGGAACACGGTCAACACCCATTTCCCAAACGGTATGGACATCTGGAATGTACTGACATGTTACGCTGGTTTCGACGATGCCATCAAATCCAGGTCGGTGATTCTGCTCATTCGCAGGGAAATTGACGGTAGCATCGCGAGGGACAATTCCTCGGATGAGACGTCTAACCAACAGTGGAAGCAAACCATTTGCGGCCTCTGTATCGGCCCACTGTTTAAGATGCAGAGCCCTTGTCCACGCCATATTGTTCTCCGTCTATTCAAGGTCTAGGAGCGTAGGAGCGATGCCTCGGCTATGATTCGCCGAGTGCATTCTCGCTTGACGTTGGTTCGGTAGTATACGCAATGGGATGAATTTCCTATTCGTCGTTAGGTATCATCACACGCGACAAGTCCATGTCGCCGCTGAACGCCTGCTGACTTAAGTTGTTGTAGAGTTTTTGAATAGAGACTAGGCTTTGCAGGTATACACCTTTCAACGCATCGACTTCTTTTACAACCAGAGCAAAATGATTCTGTTGAGTTAACTTCGGCTCTAGAATTGGAATCATTCTGATCTGCTCAAGATTGATCCCTGGCTTGGCCTGGCCATATTGCTTTTTCTTGATTGTGCGTTGCCCGCACTCTGACATGGAAAGGTAGTAGGACAGAAATATTGGGTTGATGTTCTCAGTACGAACAATGGCAACGTGCTGGCTCACATAGGATTCTTCGAAATCGTCGGGAACGAAGCAAACGCGACCGACCTTTGACCCGGTGATTGTCAACAGTACGTCTCCCGAGCCAACCTTGGTCCTTTCCGTTTCTTGGTTTTTTGGAGGATTGACATAGACGACATCATCAGAACCAATCGAATTCATTTGTACGTCGAGCGAACGGATGAACCGTTTTCCATTTGCCGAATAGAACTTCGCCCAAGATCGACCGCCGCTTGTTAAATGGGTGATGAATTTGCCAAGTTCCGAGATTGGAAGACTTTTGATGTTTGCGACCGGATCGCCGAACATGTTGAGGAAGACGCTTTTGAGCAGGTCATCCAATTGTTGCAGGTGTTGTTTCCGCTGGGCTATCAGACCTTCCACTTTGCTCAGCAAATGGGCTATCCGGATTTGGTCTTCCAGCGGCGGGAGCGGGATTTCATGGGACCAAAACGACCTCATGCTTACACGCGGCATTTTCGCGCCAGCTACTTGTGAACTAACCCAACTGACAAATGCTGGTGATCTCAGGTAGTAGCATAGATAGTTGCGATCGAGCTTTTGGGGGTCGGGGCGCAGTGGGACCAGCTCTGTGGTCGCGACTCCAATCGAATCCGGACAAACTACTTTGTTAAGGTAGGGACGTAGTTTCGAGTACAGAACGTTTCTTTCGTCGAAGAGAAACGTCGATGCCCCTGCATCTCTCAAGGGCGCATGCACTCGATTGTCGATTGCTCCACTGCCCGAAACTATTTGGTCCAGGTTCAAATGCCATACGACAGAATCTGCCGATATATGCCTGTCGGATGATCTTGCAGGGGCAACTTTTGAGAGCGGTTCTGAATTCATTCAGTTCCCTCACAAAACCATTTGGTAAAATGATCGGTAGTCGATGATTCAGAGTTCCATAGTTTGCTATCTTGCTTGTCTCTCCTTGCGATCGAATACCCCTTACCCCCGGCCCCTCTCCCCGAAGCGGGGCGAGGGGAGTAGGAAGTTGGTGGGTGCGGGGGCTCTGCTTTGCTGAATTGTCGCGATTGACTCTCTTGATCCAATTCGTAACTCACTTGCTCACGAATCTTCGACTTGGGTTCGGTGCAGCAGTTTGTTCGGAACTCAGAACGGCTCGTCCATGTTTGTTTTGACATTCCAAAAGGTCCTTTACTTCCAAATCGAGTTCGACAGGCAAGATTGCGTTAGCCCCATCCGTATGTCCAGGCTGGAAGCCTATCCCACGTTAAAACATTCATCCTATCATGCTCCGCAGTTCGAGCAATTTTCGGACGATGCCGCTTTGGATTTTGGCTAGGTCTTCTTCTCGGGTATCACCGACCTCGGCTTTGATTAGTTTGCCGAGGATCACCGATGGAGCTTCGTAATGGATTTCTTCGAAGACATCTTCCTTGTATTTGCTAAAACTTAAGTCGTAAACTTTATCTTCGCCTTTGATTTCCTTGCGAGGGACGAAGAAGAACTTCTGCTTGCGATCGGTGTCGGTTTTCGGTTTACGATTCTTGAATCGGGTGACAATGTCTTGGAGATCGCCGAAGCCCGGTTGCTTATTTTTCTTTTGAGTCGTAGACTTTGGTGAACAACAGAATGGCGGTGCTGACTCCAGCATAAGGCTTGAACACACCGCTGGGCATGGTGATGACTGCTTTGAGATCGCAGCGATCTACTAGCAATTGACGCAGGCTCTTGAACGCGTTGCCCGATCCAAAGAGAACTCCTTGAGGAACAATGACGCAGGCAGTTCCCCCTTTCTTCAATAGCCGATAGATGTTCGCAACAAAGAGCAATTCCGACTTGGTCGTGTCAATCGGGATATCGCTATTAATGTCTCCTTTGTCGACGCTGCCGGTGAAAGGCGGATTGGCCATGACGATGTCGTATTCAGACTCCTCTGTATAGCTTTTGCTGAGAGTATCTTTGTAATCGATCATCGGCTCATCGATTCCATGCATCATCAGGTTCATCAGTCCCAACCGGACCATGGTGCTGTCGATGTCGTAGCCGAAAAGTGATTGCGTGAGAATCGTTTGAGCCTTTTCGGTGAGAGCGGCTGCAACGGACGTGCGTACAAAACCGTCTTCATCTGGCACGAGGTCCTTTGCACCAGCCTTAATGGCTAATTGGGTGACGATGTATTGATAGGAACCCAGCAAGAATCCGGCTGAGCCGCAGGCGGGGTCCACAATGCGATGCCCAAGTTGCGGCTGTACCAATTCGGTCATGAGTTTGATGATGTGTCGCGGAGTTCGGAACTGTCCGTTCTTGCCTGCGCTGGCGATTTCGGAAAGAAGCATTTCATAGACGTCCCCTTGAATGTCTTGAAACGCTTGGCCTTTCTCTTGCGAATCCCGATCCATGATCTCGAAGATTTCGTCAATCGTTTTGACCGCTTCGACGAGCAATTGTTCCTTGGGGATGATGAAAACGGCATTCTTCATGTGATGCGTGAACTTGGAGACCGCACCATTCATGTCCTTCAAAAACGGGAACACCTTACTTTGAACGTGAGGCAGCATCTCGGTGGCTGGCATACGCTTGAACTCGCTCCACCGAAGCGTTCGCTTGTCGACCGCGAATTGTTTGGAGTCGGTTTGCTTACGATATTCCGGTGGAATCCATTTGCCTTTGAATCGGGAGGTGTAGGGCTCGCCTGTGAACTCCGCGTCCGCCTGCTTCTTTTGATCTAGCTCGTCCAACCGTTTCATGAACAGCAAATAGGTGATCTGTTCGATGGCGGTGAGAGGATTGGAAATGCCACCGCTCCAGAATTTATCCCAGAGCTGATTGATCTTATTGGCAAGTTCGGAGTTGCTTTGGAGCATGGGTATGATTGGTTGGTTTTGCGGCGTCGATCATAAGTCAGGCAGAACCGGACGCTAGCGCGTTCCGGCTGATTAGCCGAAGGGCGCTAGCCCACGGTTTGAAGCCCATGCTGTGATCGACGCCGGTTTTGCGAGTGGCATAGGCTTCCAGCCCACTGCTTTCAACATCTTTGTTTTGCCTTTTTTGCGCGATCGAGGATTCGCTGCATGGATGTGTGTCCGCCTTTAATGTAGCGTTTTTTTTCGA
>JAYTVM010000497.1:0-1080 GCA_043743995.1 Pirellula sp. | reverse complement strand
TTCTGGTGTTGCGTTGTCCAATGACGATGTGTTTTCCACGATCGAACGATTAGCCAAGCTGAGAGACGCGGGCGCATTGACGGAAGACGAATTTGCGGTCAAGAAGACCGAACTGCTTGCTCGAATCTAGCGTCGCACGAAGTTCTGGGAAACGCCTCGAGATACCATTGATGCATTCTGGATTGTGCCCGACATCGATTCCAATAAGTGCTTTTGATCTAAATAATTCATGATCGCAACTCGCACGTCGACGGGCAAATGCGAGAGTTTCGTAAGGTTGTACGATACCCCTTGTTGGTAGATCAACGATTCCATCCACTGCTGCGGAATAGAGGGTTCATAGATGTCAAGTTTTGCACCCAGCTTATGGATTGGAGTAGGATAGCTTCGCTGTTCAATCGTCCTGGCGTAGGTCTTAGCAAATTGCTTTAGGTTCTCTTGTTGACGAACGTATCTCGTGGCTGCGTAGGCGGCGTTCTCGTCGAACTCTTGATAAAGTGCCACAACAAACTGTTGCGTAGAAAGAACGCGAGTCCGTTTGGAATGCGAGTTTTCCAACCCTGCGGCCTCGATGGTTACGTCCAGCAAATCTGCACGCCATGAATTGGGCACTTCAAAAACGATTCGAAATGGGCGAGCACCTTCCAGCGTCGTCTGAGAGGATTGACGCACTTTGAAGTAGACTCCACGACGGCGTTCCAATGTGCCAGCGGCACTCACCAATTCCATGGATGGCTTCTTGGCGTAGTGAACCGTTTCATGCGCATTATCATGATAGTAGGCGTAGCCTTGTGCTGAGCCCACCCCTGGGTATCCGCCCGCGCCGCGGATGGCTGCTTCTCGAACTCGATCCCCCTCTTGGCTTATCTGCATCGCACCGAAAACATCGCTTTGCATTTCGGTTCGAGGAGAGTAGTCTGCGACTTGAACATCCTCGTGTCGACTCACGATACGAACGGTATATTCTGTAACGACGGCGCTGTCTCCAGGCGTAAACAGAGCCGACACATCCAATTGCACGTCGACCATCCTGGAATTCGGTAGTTGGTTCATCACACCGATCGAACTCGACTCCCTAGC
>JAYTVM010000496.1:0-3473 GCA_043743995.1 Pirellula sp. | reverse complement strand
ATCCACTTATAAACTGGGTGGCACGGGTGGCACGCTCTGAGGTACGAAGGGCGTGGTGAATCGCTAGAGTCATTTGCCACACTTCCCACGCCCATCGCTAATCGCTTTGGGCGCGCCACACGTTGGCCTGGCCTGGTAGTCTTATGTCTGCCGCTTGCCTTATGGCCAATACTGTTCGATTTTTTTCTTAAGAAAATTCGCGCTGCGTTGCAGTTGTTCGATGCCGTCGACTCCGTCTTCGATACTGATCCAGCCGTCGAAGCCAACACGCTTCAATTCGCCAAAGATTGCATCGTAATCGTTTAAGCCTTGCCCAATCTCACCGTGCCGCAATCGCTTGGCGTAGCCTGCTGCTCTACCTTCTTCGCGACGCAAGTCATCGAGCGTCCCTTCGATCAGGTAGCGATCGCTTGCGTGCATGGTCACCACTCGATGAGAAACCCGTTTTAGCAATTCGATTGGATCGTCACCTGCAATGTAGGCATTGCTCGGGTCGTAGTTGACGCCAAAGGATGGGTGATCAATTGCATCCACCAAAGAGCAGAAGACATCCATTTTTTGCGCAAATTCTGGGTACTCCCAAAAGTCATCTTTGTAGTGATTCTCTAGGATCAAAATCACACCGTTTTGAACGGCGTGGGGCAAGCACGATTGGATACAATCTGCCGCCACCTGCACTCCTTGTTGGCTGGTCAATTCCGGTCTCCGTTGTCCGCTCAAAACACGGCAGTAGCTGCCCCCCAAAGCGGCTGTCATGTCGATCCAGCGTTTTTGTTTTTCGATTTCCCGATTTCGAAAAGCGAGCTCTGGATGGGTAAAATCGGGGGAGCAACACAGCATGGGAATCGACATTCCCATCTCCTCAACCTGTTTTCGAAACCGGGGCCACATGGCTGTGTCGGACATTTCAAGGAAACCAGCATAAAACTCCAGACCATCGATCTCCAAGGTTGCAGCCAATTCAAACCATTGAATGAGCTCCATCGAGCCATCTTTGCAGAGTGCCTGCATGTAAGCTTTAGGAAAGGCGGCTAGTTTTGGCATAGAGTGCTTTCGAGCGGGACTGGAATTTAAGGGAAGGGCCAAAGTCCCAGCAATTATGCCTAGCCGAGGTCGGCCTGGGAATGGTAACAATGGTATGGAATGCGAATCCTGATTTTTTGTCACAAATGGTCCATTACCGCCAGCTCGCTTTTAGGACGTCCGATGAAGTTTTCTTTGCGAACATTGTTCTTGTGGATGCTAATGCTGGGTGCGTTGCCATTTTGGTATCAGCATTTCTTGATTCCCTTTTTCGTGATCTTACTGATTTGTATTGGAATGTCGGTGGTTGCGTTTGGTGAGGATTCGCATGACGAAAACAATTTCTCCTAACTGAATCTGATATAATTGGCGAGCCGCTTCGAACAGTTTGCAGAACAAGACTGAACAAGGAATAACACAGGAGAAATCATGATCCGTTTTCCAAACCGGTTTGACGGAGAAAGTTGAGATCATTGCCGGAGAAACGGCAGCCGTGACTTTGGTGGGGGAACGCTCAGTACAAGAGCGTTAGCGTTAGCAACTCTCTAAGCAAGAAAACGAAGACTAGAAAAACAGGAAGGTTAAGTACGCTTGTCCAAATCAGCTTTTGGAAATATCGCGGTCGAACGGCCTCCTCAGACATCATGATTCGAAAAAGAAGGCAGGAGACAAGGATGGAAATGGGAAGGAAAAAGAAGGTAACCAACGAGCCGCGTAAAGCTCGATCAATTAACAGTTCTCTCGCGTTAAGCTCGGCATCGCTGGCTGTTTCTGTCAGGTTTTCTTCATTCGTTCTGGCATCTTCGTACGGATCGTCTTCAGGTTCGAACTCGTCCAGATAGGGGTATTGAAAGAGTGGTTTGAAGTCTTCTTCGGGCGCGGATTCCATGGCCAACTCGTCGAGCTCAGCCAAGTCAACCTTAGGTCTATTCTCTAAGATTTTGCAAGCATTTTCCGAATCCTCTTCCGCGACCATGAGTTGGATCTGACCGGCGGCTTCTCCCAACAGCCAAACATTCTGAAGAAGGCTTTCGTTTTCCATTACCGCCTGGACTCCCTCAGATTCGAGCAAATTCAAATCGATCCAGGCTTTGGTAGGCTCGTAATAGACCGCTACGGTGGCAAGCTTCATTTCAATCTCCTCAGAGGGACGAATAGCAAATCACCTTCATTCTAATCTAGAGAGATGATGACCCCATCCCTACTCAACTGCTATTCTATAGCGACCAAGACACGAATGCCAACTGCGAGACGCGTGCCCAGCCAGTTGCGAAAGTAGCCAAGACTTTCGACTGTTTCGTCTACACGCCCTAATCGCAAGATCGACACAAAGGAAGACATTTATGTGGAACACAACGTACGGCGAACGAACATTGGTATGGGCCGAACGACTATTGGTCGCTACGGAAAGTTGGGCGCTAACGGAAGCTATTTCCGAGGCCGCGTCCGACGGCGGAGCGAGTTTTGGGATTCTCCTCTTCGATCGGCTTACATGGCAGCAACAGATGTTCATGTTAGACCAAGTATTGGCGGCGCTGGTCGAACCAACGATACCTGCTCCACCTAATACCGCTTTATTGGATGCAACAGTCGCAGCAATTTACGCACAAATGGTCAACAGTGTTCAATTGGAAATCGACACGGCAGAACCAGATGAGGACGATCCGAACAATCCGTATAGCCAAGATATCGATTCTCTCGTGCGACAAAATATCCTGAGTGCACTAACGGAACCCATCGAAACGGACGAACCGATGGAAGAGCCCTTTGAAGACCACCTTCTATCCGTGGAATGTGACGAAATCGAAGAATGGGAACTAGTAATCGAGATCTTGCAGGGGAGAGTTCTCGCAGATGAAGACTGGCAAATGGAAGCGATCGCCCTAGACCTTGCTCCCCCAACCAGCCAGCATTTAAAGCAATTAATGGGTATACAGGGGGATTACTTTATCGATATCCCTCCGGACGTTACCGATGAGGAGGCCGAGGCGGCCAGACTGCGTATTGTAGCAATTGGGTTTAGAGTACTTGAGGAACCGCAATTTTGAGAGAGTCAAGCCGTTGTCCCCAACAGGTTTGAAGCGAGTACTACGCTTGTTGAATTGGAACGAATCCGTCCAGCACTGTTAGGGTCACTCTCGGCAAGAGTGACCTACAACGGCAGGTCGCACCTGCCGGGTGCGACTAAATGACTTTGAAAATGCGAAAAAAAACCCGACTTAGTTTGCACTAAGCCGGGCTTCTCTATTTTGAAATCTGGTGGTTGTCACAGTGGCCGTTTGACACAGCCAAAGCTAGATGAGTTTTTCCTGAAACAAGATTCATGCTCACTTATGTGCGAGGAACGACAAGCGTTCCAAGCTGTAATTATCCTTAGAAAGGAGGTGATCCAGCCGCAGGTTCCCCTACGGCTACCTTGTTACGACTTAGTCCCAATTATCAAGCTGACC
>JAYTVM010000495.1:0-12065 GCA_043743995.1 Pirellula sp. | reverse complement strand
CAAAGAGTTGCTAGCGGCGGCATTGAAGGAACATAGTTCGAAGATCGACGCGATTCGATCTGCAAAACCGGAATTGGTGTCGCAGTATCAAGACGAATTATCGCGACTTGCAGTTGCCCGAGGTGGTGCGCCTTACTTTCCGTACATTACTAGTGGTATTGGCAATGGTCCTTTTGTTGAACTGGGTGATGGCAGTGTCAAGCTCGATTTCATCGTAGGAATTGGTGTTCATGGAATGGGACACAGTCACCCAGCTATGTTGAACGCAACCGTCGATGCGGGACTGGAGGACACGGTCATGCAGGGCAATCTCCAGCACAATTCGGGTTCGCTAGTCATGTGCGAGAGGTTGCTTGGGCTCGCCAACCGATTTGGTGCCAAGCTGGACCATTGTTTGCTCAGTACCAGTGGCGCGATGGCCAATGAAAATTCATTGAAGATTGCGTTTCACAATCGGTTTCCCGCGTCGCGAGTGATCTGCTTGGACAACTGCTTTGCTGGAAGAAGCCTGGCGCTGGCGCAGTTGACGGATCGACCAGCCTATCGAGCAGGGCTTCCAAAAACACTGGACGTCGATTTTATTCCCATGTTCCATCCGGCAGATCCTGAGGGGGCAACGCGCGGTGCTATCGAAACATTGAAAAAGTTGGTGGCTCGTCATCCTGGAGAATATGCCTGCCTTTGGCTGGAGTTGGTTGCAGGCGAGGGTGGTTACTATCCCGGTACGAAACCTTACTTCGAAGAGCTTTGTAAGATTTGTCATGCAAACAAGATATTGGTTATTTTTGATGAGGTTCAAACTTTTTCTAGACTAAGTCAACCGTTTGCGTTCCAGCACTTTGGCCTCGACGCGTATGCGGACCTAGTAACCTTGGGCAAGATCACGCAGGTTTGCGCAACACTTTATGGAGACAGTCTAAAGCCAAAAGGCCCGGTACTTTCTCAAACGTTCACGGGCGCGACAGCTTCGATTCGTTGTGGACTTGCGGTCCTGGACGAACTGGAATCCAAAGAGTGTTTCGGTTCCGCTGGCTGGAATGTTCGACGCCATCAATACTTCAGAAGCAAGCTTGAGCAGTTAGCGAAAAAGTATCCGGGCAAGCTTTGCGGTCCGTATGGCGAAGGGATGATGATCGCCTTTACGCCGGGAGACGGTGGCGCCGAAGAAGCGAAAGAGATGGTTATGCAGCTATACCACTTGGGACTCATGGGATTCTTAGCAGGTAGCAATCCGAACAGAATTAGGTTCCTACCACCACCGGGAGTCACAACCGAGACGCACATCGACTTAGCATGCTCCATCATCGAACAAGCGGTTTTAAGCGGTAAGGCTTAAGGTGTAAGGTGTAAGAAGTAAGCGTCAATAACTCTCAACCCTCAACCCTCCCTCAACCCTCCCTCAACCCTCACTCCACATCGAACGACACGTTGACCACAACCATTTGCCTTAAACCGTTCGGATCTTCGCTTGCGACTTCGCGAACGTTTTTTCTAGCAAATGCGACGATCGAATTGCTAACATTGAGTGCATAGGATTGAGGATAGTTTTGGGGCAGCGCGATCGGATTCGAAGAAATCGATCGCATGCCGCTCAGTCTGCGACCAGCCACCTTCGCCAGTATGTCCGCATGCGATTGGGCTTTCTTGAAAGCTTCGGCCAAGGCCACTTCTTCTTGGTCGATAGACATTTTGCCAACATAGACCAACTGGAAATCCGGCTGGCGACTGGAACTGGAATAAATGGAAGATCCCAAAAGGGGCTGCACGAGCAACTGTTCATCCGGGTCTAATGCTTCCTTTAGCTTCCTGCCTTTGAAATCTTTTTCGTCAATGGCTGTCTTCAATTTAATGGGCATCAGGATTGCGGCGTCATCCAGTCCGTTTTCAACTTTCCACTCGGCCATGAGTACGGATGTTGCTGCGAATATTTGAGGCAGATCATTAATTCCATCCTCGCTGGTTGGAGTTTGGATCTGCCCGCGAAGCTGAGGGTTCAAATTTCGCATTTGGGCCAACTGTGCTGCTTGTTGACGGATCATTCTTCGAGCAATTTCCGGATCATCCACACCGGGCGTTCCGACGGACATAGAAGTCTCGGAAAACTCGATCGACGACTCAACTGCATTGAGTGCAACCAAATCCTTTTTTAAACGCTCTTGATGCTTTCGAAGCAGTTTCATAGCGTTTTCTCCCTCTCGACTCTCGGCTCGAACGAGCATCTGCAAACGGATTTTTTCCGGCACCAAGACGATTTCGTGTGTGGCCGAAACCGAAACGGTCGCACCTCGATCCTTTGCGTGTTCTTGCGCAATCACAGAAGTTGGCGGGCAAAACGCACACAAGACCACCGCGAAGGAAATTACCCGGGGAATTCCATTGAAGATGAATAGACTCAAAGCACACCTCACTTTTTTCGATGGTTCGATTGGTATTGTTCCGTGCATCGACACGATTCGCCCATTCTACCGCGATGGAGGAATGGAGGAATGGAGGAATGGAGGAATGGAGGCTTGAGGGTTGAGGGTAGGCGGGTTGGAGGGTTGGGTGGGTTGGAGGCTGGGTTGGAGGATGGGAGTCAACCACCGGTTTGGTCGATTCAGGGCTTTTCCTCGACGGATGCCATTTTGGCGAACGGATCTGTGGCCACTTTTCCACGAATGGAACAGGCGGTCGTTGCCAGACCGTGATACTATGATGTTTGGGTCTTGCAAGCACTGGATTTCAATTGAGTTATTTTCAAAAATGCAAACTCCGCAAAGCAACTTTTTTCCGATCAAAGAATCTCCAGCGAGGTGGCTCTTCCTGCATGCTCTTTTTTTAGCCGCAACGTCATTGCTTACCCTCTTTTGTGCAAAAGACATGTCAGCCAAAGATTATCTCTTAACGATTGGTGGCGGCTATGAACCGGCAGGCAACCAAGCCTCGCTCGAAGCCAACGTCCTTTTTTTTCAGCAAGTGGTTAGCGAGCAGTTCCCGCCAACAGTGGAACATCAGATCTTTTTTGCCGACGGCTTTGATACTCAAGAAGATTTGCAAGTCATGAGCCCAAAGGGGGAGGCAACCTCGCCTACGATCGCACTCCTCGAAAGTGCATTCGCGATCGATCGTCCGAGCCTGAGTTATCGCAACCACCAAGTACCAAATATAAGTGGTCCTATCAGTCCGAAATCCGTACGAGCCGCTTTGGACGGCATCGCAATGAAGTTGTCGGACGGCGATCGTCTGTTTATCTATGTCACCGCCCACGGTGCCCCCGGAAGTAGTAAAGAACCGATGAACACGTCCATTACCTGCTGGCGCAAGCAACCACTCAGCATGAAGACATTTTCTGAATGGCTCGATAGGCTTCCGAGCGGCGTTCCCGTAGTATTGGTGATGGCGCAATGTTATTGTGGTGGATTTGCGAATACGATGTTTGAAGGGGGCGAGCCAAGCAAGGGCCTTGCGAAGGCGGTGCGTGTCGGATTCTTCGCACAACGCTTTGATTTGCCAGCCGCGGGCTGTCGACCTGACATTGAGAATGACGAGGAGTACAGCAGTTATTTCTGGGGTGCTTTTTTGGGCCGTTCGCGAACTGGAAAGAAAGCAGAGGGTGTCGACGGCGACCAAAACGGCCGAATCTCCTTAGAAGAGGCGCATGCTTATGCCGTCAGGGCAAGTCAAACGATCGATATTCCGCTCCGGAGCAGCGACATGTTCTTGCGTCATTACAGTCGAATTGCAGGTTATGGTTCAACTCGCATCCAAGGCAGCCCGTCCGACATCGCACTGCCGGATGAGGAACTAGGATTAGCCCGTTTTAACGGCAGTCTCAGCGACGTCTGTCTTCTTGGAACCGTAGCACAACGCCATTCCATCGAGTCGATTGCGTCACAGCTAGGCTTGCCGCTTGACTGTGAAGTTGACGAGGTTTTTCAAAAGAACAAAGCTCAATCGGAAAACTATCAGCAATCTCGTAGCGTGCCCGGTCGTCGCGGCCCAGGCGGGACTGGAGGCCCAGGCGGAGCCGGAAGACGCACGTCTCGAAACTCTGGTCGCAGGGATTTTCAAAGGGAAATTGTCGAAAGTTGGCCAGACCTTGAGAATCCGTCGGATTGGAAGGAATTACCTTGGCTCATCGGAATGGAAGGGGAATCGATTTCCAATGAGCTACGCCAACTACCGACCTTCGAAGCCTACCGAAAGAGCCAGGACGACCGCCGTTTTTTCAAGGAAAATGCCGCGACTGCGGAACTTCGAGACGTGCAATTTCGCCGTTTAGTTCATACGATGGAAAGCGTCGTACTGGCCCAAAACTTGCCGCGAATAGCCAGCCCCGATATTCAAATCCGATTTAAGGAGATCATCGCCCTTGAGTCTTCGTTCCTACAGCCTTCGTCCTCTCAATCCCCTTGATCAAAGAGTACACAGATAGGGCTCGGAACAAAAACACTCGTCTGCTGAAACGTAATCCGTCCCGAAACGGAATCTACGGAGAAAAGTCCTAGCGTATTGGATAGTTGACCCGCTGCTAGTAACCATTTTGCATCTGGCGTTAGGTTGAAATTGCGAGGGGTCGCGCAGCGTGGGTTTTCCCGTTGGACGAATTTCAATTCGCCTGTTGATGGATCAACGGCAAAAACAGTGATCGTGTCGTGGCCACGATTGGCTGAGTACACAAACTTCCCATTGGGATGGACGCGAATCTCCGACGCGCTCTTTGCTTTTTCTCTTTCAAGTTCCGCAGTTGGCACGGTCTCAATCGTCTGACGTGGAGTCATAGTCCCCGTCTTGGCATCGTATTCGAAAACCGTTACCGTCAACGCGAGTTCGTTGAGAACATAAATCCAACGACCATTGGGATGGAATTTCATATGCCTTGGTCCACTTCCTGGCGGCACGACTCCGCTTCCATGGGCTTCGATTTTGCTCGTATCAGCCTCCAGCTTGTATATAACTACTCGATCGAGTCCCAAATCCGGAACGAACAAGAATCGATTGTCGGGCGATACGCCTGTCCAGTGCGCATGCGAAGCATCTTGGCGATCCGAGACAACCCTCGATCCTCCTTGATGGTCAATCAACTGAATCTTCTCGCCGAGAGTACCGTCTTGTTGAACAGAAAAAACGGCTACCGATCCTCCACCGTATTGAGCTGTAAAGAGAGTCCTTCCTGTCTTGTCGAGCGAAACATGCGCGGCCCCTCCGTCACCTATTGGTATTGAATTGCGGAGAAGTAGGCTCGGTTTTTCCGGTGAACCTTCGATGGAAAACGCCGCTACGACAGGCACGTTTTTGAGACCGCCAACCGCATAGAGAACTGGCTTGGTCGGATGCTTGGCGAGAAACCCAGGCCCATCCATTTCAGCCACCAACGTTGGTTCGCTCAGCTTGCCTTCGCTGGTATTCAGTCGACAGTGATAAATACCACGACTCAACGGGCTTCGCCCCGTACCGATCCAGACGTTCATGTCTTGCGCTGCAGCCGTCAAAGGAATTGCTACGATCCAACTCAAAGCAAACACAATACTAAACATACGACTCGAATGTAATAAACGCATATAGTCTTTCATCGATTAACCCTAATACCTTCCAATGAATCCCAATTTCGCAAAAATCTCGTTTAACGGCAATACTTTTCAGCGAAGCCCAATTTCGAAAAAATTTCGTTTAACCGTGAGCCGTAGGCGTACGTTACTTGGATCGAGTACGCCTTCGGCTGACTGTTAAACAAATATTTGAACGGTATTGCGTCGAGTACACACCGCGGACTGGTCCTCGAAGTCGCTATAGATTTTACCACAGTCCGCGGGCATCCTTCGTCGTCGGCTTGCGTTGATTGAGTAGATCGTGGAAGATTTGTGTTGATGACCTACCGTATCTGAATTCGTGAGAATTCAGTTCATTTTGAATTCGGACGGATTGTATGCCTGAACCCAGCCCCGGATTGCGTTTCCGAAAATCGTTGCAGGTGGAAAAACCGCTGCAAATTGTTGGCGCGATCAGTGCCCTATGCGCGATGCAGGCCGCCAGGGCAGGATTTCAAGCCTTATATCTGTCTGGTGCTGGGGTTGCAAACGCGTCGCATGGATTTCCAGATCTTGGCATCACCAGTTTGAATGACGTCCTTGACGACGCAGCCCGAATCACCGCTGTTTGTTCATTGCCATTGTTGGTGGACATCGACACAGGCTGGGGAACAGAACTTACTATCCAAAGAGCGATTCGAGAGCTTGAGCGAGTTGGCGTTGCTGCCATACATATGGAAGACCAAGTTGCGGCCAAGCGTTGTGGCCATCGACCTGGAAAAAACTTGGTGGAACTTGAGGAAATGCAAGCTCGAGTTCGAGCTGCGGTCGACAGTCGCAAGGATCCCGACTTCGTAATCATGGCCCGTACGGATGCGGTCAGTGTGGAAGGGGTCGATGCCGCAATCCGTCGAGCCAATGCATACGTAGCTGCGGGAGCGGATATGATCTTTGCAGAAGCGGTTGAATCGTTGGATGACTTCCGTCGATTCTCCAACGAGGTAAAGGTTCCACTTTTAGCCAACTTGACCGAGTTCGGACGAACGCCGCTCTTTACGTTGTCGCAACTCAACGATGCCGGTGTGCAAATGGCACTCTATCCATTGACCGCCTTTCGGGCCATGAATGCTGCCGCCAAAAGCGTTTATCAAACTATCCGAATAAACGGCTCACAGCAATCCATTCTCAATTCGCTCCAAACTCGCGATGAACTCTACGAAGTCTTGAATTATCTGCCAGCGGAAAAACGTGTCGATCAACAAAGGTTCCAACCATGAACAAAGGTAATCGAGGTGGACTCGAAGGCGTCGTAGCGGGCCAAACGCGGCTGAGCACGGTGGGAATCGACGGCGTCGGTTTGACTTACCTCGGTTACTCGATCGAGGATTTGGCTGCGCATGCAGGCTTCGAAGAAGTGGCTTATCTTCTGCTGTACGGCGAGCTGCCCAAGGTTCAGGATCTCGCCAATTTCGTTCGACGATTGAGGGAGCGTCGCGGAATCCCATCGCCCCTAAAGACTGTCCTGGAGCAACTTCCTGCTTCATCGCATCCAATGGATGTGCTTCGAACGGGCTGTTCCGTGTTAGGAACGCTTGAGCCCGAAGTTCGATTTGCAGACCAATACGAAGCCGCTGAACGACTTCTGGCTTGCATGCCATCGATCTTGGTCTACTGGTACCAATTTCAGCATACGGGACTACGCATCCATGTGGAGCTAGACGCAGATTCCATCGCAGACCATTTCTTGCAAATGTTGCATGGCAAAGTGCCATCCGAGTTGGATCGTCGAGCCTTCGATCTGTCCTTGATTTTGTATGCAGAACACGAATTCAACGCATCGACTTTCACGGCAAGGATTGTCGCCTCAACTCTTTCCGATTTCCATTCTGCCATCACCGCGGGTATTGGCGCGTTGCGTGGCTCACTTCATGGGGGTGCCAACGAAGCAGCCATGGAACTAATCGAGCGATTCCAAGATCCCGATGCCGCGGAAACGAGCCTGGTCGAGATGCTTTCCCGAAAAGAAAAGATCATGGGATTTGGTCATCGCGTTTACAAGCAGTGCGATCCTCGATCCGATATTATTCAAGTCTGGTCAAAGCGACTGTGTGAGGCCGTTGGGCAAGAGCAGCTTTACGCGATTTCCGAGCGGATCGAGCTTGTCATGCGGCGAGAAAAGAAAATGTTTCCGAATCTGGATTTTTATAGTGCGTCGGCTTTTCGGTGCCTTGGCATCCCGACCCCCATGTTCACACCCTTGTTCGTGTTGTCCCGGATCACAGGTTGGGCCGCTCATATTTTTGAACAAAGGGCCGATAATCGTCTGATACGGCCATCCGCAGAATACATCGGGCCAACCACTAGAAACTGGCTACCGATCGAACAAAGGGGTTAACTCGCAGCTTGGGTTGCTTTCAGATCATCGACAGCGTTGCGCCGCCTGCGCAACAAAATCCAATCCAACGTTCTTCTCCCAAAGCTCCGTTAGCATTCTTGTTATCAACCGGTCTTTTGTTCCGATTCGAACGCCATCCAAGGACCCAGCAAACCACACACCGCCGCTCGAGCCGGTTAAGATAATTTCACTTGCGCTTGCAAGCTCGTTCGTTTCGATATCACGGTATTGAATTCGCACGTTGTTCTTACGAAGTAGTCTCACTAAAGCGAGCAGCGTACATCCAACCAGGATGTCTTCCCTCGGCGGTGAGACAATCCCTCCTTTGCAATCCACCATCAGTAGATTGGCGACCGATGTGTCTGAAATGGTTCCTCGCGTGGTCGTGAGAACAGCCAAGGCATCGGGCTGCTCGGCAGCTGCCTTTGCGTCAGAAAGAAAGTACGGCAATCGGCTGCGGCTCTTGATTTGATTGGACCAACAAGTGCTAGGGACCGCATGCTGAGAACCAATCGTTAGGTCGGTTCCCTGATTGTACCATTTGTCTAACTTGTCAAACGGAAGTTGGCTTACGTGCATCATGCAAGTAGGGTGGGTGCCCAGCGAATGACCGGGAAATTTTTCACCCGGCGAAAGCAGAAGTACGATGCTTACATCGCCATTTCTCTGAACCAATTCGTGGTTCAATTCAATCAATCGCGTGCACTGAGGCACCCAGTCGACTGCGATGGACGACATGACGATGGAAAGTTGATTTGCGCCGTGGTTCAGTCGGATTTCGTGATCAGAAAGGTCGAGCAGTTTACCTGCATAGGTTCGAAAGCGTTCGACAAGAATTGCCCCCTGAAGCGTCCCTGCATCCGCAATCGACCACGAAAGATCTTTTAGCGGAACCGGTTCGAACCGGCGCGTCGAGTGCTCCCATCGCAGCGAGATGCTATCATGGAACGATGGATGCATTACAAGTGAAGTCCCCTGGTTCTTTCCAGAGCAAGTGCTGAATAAGGGTCCGGAAGTAAGGGCACTCACCGTAATAGCTCTTCTCAGAATGAGTGGTGCCGATCACCGAACCACAATCGTATTGGCGAATTTGCATCTGTCCAGTCAACGGTTGTGTTGCTCGCGGATCCGAAAGGGTCGCAAATCCGGCAAATCCGGAAAAACCTGCCGCAATCGGTCTTGAAAATCGGTCCAGGAAACGAAATCTTCGCAGAATTGGATCTTTCGAATTATAGAGATTCATCATGGAATCGACATGAGTCAAAGCAAGATTGTGTCGGCCGTTCCTTTCAATCCAATTCCGGTCAATGGCTGGTGCCACCAATCCGAGCCGAATGTTTAATTCTGAGGAAGTGTTCGGCAAAGGGGGTTGGGCATAACCCGGTAGAATCCCACCAGCATCCAAATGGAGTCCTCCTGTCACCGCCCGCGCTCCATACGAGAATCCAAGAACACTCAGCCTCGGCTCGTTTCGAAGTCGTTGCAGCATCCAGGCAAAATAAAGAGATTGGCATTCCGCGGATTCGGCGTTCGAAAACACGTCGCGCAAAGGTTTCCGTTCCTTTTGACTTGGCCAGGAGAGCATTAGCAATCGATAGGGTTGATCCGTTTGCTCTTTCAGATATCGGTCGACAATGAGGAACCGCTCTAAAGCGTTATTCCTTTCCATAAAGTTCCCGTGAACATAAAGGATGGTAAGTATTCCCGTCCCACCGCTCGGTAGAGCTTGTTCGACGTTACTTGGAGTCCAACAATTGCCCGACCATTTGTTTACTTCAACATTAGGCTGGTCGAAATTAATGCATCGAAACTGGTCAGGCAGATGCCGGGTTGAAATCTCGTAAATTTCGGTCGATTGAGGTATGCCGTTAATGGACGTTTGACAAGCAGGGTCGTCTCCTACCGCCATTCGCGAAACGGAAAGAATGAGAAATACGGATACCAAGTAAATCGCAAGAACGAAGAACTCGTTTCGACGATTGGAGCTGTTTAACAGACTGAAACGGGTGACCGTTCGACCTCGCAGTTCGAAGCCAAATGGCGTGGTAAATCTATTAGAGAGCAGCATTTGCTACCATCTTTCCTGGAATGCCCATGAACAAGTCTAAACTCTTTAGTACGCTTCCGATCCGTAGACTGCCTGTCGCGTTCTTGTTAAACCATGCGAGACGGGCCAAGCAGCTTGAAGGCCGCTTGAGTAAATCCATTGCTGAACAACTGTAACACCTAAATAGGATACAGAGCGTTAGGAAAACTTTTTCGATCTGGAAAAATTTACCACGTTTGCTTGCACAACCGGAATTGCGTCGTAGAGTTGTGCGGGAAAATGTGCACCTTTGCCGGTGGTCACAACAGAGTTCAACGGGAGACTTGGGAAATGAAACGAACGACATTGATTTCGGCCAGCTTGTTGTTGGCTTTTGCAGGATGCACATGCGGACAAGGATGGAGACCAAACATTCTGACACGACTGAGCAATCGCATCCATGGTGTCAGCAATGTTGGCGAACCATGCGACGCCGGTTGCCGCGACGCAGCACATGCGGCTCCAGTTGCGAGCGGTGGCTGCGAATCCTGTGGGTCCGCTGGAAATATGAACTACGGCGGTTACGAACAGATTGGCGATGCCTATGAAGTCCAGACTGGATCACCCTATACCGTCGGTCCAGCTACTTCCTACGTGCAGCCAAGCTATCCGGCTGGACAGCCAACCACGAGTCGCATGGAGCCAATTACTGCCAAACGAGCGAATTAGGTAGTATTAGTTTGGGCGCGGTCGTCTATCGCAAAAAGTGATTCGTTGGTACAAAACTGTCGCTTTTTGCTTCCGATTTTCAGACCGACAAGAATCATTTACTTTGGCAAACGCAGCGAAAAAGACTCTAGCTCTTCCTCCAAATCAGACTGGTACAACAACGACAGGATTCCTACTGGTCGTTGCAGCCGCAGTCCTATGGAGCAGCAACGGGTTTTTCACTCAATCCACTTTGCTCAATGCTTGGCCCCGCGAATCGCGTGGCTCCGTGATTGCATTTTGGAGAGCCTGCTTCGCCTGTTTGCTCCTATTGCCGATGGTCCGGAAACCCAGCTTGCATTGGGCCATGATTCCTATGACGATTTGCTTCGTCGGAATGAACTGGACCTTTCTTACAGCGATTTCTAATGGATCGCCAGCCAACACCATTTGGCTTCAGAATCTCGCACCAGCGTGGGTCATGATCGGAGCAGTATTGCTTTTTCGAGAGCGAACCGTTATCCGAGACTGGGTGATGCTGACAACTTGTGTTGCTGGCGTCCTTTTCATTGTCATCATGGAGTTTTTGTATGAAGTTGGGACACCCGAGCACCGATGGTGGTCTCCCGTTTTGGCAATTGCATCCGGGCTTTGCTACGCTGGCGTAATCATCAGCGTCAAGGCGCTGCGTAAGCATGAATCCGCGTGGCTCATATCCTTGAACCACATCGCCACGGCTTTGTTCATGTTGCCACTGGTTTGGTGGAGCGGAGTTTCGCTGCCAAGCGGCTCAATGTGGTTATTGCTGGCCGGCTTCGGAATGCTTCAAATGGGTTTGCCCTACCTTCTCTTCGCTCGCGGCCTGCGGACAACCCCAAGCCATCTCGCATCTCTTTTAACGCTTTTGGAACCAGTCCTCTTGCCAGTATGGGTTCACTTTACCCGCCGCGGCGATCCAACGTATCAACCGCCGCATTGGTGGACCTGGGTCGGCGCAGCTTGTATCCTGTTCGGGCTTTCGATTCGTTATGCTTGGCCTAGGAATAACGCCAAGGTGGCAAGCGAAGTCTAATATGCGAGTGATGCATGTAATAACCCGGATGATCGTTGGGGGTGCCCAGGAAAATACTCTGTTTAACTGCTTAGACTTAGTGCGTAACTTCGGCGACGAAGTGAAATTGATAACAGGTCCGTCTGAGGGAGCGGAGGGAAAACTACTTTCCCAAACCGATACGCGAGGTCTGTCGATTGAGAGCCATCCTTCGTTGATACGATCGATCTCCCCAACGCACGACAATCGGGCCTGGAACGAGTTGAAAGTTGCGATTCGCGATTGGCGTCCAGACGTTGTTCACACCCACAGCGCCAAGGCTGGGCTTCTAGGTCGAGCCGCGGCGTGGAAATGCAGGGTGCCATGCATCATTCATAC
>JAYTVM010000494.1:0-12074 GCA_043743995.1 Pirellula sp. | reverse complement strand
GGATACAGGGCGGTAACGTTACCCTGACTAGGACTTCCACCCAGCAAATCAATCGCCTTTAAAGGCGCACTCGCCTTTTGCTCCGCAAAAGTGCGTTTGCGCGACTTTCGCGGAGCGAAAGGCGACAATTAGTCTTTCTTCAGCCATCGCATTCGCACTGGCATCGAGTCGTCCGGTCCCGCTTCGACGAAAATCGCCTCGATAAGTGGCATTTTTTCAAATAGCTCGGATGCTCGGTGCATTCCCAAAACGGCCATCGCAGTCGCCCCAGCATCTGCATCCACCGTCGTCGCCGCGATCGCCGTAACGCCCTGCCGGCGCTCGATTGGATCTCCGGATTCAGGATCAATAAAGTGGCTATATCGGTGGCCGTCGATTTCCACGAATTGATTGAGGTCACCCGAAGTCGTCACCGCGCAGTTCTTCACCCGAAGCATCGCCAGTGGTGGCGAACCTTTGCCTATTCCGGCGATCGTGATTCGCCAACCGTCCATCCCAGGCGGAGGATCACCAACCCGAATGTCGCCTCCTGCGTTCACCAGTATGGACCGCGAACCACGGGCCGTCATTTTCTCAAAGGCTCTATCGACAATGTAGCCGACCGCAAGCCCTGACAAATCCAACTTCATCGTCGGCTTGAGCAACGAGACGGCCATGAGTTGTTTCGATTCAGCACCGCTCAAGCTCGAATCCAACCCGACAAATGCCCAACCGCAGCGTTCTTTCGCATCGGCGATTTCCGCTTGAGTTGGTAACCGCTTACGTTGCCGTCCCGTTCGCCACAGCTCTGTCAACGGTCCGACCGTGATATCGAATTTGCCGTCGCTAAGCTGGAACCAACGGCGACTGTGCATCAGCACCGTTGAAAGATCGCGACTAACCGGAGTCCAATGGTTCGTCGGAGCTGAGCAGAGCTTCGAAATCTCGCTACTAGAATCATAGTTGCTAAGCAGGGCTGACAGCCTTTCGATCTCACCCAAACCGGCATCGATAACGAGTTTTGCTTGCGACTCAGAATGAGCATAGACCACAAAGTCGACATGCGATCCCATCGATGGCACGGACAGCTCGAATCGGAGAAATGGTTGCTTAGGATTGGCAGCAGCCGAATCGGGCGACTGGGCAAAGAGCAGCGAATCAGAAAAACTGGTCAAATAGAAAATCAACTGGAGGAACCCAATCGAGAAACTCCAAGCCCCCCTGCCATCCAGTTTCGTTGGGGTTTCCTGTCGTTGCATTGTGAGCGGCTTTCGAGTCTCGCGCATTGTTTCTTCCACGCTATCTTGAGCTTTCCACATTATAGCTCCTTCCATGGCTTCCAATTTGCTAATGATTCCTGGGTTCGATACGTTTGCCTAAAACCCCAACGAATTCTCGCTCTGCGCTCGGTCTCGGAGTGTGAGCTGCTAGTGATTTGGGCAGGTTTATTACGCGACAGATGGCTTTTTGAGCAAGTTAGCGCTGCTTTGAACGGTCCGAGTTTGTAGAATTCTAGAGAGACGATTTAACCCTTGATGAATCAGCAGAGCCAATTTGATCGGCCGACTATGGAACAAGTTAATACGAGCTTCCTTTCCAACGATCCACTAAAAATTTCGAAGTACGATACTCGCGGTTTTTTTGACGAAATGTTTAGTGAGGCAGGCGTTGCTCGACCGGGAGTGGAATTTCTGGTCGAAAAACTGATGGCGCTGCCACCCGGCGAACTTCAGCGTCGACAGCGCTCTGCTGACCACGAGCTTCTCAACATGGGAATCACTTTCAATGTCTATGGCCACTCGGCGGGAACCGAAAAGGTATGGCCATTCGATCTCATTCCGCGGGTGATTCAGGAGGAGGAATGGCTGTACATCGAACGGGGTCTGAAGCAGCGAATTCGTGCATTGAACATGTTTATCGACGACCTCTATCACGACCAAAAGATCATTCGCGATGGAATCTTGCCTGAGTACATGATCCAGTCGAGCAAAGGCTTTTTAAAACAGATACAAGGGATGAAGCCGCCACGAGGGATTTGGTGCCACATCACTGGAACAGATTTAGTCCGCGCGGGAGACGGGCAGATTTACGTACTGGAGGACAACTTGCGTTGCCCATCTGGGGTCTCGTACGTGATTGAAAATCGCGAAGTCATGAAGCGGACGTTTCCGCAACTCTTCGAAGGTCGGAACATATTGCCGGTAGAAACGTATCCAGAACAGCTGCTCAAGATGCTGCAATACGTCTCTCCATCGTCGTCGAATGAACCGACCGTGGTGGTACTCACACCTGGCATCCACAACTCGGCGTACTTTGAGCATTGCTTCCTGGCGCAGCAAATGGGAGTTGAGCTCGTTCAAGGATCCGACTTGCTAGTCAAGGACGGTTTCGTTTTTATGCGAACCACGCGAGGCCTCAAGCGAGTTGACGTCATCTATCGAAGAATCGACGACGATTTTCTCGATCCCGAGTGCCTTCGTCCGGATTCCACTTTAGGCGTCAAGGGCTTGATGCAGGTCTACCGGGCTGGCAAAGTGGCATTGGTGAATGCTCCTGGAACGGGGGTCGCGGACGACAAGGCGATTTACGCTTATGTGCCAAAGATGATCAAGTACTACTTGAACGAAGACATGATTCTTCCCAATGTTCCAACCTACATGTGCGCTGACGAATCGGAACGCAAGTACGTGCTCGAGAACATACACAAACTGGTGATCAAACCAGCCAACGAATCCGGCGGCTACGGAATCTTGCTCGGCCCGAAAGCGACCAAAGAACAGCTAGCAACGTACAAAGAACTGATCTTGAACAACCCTAGAAACTATGTCGCTCAACCGATGCTGGACTTGTCTACGGTTCCCACTTTATGTGGAGACTCTTTGGAAGGTCGGCACGTCGACTTACGACCCTATATCTTGTTTGGGGAAGACATCTACATCGTACCAGGTGGACTGACCCGAGTAGCCCTCGTCAAAGATTCTCTCATTGTGAACTCATCGCAGGGTGGTGGGAGCAAAGACACTTGGGTATTGAGAAACGAATCAAATGGTGTGTAGGCGAGCGGCATCATTGTTTATACCGGGAGGAAGAGGCTCCTGCCGAACCAAATGCAAGCTCGGCAGGAGCCTCGCTCTCCCATTGGAACCCGCGGCAGCTATTTTTCACTCTGCTGCTCGCCTTAGAAGACGATTGGACGGTTGAATGTTATCTCGTGTAGCGGATTCGATTTTTTGGATGCGTCGGTACATTGAACGGGCAGAGAATGTTGCCCGATTCATCGATGTGACGCTCAACCTGACCCTTGGTATCGGTGTCGATCACTATCAGCAGTGGGAGCCTTTGATCTATACCACGGGCGACAACGATTTATTTCACGAGCACTACGACGTCGTGAGCCAAGCGAACGTGATTCGGTTCTTGACCTTTGATGAAAGGAATCCCAATTCCATTTTGTCATGCCTGAAAATGGCCAGAGAGAATGCTCGTGTGAGTCGCGAGATGCTCAGCAGCCAAATGTGGGAAGAGTTGAACAAATTCTATCTTTTCGTTCGCGACAATCGCCATGATTCCGCGGCCGTCGATTCTCCGTTTGAGTTTTTCGGGCGTATTCGTCAAGCTGGTTATCTGCTCGAAGGGGTGACTTACAGCACGATGTCGCATGGCGAAGCTTGGAACTTCGGACGACTGGGCGCTCTGCTCGAACGAGCCGACAAGACGTCCCGCATTCTGGACGTCAAGTATTACTTGCTATTACCTGACGTTAGCGATGTTGGAACTCCGATCGACATTAGCCAATGGGGGATGTTGCTCAAAAGCACTAGCGCTTTGGAAATGTATCGCCGTCGTCATGGACGTTTATCCCCTAAACAAGTTGCCGCGTTTATGTTATTGGATCGTGATTTTCCGAGAGCCATTCGGTTTTGTGTTTCGAGGGCCGAACAATCGCTGCTCGCCATCACAGGAGGAACAACTGGCCATTTCTCCAACAAACCGGAGCAGTACTTGGGGCGCCTCAGGGCTGAATTCGATTTTCTGCACATTGATGATGTTATGGATCTTGGACTGCATGAATTCATCGACAATTTCCAAGTCAAGTTGAATCTGGCGGGCGATGCGATCTGCGAGACCTTCTTCGAAGTGATCCCCGTGGCCGCAAGTTGACCGCGTTTCGTTATACTGCAATTTCACAAAGATTTCGTTTAACGGCGTTTAACGGCGTTTAACGGTCAGCCGTTCAATGAAGCCCAATTTCGTAAAGATTTCGTTTAACCGTTAGCCGTAGGCGTACGTTAATGGTATCGAGTACGCCTTCGGCTGACTGTTAAACACTGTTAAACACTGTTAAACAAATAATGGAACGATATTGCCGTTAAACGCTTTTTTCAATTGGGACAGTTGATGGATCCGTCACTTAAAGGAAAAGACACCATGCAAATCGATCGTCGGCAGTTCGCAGGTTATTTGAGTGCGATGGCTGCGTTGGCCGGGCTTTCGAGCCGAGGTCACGCAAACGTGACGAGCCAACAACCCTTGTTTGTGGCAACTTGGAACTTCGGCTTGCCAGCTTGCCAACAGTCGTTGGAAACGTTGAACAAAACGCAGTCCATTCTGGATGCGATTGAAATGGGGATTCGTATTGCGGAAGCGGACACGAACGTCGATTCGGTTGGGGTTGGAGGAGCCCCCAATGCAAACGGGATCGTCCAACTGGATGCGTGCTTTATGGATGGCGAAACGCACAAGGCCGGTTCGGTGGCAGCGCTAGAAAACTTTCCGCATCCTATTTCGGTCGCGCGTCGAGTGATGGAAAAGACCGAGCATGTGCTTTTGGTGGGAGCCGGTGCCGCAGAATTCGCGACGGAGCAAGGGTTTGAAACAAAAGATTTGCTAACGGAGAAGCAGAAAAAGAAATGGCAAGACTGGAAAGCCCAACAAGCCAAATCCAATGGAACAAAGGGAGGGAATGCGGCACCCCCCAACCACGACACGATCGCTTTGGTAGGGATGGATTCGACTGGGCACATTGCGGGTGGTTGTTCGACCAGCGGCTTGGCCTACAAATTGCCAGGTCGGGTGGGGGACAGCCCAATCCTTGGCAGCGGGCTTTACGTTGATGGTGAAGTGGGAGCAGCAGGCGCGACCGGCATTGGCGAAAACGTCATGCGACATTGCGGTTCGTTTCTCATCGTTGAACTCATGCGTTCCGGCATGGATCCGACAGCAGCCTGTCGAGCCGCCATCGAACGCATCGCCAAAACGGAAAAGAAGAAGGCTGTTGAACTGCACATCAACTTCTTAGCGATCGACAAGCAAGGGCGCTGGGGGAGCGCGGGTACCGATGCCGGATATGAAATAGCCGTTGTGACTCCCGAATCGGCACGTCTGGAAAAACCGTTCTTGGTGGTGTAGTCCAACTCTTTTATCCCGATAGGGATTACAGATGGTAGCCGGGGGTCGCCGCGAAGCGGCGCACCCCCGGGCCCCGAAAGACGACCAGGCTAGGCCACCGTGTTGCACGTGTGGCACGCCCAAAGCGATTAGCGATGGGCGTGGGAAGTGTGTCAAATGACTCTAGCGATTCACCACGCCCTTCGTACCTCAGAGAGGCTGTGATTTTGTAGTACCAATCACGCTCCGCGTGATTTTCGCAGTTCAAAAACCTTTGGTTTCTGGGGCAACATCACGCGGAGCGTGATGGGTACTTTATTCGGATTCGAAAAAATCACAGCCTCAGAGCGTGCCACCCAGTTTATAGGTAGATTTCAAACTGCCCCTCGCCTAAATAGTTGCGTTCCCATTTCCAAAGGCCGTCCGTTGCGGTCACTTTTTAGAGTGTAGACTAGATAAGCCGAAACTTGCCCAGATCGAACGGACGAAGAATGCACGCGGAAATCTCTCAGTTCTTACGGTATTTGGATGTCGAGCGCAACGCTTCCGACCTGACCATCAAGTCCTATCGCGAAGACTTGATGGATTTAGCCGACTTTTTGACCGATGAAGGCCAAAAGAAAGTGGCCCCTCGCGAAGTCGATGCATCGAAACTGAGGGGTTATGTCTCCGCTTTGCACGATGCAGGCTACGCTCGCACCAGCATCGCTAGAAAGCTGGCTTCCCTCCGGAGCTTCTATCGTTTTGCACAGCGACAGGGGATGGCGGATACCAATCCAGCCAAGCCGCTTCGAAACCCTCGTGGCCAACGCAAACTTCCCCACTTCTTGACCGGCGACGAAGTCAAAACGCTTCTTGGGTCGCCGGACTCCAATGACGCGATGGGCTTACGCGATATTGCTATTCTTGAGGTGATCTACAGCGCCGGTTTGCGAGTGAGCGAGGTCGTTGGCATGAACGATCGCGATTTGGACTTTGACGAGGGGACCGTGCGCATTCGAGGAAAAGGCAAAAAGGAGCGTATCGGTTCGATTGGAACGCATGCCGCCAAAGCCTTGCATGTTTACTATGCCGTTCGCAAACGGGCCGACCACGGTGATTCGAAAGATCTCCCCTCTTTCACCAACAAGTTCGGTCAACGGCTTACGACCCGGAGCATAGCCCGCATGTTGGAAAAGTACATCAAGGAAAGCGGATTGGATTCGCGAACCACCCCCCACACCCTTCGCCATAGTTTCGCCACGCATCTGCTCGATCGCGGTGCAGATATTCGCAGTGTCCAAGAAATGCTAGGACACAAGAGTCTCGTTACGACGCAGATCTACACGCACGTGAGTACTGCCGCACTTAAGCAAGCGTATACGAAGGCCCACCCGCGTGCATCGAAAAAGTCGGTAGAACCGGCAAAGGCATCATCGCGGGCGAAGTAATTGCAGAATCGTGCTTTCCGATTCGGTATCGGGCATCGTATAGCCTGCGACACGCCTCAGTTCAATATTCTTCATCAGCCCTTTGTGACGAGCTTCGCCCCGCTCCTCGACCCACTTTGGCCCTTTGATTGCAAGCAGTCGACGAAACTTGTGCCAGTCTTCTTGGAGCCAAGTACATAATCGGGACAATGGACCAACCGCTCTAGCAGTCAATGTGTCGTACCGGAATTCCTCCAGTACCTTTTGCACGCTCAGCGGATAAACGGGAATCTTTAGTTTGAGATGATCGATGACCCGAGTCACTACTGTCATCTTCTTGGCCACGCTATCGCAAAGCGTGACTTGAACGTCCGGGCGCAGGATTGCCACCAAGATTCCCGGAACGCCACCTCCAGCCCCGATATCCAAAATCTCTTCGTTCGGCTCAAGCAATTTCGCCAAGTGCCAGGCGTCCAAGAGATCTCGTTTGACAAAGAGTTCAGGGGTTGTGTGTCGTGTAAGATTGATACTTTGGTTCCAAGACCAAATTTGCAGGCAATATTCAGCGATGCTGTCCCAAGCTTCGGGCGAGATATCGTTGATTTCAAGCGGGGCGGCATGAAGATGCAACTGTGGCAAAAGATCCGAAACGTCCCCTTGAAACATGAGGGGCTTCTTCTTGATGTCTTTGCCTAAACTGCCCCCCTCGATGATTTCGGCGTGGTCGGTCTCTTCGGTCGGTTTCGAGGGCTGATTAGAATTCATGCGTCCTTTTTTCAATCTCCAACGTAATTGGTTCGGTTTGAAAGCAACCCTAAGTGTAACTTAGTAGTGGTCAAGTTGATACACTCTCCTCCAAGAACACTGGAAAACTGATCGAATGGGAGCCATCACGACATGGGTATTCGCAATGGATAAACGCAAGTTAGTCTGGTTTGCATTCGCTTGCATGCTGGTGATTGTCGCTAATTTGTCGGCCTTGGGTCAGATTCGAGAATCGGCAAGACTGGCCGTCGATGTTGTCCATTTGAAAAACCAGAAACAGATCCGCGGCTTTGTGCTTAGTGCAAAACCCAGCGAAGACGTATTGATCGCGGTTTCCAAGGGTTGGCTCGAGAGGGAAGACCAAGCTGCCTACCTAAAGGCAGAAGAGTCCGCAAAACAAGAGTCCGCAAAAGCAAGGTTGCAATTGCGGGATCGGCTCAAAATCCTCGTGAATGACCCGAATCAAATACGGGAGGGCGCATTCGGATTCCTTAGTCGATCGGAATTGGAACGAATCGAATTGGAAATCGAAAACCCACCCGATCAAGAAAACCAATTCTTGGTTCTACGATTCAAAACGACAACGGTATCGAGTCTGAATATTGCGACGGATGCGAATCGAAAGATTGCGGTATGGAGTTGGCACGAACGGTTGCCCGATGTCGAATCGCGTAAACCGAGCAGTCTTGCCAGCGAGTTGAAGCTGAAGAAAATCGACGCAACAACAGCCCCACCGGATCTCTCAAGCCGATTTTATGTCGCTTCAGAAGGGGACGAGCTTTGGACCATTCGGCTGGCACTCGTGTCCTGTCGACTTGATAAGGCAATTGAATTTCAGGGTTCCGGCGCGGTGATGCTTTTGGTTGGAGGCGAACAACCTCCTGATTTCGCTTCGTTGATGGGGCAGATGATGCAGTCTCAACTAAACGCGCTGGTTCAGGAGTTGACTGGCGTTTCCAAGAAGCAATCCAACGTCAAAAGCGAGGAGGCAGAATGGACCAAGGGTGCCATATCGCAAGCCGATAAAAGGAATGCCACCTACTTTCGAGCTACCAACGTTCGAACGGAACCTTCGGGAAACGCAGCCACCGTCGAATCCATATTCATGGTAAAGCTTGCATCCGGCCAGTGGACGGCTGCTTGGAAGACTAGCAACTCCCAATTGGCCAGCGAGCAGAGTGGAGATGCAGTGAAGAGAATTACCAACGACCCGCAAGTGAAGGCGATTCAAACTCAGTTCGAGGCCTTGGGGGTGGCAGGAGTTTCGTTAGATACCGCCATACGAGTTGGGGCGGCGACGATGACTGCACAGCGAATCGCAAACGACGAATTCTTGCGGTTCTCGGAGCGATACGTGAAACAGCTGAACAGTCCCCCTATTGGTATGCCATCGAAATGAAGAAATCAGCATGGGGGCGCCGTGCCAAGGCGAGCAACAGAATGAGTCCTATCCCCCTTTCCTCTCCCCGTAATTCCCTCTCGTCTTCTTTGTAGATGATCTCGGTCATGCATTCTTCCCCTCCGAAATTTTTCAAACCACGAATCACACCAATGACACGAATAAAATCGCAGTCAGTTGCCTATTTTGAACGATTCTTGTATTGCCAAATCCTGCATCCAAACAATCGTCTCAAATCGTCTCATCCTCTATTTTGTTCTTGTCTTTATTGGTGTGATTCGTGATATTCGTGGTTCAAAACGAGTTCTGAGTTTTTAGCGCACAATCCGTTCGTAGTGCATTTTTGGATGGTGTCCGAAATTGACAAGGAGGCCAAGTCTGTAGCCGGTTGCCTTGAGGTAATTATGGACTTGTGCTCTGTGTTCGTCCGCCAACTCCTTGACTGCCTTTAACTCCACGATGATCTTGTCGAAACAGATCGCATCTGGAATGTAAAGAGACTTCAATGTTCGTGCCTTGTAAGTCAATTGCAATTGTTTCTGTGCCATAAAGGGGATCTGCTGGATGCCAAACTCGAGCTCAACACACTCTTGATAGACGGCTTCGAAAAACCCGCAACCCATTTCGTTGTAGACTTCGAAGCAAGCGCCAACGATCATGAAACTCTCTTCTTTGTAAATGATCTCGGTCATGTATTTTTCCCCTCTGAAAGTTTTTTTCAAACCATAAATCACACGAATGCCACGAATAAAATCGCAGTCAGATTTCTATTTTAAACGACAATCCTTTTCTCGATGCAGCTGACAAACCGTCTTTTGTGATTTCTGATCTTGCTCTTGTCTTCATTCGTGTGATTCGTGTTATTCGTGGTTCAAAACGAACCCTGGAAGATCTCCTCTTTGTAAATGATCTCGGTCATGCATGCTTCCCATCCGAAATTTTTCAAACCACGAATCACACCAAGACACGAATAAAATCGCAGTCAGATTTCTATTTTGACCGACAATCCTGTTCTCGATGCAGCTGACAAACCGTCTTTTGTGATTTCTGATCTTGTTCTTGTCTTCATTCGTGTGATTCGTGTTATTCGTGGTTCAAAACGAACCCTGAATAAGTGGTTTTGCTATTTTGCTCGATTTGTAGCAGACGCTAACGAGATGGTGCTATTGCATCTGGTTTCCAAGTAGCAGCAAATGGTTGGAAAACGCCTCGGGCCGTACAGCCGATAAGTACGTTTCTGGGATGTCAGAAGATTTCGTAGTACCGAGAGCGCTATATGAGGCACTTGGACAGTCCTGCCTGCCTTCCAGCCGCCATGGAAATAAGCAGGAAAGATTCTTGAACGGAGAGCGTGTTGACTTTGGAAGAATTCAGAGAGGCACAGAAACCCACACCCAAATAAAAAAGGTCGTGGTATGCCGCTCCATCGTCACACCACGACCATTGATGTCGGCCGATCAGACTTTCGACTGATCCGACTTCCCAATCCGTGCTACAAGACTCATCGACAAAGGCCAACAAGAAAGTTAAGCCGGAGGGATCGGTTTGTGAGAACCCGTACAATCCGCACAGCTTTTTGGAGCTAGCGAAGTGTTGAGGGACTTGGTTGAGTATTCAGGACTGAGAAAGAGCCCTTGAGATCGTTCATGACGGGAGATGCGACTCGATCGCGAGGCGGATTGGCTATCATAGGACGCATCGCGGACGCAGGATAGGTTGGGAATTCCCCCTGATTTTGCATGATGCCGACGCCTCCGATTCCTGAGTGATGGGAGGCTCCGCAACCCGACGAACAAGCTGGACCGCAGGAATCCGAGGACGCAGAGTAAAGCGTCGAGACGGGCTGTCGATAGCGATTGATCGATTTGTGGCCAGTTCCAACATTGCATTTCCCCTCATCGCAGGCGCCACAGCCTGAAGCCTGACTGTGTAATTTGCAGTGATGCGAATCGAAACATTTGCACTGCATATCGACGTGTTGCGAAATTCGAGCGGCAATTGCAGCCCGCTGGCATGCATAGTTGTTCCATAGATTCGGGCTCCAGTCATTGCAACTCATGTAGGATGCAAGTTGCGAATAATTCCGACCGGATTCACGAGGTATGAATTGAGTTTCCGCAGGGGTGTTTTTGTGAACCAATTGTCGCGATGGAGCGTCGCTCATTTCAAGCTGACTATGGACTTCAGCAGACTGGTTAAGGTCTGGCCTAAGCGAGAGGGGTGTCTCACTACTTGACGTAGTCGAGGCAGTTTGAGCTTGAATTTGTGAAGCGATTGCCAATAGTATGGCTGCTGCGTGCATCATGCGTCGCATGGTATGGTACCTGTAGAAAGTCGTCCGTGATTTGTTCGTTCAAAGGCGAAAATGGGCGATGGCGAGGTACCCTAGTCCGTGGCAACGTCTAGCCACATTCACCGTGAGACTTAGTCGCGGCGGGTTTCGCACAATCGATCGCCCATGATCGACAGATAAAGATTGCACCCGAAGTGCTGACTGGCAAATTTTCTTGTGTTTTTTTGAGACTACGTTCCCAACTCAATGCCGGATGCAATGGTTTCTTCGAACTTTGGGATCGATTCTATTTTATTGGGATATGCAGATATTGATCGACAAAATCTTCATTTTCACTCAAGGTTGAACATTTGACGTGTACCCACAATGAAGTCAATTGCATGGCAGAATACTGATCCAGGAGACAGTCGCCCGCAACTCGGTTCTCCGCATGAACTCAACAAGTCGATTGTCAAAAAGTTAGATATCGCGATGAGAACGGTGGAAGCCCGCCGGTCCAAGGCCATGTCAAAGCTAGGCTGCCTGCGACTTTCCGATTTGATTCGGTTTTGGATTTTGGCCGAAGAAACTCTACAACCGCTCGTGGAAACCTGACCAAAGGTCTTCGATTTCGTGAGAATTCAGTGCATTCCTGAGCATTCACGAATTCGGCTAAGACGTTCCATGCAGTTTGGTCGGTCGATGATGTTCAGGAATCCTTCAAACGACCTTGCATTCTGTGCGGATTTCGGCAGAATACGATTAATTGGAGAGGTGGCTGAGTGGTCGAAAGCACCGGATTGCTAATTCGGCGTAGGAAGAAATTCTTACCGCAGGTTCAAATCCTGTCCTCTCCGTTTTA
>JAYTVM010000493.1:0-45786 GCA_043743995.1 Pirellula sp. | reverse complement strand
AGTCCGGAGCAGGCGTCGCTCAACCCTTTGGATGTCGATACGCGCAGCGACATCTACTCGTTGGGAGTCTTGCTCTACGAATTGATCTGCGGTAGCACGCCACTGGAACGCGAACGATTGCGAACCGTAGCATTCGACGAGATGTTGCGCCTGATCCGCCATGAAGAACCACCCCGACCAAGCAAGCGTCTATCTGCCTCGAATACGCTTGGAATGATCGCAGAAGTTCGTCAGACCAATGCGGTCAAGCTGTACAAGCTGGTCCGCGGCGAGTTGGACTGGATCGTGATGAAGACGCTGGAAAAAGATCGGTCCCGACGCTACGAGTCGGCCAGTAACTTGGCAGCAGATCTCGAGCGGTATCTAAACGACGATCCAGTCCTGGCATGCCCCCCGTCGATGGGCTATCGATTTCAAAAATTCGCCCGTCGCCATCGAGTGGTCGTGAGCGCCGCACTGTTAGCAACTACCGCGATGGTGATTGGTACCGGATTGGCAACATGGCAAGCAATGCTGGCACGCGATGCACAGCGTCAAGCCGAAGATGCCAAGCAACAACTGGCTCAGCGATATCGCATTGCAAAGGAATCTGTCGATACGTATCTATTGCGAATCACTCAAGACGAACAGTTGGACCATCCTAGCTTTCGGCCATTGCGGCAACGCTTGCTAGAAGCCGCCTTGCCTTACTATGACCAGTTGCACAAACTTTCGCCAACCGATGACCTATCGCAATCCGCACGCGCCGAAGCCCTCAATCAACTCGGTCGCGTTCAACATGAACTGGGCCAATTCAGCGAATCCCGCACTGCCTACGAAGAAGCCGCAAAGCTCTTCGACCAACTGGGCTCGGCCTTTCCTAGCAAAACCGTATATCGTCAAAGCTTGGCCAATGTGCTAGTCAATCTGGCGGACCATTACCGCACGCGCGGTGACAGCAGTAGCACGCTGGCCTACGAACAACATGCGTTGGAACTGCGGAAAGAGCTCTACGCCAAGGAGCCTGCGGACAACTTGATGCAGATGGAACTGGCCCAAAGCTATACCAATGTTGGGATCGTCATAGACCGCGACAAAGGACGCAAACTCCTAGAAAAGGCCATTCAACTTTGGCAAGGACTTTCAGATCGATTTCCTGCCGAAGCCCGTTATCGCGAGTACTTGAGCCTCGGCTATCACAACCTCGGTCATCAAGTTGCATCGACAAACGTCGAAGAAGCCAAACCGTTTCATCAGCGGGCTGCCGAGTTGCGCGCTGCCTTGGCTGACGAGAAACCGGAATCGAAGAAGGCACATATTCAGTGGGCACAAAGCGAGCAAGTATTGGCGGACATGGTCTCGCAGTTCAAAAGCGATCCAGACGAAGTCCACACGCACCGTCAAAAGTCCGAACAGATCTTGCGAGAATTTTCACAATCGCATCCGCAGTGGCCTGAGGTGAAAGCCCACTGGGCCAGCTCCAAAGAGACACTCGCGCGTTCGCTCAGTGAACAAGGCGAATT
Source organism: Pirellula sp. (assembly GCA_043743995.1). Classification (GTDB taxonomy): domain Bacteria; phylum Planctomycetota; class Planctomycetia; order Pirellulales; family Pirellulaceae; genus JBKCUI01. The sequence continues at coordinate 44,284 of JAYTVM010000493.1, read as the reverse complement.
GCAAAAAGCCAACGACACACTGCAGTCTGCTATCACAATTTGGCAAAGACTCGTGTCGGAGTATCCGGACGAGTTGGAATACAACTTGGGGTTGTCCAGCGCGCAGCAAAGTCAGGCCGTCTTGATGGTTGCCCGAGGCGAATCGGCTGAGAGCTTACCGATACTCGTCCAAGCACGCGTACGATTGCAAGAGACACTCGATCGCGTCGGCCCACATGCGCAGGGAAATCTACTGCTAAGCAACATCTATCGCACCTTGGCCGATACTCGCAAGTCGCTCGGCCAAGATCGCGATCGTTCCACAGAGGATGAAATACCAGAACCAACAATACAAATGGCCGGTGAGGCCATACCACCAAGTAAGTTCCTCACCGACCTGTCCTATCCTTCGTCGCACGGTCTGCGCGCTGAACGACAGGCTTCTAGTTTATCGCAGACCGAGGATGAAGAGCAAACTATGAAACGTCAACATGAAAACATTTCTCGGGCAAACCGAGACTCAGCAACGCGTTACAAGCGATCGCTCATTGTCGAATCGCTGGAAGAACGAGCTCTCATGGCGGTCGATATTTCGATTAGCAACGCTACGATGGACGAGATTGGCAGTGCGAGTGCTTTCGTAGCTCCAAATAGCGGCGGACTCAGCAAACCACAAGCACTGGTTGTCGGACCAGATAGTAATGTCTATGTAGTCGGCAATGGCAACAATGCGATCCTGAAATACAACGGTACCACTGGCCAGTTCATAAACGTCTTCGTGAGTCCAGGTTCGGGTGGACTATCAAGTCCGTTTGGACTTGCATTCGGACCAGATGGTAACATGTATGTTTCCAGCAATTCAACGAATCAAGTTCTGCGCTACAAGGGAACGACCGGAGCTTTCCTAGATGTGTTTGTTCCTGCGGGTACCGGACTCAGTAGTCCGTGGGGCATCACCTTTGGACGGGACGACGGCAACCTCTATGTAACAAATCGCTCCAGTGATCCCATTGTTCGTTTTAAGGGGCCCTTATCCGCCAATCCCGGAAGTCCGTTCCCAGCGACCGGACAGTCAGGGGCAGTTTTCGTACCAACGTCCATTAGTGGTTTAGGTTCACCATTGTTCTCCGGTTTACCGTTGCACTCCGCCTTTGGTCCCGACGGAAATTTATACGTTACCGGTTCGAACGGCGTCCTACGTTACAATGGCTCTACAGGCGTTTTCATTGATCAGTTCGTGTCACCTACTGAACGAGGACCTTATAGCTCGCGCAGTTTGGCCTTTGATCAGGAAGGGATACTCTATGTTTCCGACTTTGACTGCAATGTGCATCGATACGACACGCATGGGAATTCAATTGGTGAGCTGCTCGTGGATTCTGTTTCTGCCCGGAAATTGGCTAAGCCATTTGGGATGGCCTTCGACTCGCAAGGTGCATTGTTAATAAGCGTGCGAGACAGCAACTCCATCGTGCGATACGATAGCGGCGTAGTCGTAAGCCTTTCGCAGAGCAGTTCTGCGCCCGTGAGTGTCAACTACGCTACAGCAGACGGTAGCGCTACATCGAGCACGAAATACTTCTCGCAGATGGGCATCGTCACTTTCAATCCAGGCCAAACGTCAAGACGTATTTTGTTAGCCGCCAAGGACAACCTCGACGTAGAGTCCAGCAAAGATTTTTCAGTAAATTTGAGCAACTCTACAGGTGGCGCTAACATTTTGACCAACACTGGCATCGTAAGCATCAATGATGATGACAGCACTCGGCAATTTGCGGTTATGGACACCTCGGCCACAGAAGGTGACCACGCAGCACATTACCGAGGAGCGTTCGTTCAAAACACTCCTGGAATCGGCGTAAATAATCTGACCTTTGGTCCTGACGGTAAAGTATACAGTAGTGGAACTCTAGGCAATTATGGAGTTGTTCGGTTTGACGCGACGACTGGGGCGTTCATCGATCACTTTGTAACCGATGGACGAATAGTTGGCGGACGGCCTGTTGTATTTCAGAATGGCAACATGTACATCCCAAGCGAGTACACAAACGAAGTACTGCGGTATAATGCGACGACAGGCGCCTTCGTTGATGCATTTATCCAAGCTGGGAGCGGGGGAATTAATGGGCCACAGAAAATAGCGTTTGGACCTGACGCGAACAATGATGGCGTTCCGGAACTCTACGTTGCAAATGGAGGTGATAATCGAATACTTCGATACGATGGTGCAACAGGTTCGCCATTAGGGACATATGTCACGTCGGGTTCAGGTGGGTTAAATGGTCCCTATGAAATGGAGTTTGATTCGGGAAACAACTATCTCTACGTCGTGAGTCGCAATACAAATCAAATACTAAAATACGATGCCCACACTGGCACATTCGTGGGTGTCGCGGCCAGTGCCGGGATATCTACTCCAACGTCGGTGAAGTTCGGTTCCGATGGCCTGATGTACGTGCTCAGTAGCGGTAACGGTAGGATTATGCGATTCAATTTAAACGGCACATACAAGGATGACTACGTCCCTGCGGGGAGTGGAGGCTGGACAAACAAAGCGCAGCGTATGGTATTCGGACCGGACGGTGACCTATACGTTCCTACGGGTGATGCGAGTCAGCCCATCGGACCGACTGAAATCATGCGATTTGGAACGGAATCCGAAGCAATCTTGACGATTACGAACACAACTCCAAGCACTCTTCCACTGACCGTGAACTACGCCACATCCAATGGATCGGCAACTGCCGGTAGCGACTTCGTTGCTTCAACCGGCACGGTTACCTTTGCCCCTGGCGTGACTACCGAAACCATACGCATCCCAATACTGGATGATACTATTGCGGAGTCGACCGAGACTTTCAACGTCATCTTGTCGAACCCAGTTGCGGCAACTCTCGCTCGCGGCCAAGCTGTAGTCAGCATTTTGGACAACGATCCCTTCACCAAGTTCTATGTCGTTGACGATGCAACTACCGACAAGACTTATGAGTACCAAGCGAGCGGTGCGACCGTCGAGAACTATGGACTCAATGTCGGCAATACTGCTCCGCGCGGAGCGGCCAGCACTTCAACCGGCACGACCGTTTGGGTTGTCGACGCAAATAAGAAAGTCTATCTGTACGACACCAGTGGAAACATTGTGGGAACTTGGACTGCGGGTGGATTGCAATCCAATGCTCTAATCGAAGGAATCGCCACCGACGGCAAAGATGTGTGGCTGGTCGACAACCAAGCCGATCGCGTCTACTACTATTCCGGTGCTGCCTCGTTAATTTCAGGGAGTCCGAATGCGACAAGCAGCTTTAGCTTGAATACCGGCAACAAGAACTCGAAGGACATTGTCACGGACGGCAACTACTTGTGGGTAGTCGACGACAGCGCAACCGACAAAGTATTCAAATACACAGTCGCTGGCACTTACGTTGGCAGTTGGACGATATCCACATCTGGTGTTGGAAGCCCAACAGGAATCACGCTGGACCCAGCCACCGTATCCGCCATCTGGATCGTCGACAATGACACGGACCGGGTGTATCAATACGATGCGGCTGCTGGTCTGACTTCGGGCAAGAAGTCCGCAAGCTCTAGCTTCGCGCTAGCGGCTGGCAACACCAATCCGCAAGGCATCGCAGATCCACCACCGCGTGGCGATAGCGAGTCGCTCGCGAACTCAGCGATGGCACCTTTGATGATGTCTAAGGCTATCGACTCTGCATTTACCCAGTTGTCGAATGACTTGGTCCGTAACCGTTTAGGCAGTGCTTTTGAAACGGACCGAGCCACTAGCATGCCAAGTATGCCTACCACACGGTCAGCCAATAGCACTCCGCAGTCCATGCAACCTGTGACGATTGAGAATCGAGGGACATCCCAATCCAAGCGATTGACTGGCCCAACAGACGACATCTTTTCGCATTGGAATACGGATTTGTTGACGGACTTCGACTTGTAGAAACCACTTTGTTTACGACGTTTGCAAACGGCAATCGTTGATATCTACTCAACAGAGCCGCCGAGATCATCATTCCCGACGGCTCATTTCACTTCCAACCAAATTGTCAAAGTTCAAAACAACCATTCAAAAGCCAAGGCTACCAAGCCTATGTTCGCGTTAAGTTGATCGATAGTCTGATCATACTGCCTTCGCAACTCAGGTTCATCGCAAGTTGCGAATAGCTCAAAATTGGCTTTCATGGCTTCGCCTTGAATCGCGCGAATGTCCTGGAGCCGGAAGCCAAGCGGATTAGTAATCTCGGAATGCCGGCGTTCGGCTTCTTCCAGTTCCGTGTTGACATCGGCAATTTGATGCTGCAGCTGGTCATACTCCTGCCCTAGCTTTGGAATCGAAGCAACCAAGGCCTCAAGCGTCGTTCGGCGGTCATGCCGCTCCACATCCCGCTGCAGGTCTACGATCGAATTGCCACCGCACATTCCGATGGCATCATTCACATTTGGGATGGGCAGTCGCTCGAACAACTATCGACTACGCAGCTCTTCAACGACGGCAATTGGGTTCGATTTGACTCTAAAGGGGATTCGATTTCAAGCGACGACGCAATTCTTGACAGCCGACTGATTTTAATTGCCGACGATGACATGGGGCTAGTACACCTTATGAAACCGTCGACGTTACAATAATTGTTTTGGTTGAGAGGGAGCTTGTCTCCCCTCAACCTTGTTTTGGCGTCCTATCTGGCAGTAGGCAACCTGACGCCTCGCCTCCTGCCTCGACCGCTTAGGCGTTCGAGGCAGGAGGCGAGGGCTCGAATACACGGGCTGAACCGCGATTTAGGACGCCAAAACGATGTCCGTCGGACGCAAGCTCCGAGCGGACAGTCGGAGGCAAGTTGCGAGCAGACAAAACCTGCGATGGTGTGCCTTCTGTACGTCGCTACGGAAAAACGCTACAATCCGACGCGGGCTTTTTAGCTGATTTCCCACTAGCGAGAATGATTATGGTTTTTCGGATTTGGACCATTTGTATCTTGATGTTTGCCATTGCGATTTCTGGCTGCGCAAAGAGCCATCCCGGAAACTTCGCTCAACCCGAAGTGGAAGCCCAAGTCAAGAAAAGCTTAGAACTCATCGAGATTCAACTTACTCCCGACCCAGCAGGTGGATACTCGGGTACGGGAAAGAACGCCCAAGGGGAGACCTACAAACTAAAGATTTCTCAGGACGAGGCATTAAAACGCTTGAGCTGGAAAGCAGACGGAGATCGCGGGGACATGCGCGAAGGCAACTTTCAATTCGAGTAGCGATCGGTAGTCACGGAGTTGCACGCTAATGTCCGCACCGATTCGAAAATACGCGATCACTCACCGGACGCATTACAAGTACTCGTCGCCAAGTTCGCTTTGCCACAATCAAATGCATTTGCGACCTCGAGACCTGCCTTACCAGTGCGTCCACCAGTCCTACATCGAGGTTTCACCCGATCCAGACTCGCGATTCCAATGGTTGGATGGTTTTGGCAACCGTGCCGAGTTCTTCAGCATCGAACAACTACACCCTAACCTTACGGTTACCGCGAAGTCCGTTGTGGATCGCAGCACGCCGGACTATTCTCTCGACCAATCTCCTACCTGGGAACAGGTTAAGCAGATTGTCAATCAGCCCCTTTGGGATGAGGACCGTCAAGCCAGCGAATACCTTCATGATTCTCGTCATTGCCAAAGCGGCAAAGTGTTCGTTGACTATGCAAAGGATATTGCCGTCGAACACCGAAGCTTCGTTGACAGCGTACAACTGCTGACCTCGAGAATATTTAACCAAATGGAGTATTCACCCGAAGCAACACAAGTTTCAACAAAACCCGCGGACGCATTGGCAAGGCGACAGGGTGTCTGCCAGGACTTCGCTCAGATTGCCATCTGTTGCCTTCGATCGCTTGGTATTCCTGCTCGCTATGTAAGTGGATATTTGCTAACCCACCCCGCACCCGGCAAAGAGAAACTCATCGGTGCCGACGCTTCCCATGCCTGGTTCAGCGCATACGCTGGAAGGTTGGGCTGGATCGACTTCGACCCGACCAACAATATCATTCCGGGCATCGAACATATCACCGTTGCTTGGGGAAGAGACTATGCGGATGTCGCACCAATCCACGGAGTCTTTGTCGGCGGTGGCTTTACCCAACTTTCTGTTTCGGTCGATGTTCAACCGATTTGAGTCGCATCAAAGGGGTCAGGCCTCTTTGATGCTATTTGGGAATGGAACTCGAATCCTTTTGCTTCGACTGGGATGCATTGTTGATTCCCTGCTCCAAAAAAATTCCAAGTTGCATCCCGTGTCAATCAAAGAGGCCTGACCCCTTTTTCGATCTCCGGCTACGAGCCTAATCTCAAAGAAAAGGCGAAATCCGGGAAGTAATTTGTGTCTTTTTGTGGCTATGAATTGCTTTGAAGCGGAGCACGGCACACGGACTCTGCCTGCTACTGAAATATCCCGGTTGAATAATGTGTCGACAAAGACTGTCCCGTATGCTTGACCGGAAGGAAACGGCTCTATAAAGTAATATTAATGGAAATCTGCTTACCCTTGGGGCGAACTAAGCTGGTTTCCGTGAAAAAATCTGTTGTGCAATTCCTTTTTGACGCGTATCAGATCGCGGCCCTTAGAGTGCGCTTCATTGGTCGATGTCCTTGTTTCCTTTTCCTTTTTGGTTTTGGAGTGTGTGCTATGAATCGTAGATTTCGAAGGACAGGTTTTACGCTTGTCGAGTTGCTAGTGGTAATTGCGATCATCGGGATTTTGGTTGGGCTATTGTTACCTGCGGTTCAAGCGGCTCGAGAAGCAGCTCGCCGCATGAGTTGCTCCAACAATATGAAGCAGCTAGGGCTCGCGATTCATAATCATGAGTCGGCGTATAAGTATGCTCCAGCCTGGTGCACGCAGTTCACGGATGCCGAGGGCACGGCAATGAGTCCACCAAGTCCTTACTTCTTTGCCGCAGGTAACGACGCAAAGAGACCTTTTGGGGCAATGGGACAATTGCTGCCCTATTTGGAACAAGCCAATGTGACAAACCTTTTTAACCTGCAGCGACCGTTGATCGATCCGATCAATATGCCGCCACCTTTTCCTAACGGAAAAAACTCTCCGTCTGCTGCTTCCAGACAACCTGTTTTCGTCTGCCCATCGACCCCGGATGTTCAATCCGATTACGGCCCGTATCTAGCCCCACTCGGAATGCCCTCCGGTACAGTCTATTTCTTGCCACGCACCGATTATGTGCCTGTGCGAGGCCTCTATAGAACGCTTGCTGTATGTGCTGGCCTACCAAGCACCGACACAGATAATGGGATGCTTGGAGCAAAAGATAGCGAATTGACTTCCAATAGCGCCTCCAGCAAGCCCAAGATTCGGTTTAGCCAAGTTACAGACGGATTGTCAAATACAATTTGTTTCACTGAACTTGCAGGCAAGCAAAGACGGTATTACCTTGGCAAGCCCTACTCCACTGGATCTTGGACCGCAGTCAGCCCATATCCATTTCCAGGGTTCACGCTGAATTCCTTCTTTGGGGATTGGAATGTTGCACAGCGTCCACGCGGACTAAGCGGATCAAACCCAATTGATCCAACGGTTCAGGGTTGCTCCGTGATCAACGTCCTCAATGAATGGAATCCCTATTCCTTTCATACAGGTGGTGTACAGATTGTCAAAGGTGACGGTTCGGTTACATTCCTTTCGCAAAGTACTGCAACCCAAGTCTTCGTTGCAATGGTCACCCGGGACGGTGGCGAAGTCGTCAATTCCAATGAATAGGTCAATTGTTTTGTGAATTAGCCATCCAAAGTTTCGCGACTTTGGATGGCTTTTTTCTTAGTAGGATCGGTTCTCGAACAACACACCCCTCTATCCCAATCAAAGAACAATTTTATGCAACTGCATTGCAAGTTTTCACTCCTTACAGCCACATTGATCGCTCTTGTCGCAGCCGCTGGATGCGGAGGGAGCAGTGGTAGTTTGGTGCAGGCAACCGGAAAAGTTTCTGTCGACGGTGCACCTGCTAGCGGCGCAGTGGTATTGTTTTATCCAGTTGGAAGCGCGCAAATGGATGTGGCTTCGGGGCAAGCCGGTAGCGATGGTGTCTATAAACTCACATCAAACCTCAAGGAAGGCATTGCGCCCGGAACCTATCAAGTCACGGTCACTTGGCCGGATCCCGCAGCCAAAGCAAAACCGGGTAGCAACAAGATGATGATGTCGACAGATATCGAAACGCCACCAGACCTGCTGAATGGACGATACGCGGCCAAAGACAAATCAGGGCTTAAAACCGAGATTACTTCGTCAACCAAGCAAATCCCACCGTTCGATTTAAAGACGAAGTAGTACTGATCAGTCCACAGAGATGATAGGGGGACATCACGTCTTTTCGGGGGTTGCACGTAGGTCGCTTCTCCATAAATGGCTTCCAGTTAGTCCTGAAAACGGGCGTATTTAGCCCGTCAACCCATTTGTCATTCCGATCGAAGCGAGCATCTGACCGATGCAATAGCGCGTTTCAGCTGGATTTCACCGACGCAAACGCGGTGGTGCTTGCCGAGAAAAATCATTAAAAGACTTGACTTCTGTTTGAGATCGCTGTATTATCACGCCAACACACCGACACGGTGATTTTCGCGTGTTGTGTGATGGCTGAAATCCATCTACCAAGCCTAAAGAGGGGCGGAGGCAATGCAGCTTTCTATTGAGCCGAACAACGGCATTCCAATCTACGAGCAACTTGTGCGGCAGATCAAATATGCTGTCGCGGAGGGAATTCTCGTACCTGGGCAAGTCATCCCAAGCGTACGAGATATGGCCAAGCAGTTGACGGTGAATCCCAACACGGTTCAGCGAGCCTATTTTCAACTTCAAAATGAAGAGGTGCTCCAATCGCTTCGAGGACGTGGCGTGGCCGTTTGCGAGGGAGCCAAAAAGCAATGTGTCGTGGACCGCCAGCAGCTCTTGGCTGAGCGGTTGGCAGCAGTACTCGATGAGGCGATCCGCGGTGGACTCGACGAAGTCCGCTTGCGAACCATGTTTGAAAAAGGACTCAAAAACGCAATCCAGACGGGAGACAAACAATCATGAGCGAAGTCATCAGTGTCAACAATGTCAGCAAACGTTACGGAAAAAAAACGGTGCTTGACAAAGTGTCCCTGAACGTTCCTTCTGGAGTTGTCTTCGCTTTGCTCGGAGAGAACGGGGCAGGCAAATCCACTTTGATCCGAAGCATGCTTGGCTACATGAAACTCAACAGCGGTAGTATCTCGGTCTGCGGAATGGATCCGCTGAAGCAACCGCTCGAACTGCGAAGGCGAGTTGGGTACGTCTCCGATGCACCGAGTCTTTACGAGTGGATGACCGTTGCTCAAGCGGGTTGGTACGTTTCAGGTTTCTATCCCGAGGGCTTTTTAAAGTCCTACGGCAATCGAATCAACGACTTCCAATTACCGCACGATACCAAGATCCGTGATTTGTCCAAAGGGATGCGAGCCAAGGTAGCCTTGTCTCTTGCGATGTCGTTTGATCCAGAGCTATTGATTCTCGATGAGCCAACGTCCGGCCTAGATCCGCTTGTTCGACGTTCGTTCTTGGAAAGTATGATCGATCGAGCAGCGGCAGGCCAGACCGTGTTTCTCAGCTCGCACCAAATCCACGAAGTGGAACGAGTTGCTGATTGGATAGCTATTTTGCACCAAGGGCAACTGCAAATCGTGGCACCGCTGGAGGAGTTGAAAAACAGCGTCACGATGCTGGATCTATCGCTCCGGGATCCACTGCTTGCGTTGCCTAATGAGATGGATCAGGTAAAAGTACTGCATCGATCGCAGACGGGCCGAACACTGCACATGATGGTGCGAGGCTTTACGCCGGTGATTGAGAATGCGTTATCGAATCATTCCAATTTATTCGAGATCAAGGCCATGCGACCGAACCTGGAGGAACTGTATCTCGGGTTCACCCAACCGTTCGACTCAAACCAAGCTAGCGACTCCCAGGGGCCCTCCTCCAAGAAGCCGAACCAATCGGAGGTGGCATGATGGAATTAGCACAACAATCCCGACCCACGCTATGGTTTGCTCTGCTCTGGAAGGATTTTCAGCAAGTTAAGTCAACGTTTATTGCGGTATTCGCGGGTGTTTTTGCAGTGCAGTTGCTGCTGCTGTTTTCTGCTAGCTTCGTTCAGAACGCGGAGGCGCGAATGGCACTTTTCGGGGGCACCGTCACTTTTGCCTGCATCGCGCCGATTCTGTTGGCACTTGGTTGCGGTGGGATGTTGATTGGCCAGGAACGACAATCGGGTACGTGGGCTTGGTCCAGTAGTTTGCCAGCGTCGTGGCGGTTGGCACTTGGCAGTAAGCTGGTGGTGGCCATGTTTGGTTCGCTTGGTGCTTCGGTTCCGTTGGCGATCATTCCGTTGGCGCTTTGGATGACTCAACAGTTTCTGCCGACAGCCGGTTCATTGGCTGTCATCTACGTTTCCTCGCTTACGGTTGTGCTCTTTTTCGAAGTCGTCGTTTTTTGCTTTTTAGCAACGATCTTGATGCGAGAGACCCTGACTGCCTTGGTCGTTGCTGGAATAGGATTAACAACAGTTCAGATTCTATTGGGGGCGTGCTTTGCAGACTATGTAACTCCTGCAATCATTCGGTGGGGAGCACCTTCAGACCAAGCAGGTCTGATAGCATTAGCGATTTTTATTATTATTGCCCTGTCGATGGGTTGTGTGTTGATGGTGATTTCCTTTCGATGGCGATGGGGGATTGGTCAACAAGCCACGTTTGCCTTTTGGGGGAATACAAGTTCGGTTCGATTACCGAGCGGCGTCCGATATGAGTATGCAGTAGGAATCGCGCCAAGCGAATGGTGGATGTTGTTGAGGCATTCGTACAAGAATTCCTTTTGGCTGAGATTGATAGTTGTCATCGGTACGTTTGTTCTAATAGCCAACACATCGGCGGTTCCAAATTTCGTTCCTGGGATTGCTATTCTTTCTATGGGGATTCTCGGCATCACTGCATTCGAAGGGGATCAGACCCTATCGCGATTCCGTTTTCTGGCGGATCGAGGGGTGGTGCCGTGGAAGCTAGTTGTTAGCAGGCTAAGCGTTGTCGCTGTCTTGTCGCTGATCGTAGCCATTGCGGCGTTCGTCCGACTTGGTGGGCGAAATGATGGAGTTGCGTTAAGGTTGAGCCTCGGCCCAATTGCGATTCTTTTGGGAGCTTTTTCTTCGCTGTGCTTCCGTAAGTCGGTGATTGCGATAACTGTTGCCTTAGTAGTCAGCATGCTCGCAACCTACATATCGATAGCAATCATTGGATCGGTGCAGGCTGGTAGAGAAAGGTTGGGCCATCAAGCGGTAACGCAATTTGGCTGGATTGTTTGGTACTGTTCGCCGGTGGCTGTTATTGCGCTTGCGGCTGCGATATTTGGGTTGTCGAAACGATGGCTGGTTTTGGACGATCCGAAGCTCGAACGGCATTTTGTTTGGATTTCGCTGACGGCACTTCTTTCGCCAATATTCGTTGCATGCACTTTTGGTTTTCTAATGTTCCCAAACGTGGCATGGCAAGGAGTGGCGGTGGACAAACTCGATGCCAAGCATGTTGGTGTTCCTCGCTTGGTTTCGTTGGATAACCCAATTCTAACGGATGCGCTGCCCCGTCTTTATATCCTTTCCCGATCCAGAGGCAGGGGCATGGAAGGAGTTGCAGATTCCGCAAGAGACGCAATGAGTGTTGTTGTTAGTGACTTGCTCAGGCAAGTTAGCGATGGTGATGTCGAAGCAATGGGAGGAGCGGAAGTTTTCAGGAGCTTGATTCCACCGGTGCCGGACGAGAGGACTGCCACCATAGAAGAAACTCGCGAGCGAGCGACAGTAAGTCGAGAACTGGTGCGCGGCAACACAGCTTCGTTGCCGAACACGTATTCCGCGACGCAAGGCCATATCACTCCCTATTATCCACCGTTGAGATGGCTTTTCGAGCGTCAAATTGCGTCCGACCTTGAGCGCGATGTGAAAAGACTTGGACAACTTCCTGAAAATTATCTAACGGCGGCGAGCCGGGCGTCATTGCGAGCGCGGTATCCGAAGTAACAGTGTAGCCAGTCGAGGCCCTCGACTGGCGGTACGCATTTTAGCTCGTTTAGGCCGGCGACAGACAGGAAAGTAAAAGGCCACCAGGGGGGACCTAATTTACAGGTAGATTTCAAACTGCCTATCGTCTTATGACACGCACTTTCGCAGATCCAAAGCCGACAATTGTCTCGCTAAGGTTGGGCAGCTAGGACAGTCGTGCCTGTCGTTAACAATTGAAATCGCAAGGCCCCAGCGTCATAGGGAGCGCGTTGGCGGAGGCATGGAGCTGGCGAACCGGGGCGATAGTGCCCTGTGCTGTAGCGTTCTTCGAGAGGCCGCTGCAGATAGGAATGATACGGCAAAAAAGCGATGTTAGAAAAAAATGTCGCCCCCGAAACGAGTGGTTGAAGGTACGGGAATCGTTCCTGACCGTGTCTTTCCAACATCGTTTCTTCGAAATAGACTGGCTGAAGGCAAAAGACGGGTGCCGTCCATGATTTTCTGTCTAAAACCCAAAAGCCATAGCGGTCCGCACCGTAAGGAAGTGGTATCGTGGCAGGCAACCGACCGACTACGAAGTCCTCTGGGGTCGAACCCGTACCAACGCCTTGAATGGACGTGTTGGGAGTGGATAATGCTGGCAAAACGATCGGTTCGCGATTCTTGACCTTCGAATTATTCTTAGGATCCGTAGAACGTGTTGCCGCCGAGTCTTTCGATTCAACTGTTTGATCCGAAGCTGCCTCTTTAGTGGGACTTTGTTCGGGCTTTAGGCTAGTCACCTCCTCAGACGCATCGACAGCATTTCGTCCTTCCGCCTTCTGGGAAGCCTCTATTGCCTGGTTTAACGTCGGGACCGTGTTGACCGCCGGCAATCGCGTAGACGCGGAGCGGAAAACATTTTCTTGTGCTTGCAATGGGCTGCACGAAACTGCTACGCCAAGTCCAGCGATACAGGTTGACCTGTTGATGTAAGTTAACAACTCAGTCGTGAGTGCCATCCTGGCTTTCATGAGTGACATCCTGCCACCTGCTAAAAAAAAGTGTATTAAAAGTCGACCTAGGGGTAGACCGATGGCAATGCACCGGTGGTCGACTTGCTGAAGTTCTCGGCATAAAGCGACTGATCGCTTAAGGATTGCAACAGGAATTCAGGTTGTAAGTGCCAAGGTCCACCGAATCGACGGTCGTAGCCGTCAATCTCTTCCAAATCGTCTAGTCCATCGGGAAAAAGAATTCGAGAGCGTGACCATCGAAAAAAAAACGAGCGTGAGAACTTGCAGGGGCAGCCTGTGGCGGCTTGCCAACTTGAAAAACCAGAACAAAAATCAAGATACTTAGCAAAATCAGGGAAACCGATGCCAGCAAAATGACCATCGTCAACTGCTGTCGGCGCTTTTGCATTCGTTTTTTGAGGACCGCCCCAGAACGAATGGTAGGCTGACCATCAAGTCGAATGTCCGATTTTATGTTGGCAGCTTCGGATCGATCCGCTGAGAGAATCTCATTCAGACTCATCGCCATTGCGGCTACTGGATGTGGGCTGGAAAATAATTCGGGCACAAGAAGGCTCGCTAATTGCCATTGGGCCAAACCCTCGCGCCAAAGGAAAGAATCAGCCGTTACTCGCGACTCCGTTATCCAATTCATTAGCAACGCCGACGAGGCAGGGCCAAATTGACCGCCACTAGGTGGTCTAACAAACCACTTTGCGTCAACCGCGCTTGCCAACACTTCGGGCATTTTAATGAGTTGGCTCTTGGAATTCTCTGAGGCTTTGGGATCCGTTTCCGTTATCACTGATCGCTCAGCTTGAGATACGCTTGCACTCTCAGTTGAACCCATTGGGGCACTTGAACCCATTGGGGTCGATTCGATAGTGATTGAAACGGAATCCGAAGCTTTTATTTCAAGATTAGCGTTCTTTGACGGACTTCTTTTTTTTGATTGACTTTCTTTTTGGAAGGCTTCACGAACCCTCATTACCGACGGATTCTCCGGTCCATCGTCCAACGCAAAGGAATAGGAGGCGTCTGCGGATGGTATGCGAAAAGACCCGTTGCAATTCGGACATTTTCCTCGCTTACCTGCTTGGAAGTCCTTGACATGCAGGGCGTAGCTACAAAGATGGCAAACAAAGTGTATTCCCATAATAAAACGTTCTCCGTTGCCAGTCGCTATCGGTAGGTTTCATGGCATTTGGTGCACGCTTGATCGATTCGGCCTACCGCCATTCTCGCAAGATCCGCGTCATTGGTGCGGGTCGCTTTGACGACATCGAGCGACGCTTGGGTCATGACAACAGCAAATTGTTTGTATTCTGCGTCTTCGGAATCAGTCATTCCCGGTTGTTGAATGATATTTCCAAACATGGCTATCAACTCCGCATACTTGATGACATCCTCCTGACTATCTCGAAACTTCTTCTCGTTATTTGTGGATGGAAGTAAATTTTCGCGTAAAGCCCATTCCAGTATTTGCATTGAAGGCCCGCGGTCTGCGGTGTCTGCCCAGCTAACTTCCTCCGCGTTCCCGGCTAATTTGGTACCCTTGAGCAGGTTTTGCAGATCCTGCTGCCTCAGTTTGGCTTCGTTAAAAACAGGTTGCGTTCCCACTTTGCAATTTGCTGCCATGCGCGCAAAGACGCGTTGAGCGTATGCCGCTGACGATTGCCACCGGATTTCCTCTGGATACAACGCAATCACGCCCATGGCGGAGGCCATAAGGGTGAATTCTTTGCGGGCATCCGCGACGGCACCCGAAAACTTGGCCGGTGTGGTAATGATCCCATCAAGCCTAGTTTTGGATTCCTTGATGATGTCCTCGATGGTGGAGGCACTAACCATCTCTTTCCAAATGGAGCTGCCCCTGGCCGAACTCATTTCCACTCCCGTTTCGCTGTTGTCGCTTTTCGTATCCGGTTTGCTACTAGCAGCCAAAACCGACTGGGCGCTAGGCATTTCTCCGTGCAGTTGACTCAAAGCGTCGCTAAAAAAAACACCGGAAAACTCATTCGGCTGGAAAGTGGGAGGAGCCGCCCGTTTTGGCTTTTTGACAGTACGCTGGGCATGGACCGTCGAACCCAAAAGGGTCAAACACAAGACCAATACAACAGTTTGACGAAATTCCATAGTAGTTAAAACGAGTTTCGCAATGCGAAAGGGGACAGGCAAGTTTGAATTCACTGAGAGTATTTTACTCGTCCATGGCTGTCGATGCCAACGGGCTGCAGCAGGCTTTGTCGGTAATACTTGAGGCCTGGGAAAAAGAAACAACCACCGGCAACAGCGCCGAAAATGAGGTGAGCTACCTTCGGAAACGCCAACATCAACGCGCTCGAGGCGAACAGACAAAGCGCTTGTATGTAAAAGACACCACTCAGAATCCCGGCTTTGATCAAAAACACCATGCCGGTGATGATTGCAATCATCGGCGTCAAAGTCAAAGGGGGCAATTCCAGCCACCACTCGATTGGGAAAAGCGCTCCAATTCCAATCAAACTAGCACCCCAAACGTGCGCGATTTGGCGTTCGACAAACGTGACCGGCCCCATCCGTCTTCTCAGAGCCCAGAAAACCCCTGCCCATGTTCCCAGTCCTACAATCCAAAGCAGCATAAACGACGGACGATTGGGGGTATCACCTTGCAGCAATTGGAGAACTTGTGTCAACACGCACGCGATCACCAAAACCAGCGAATGCCACATCCATAACAGTCCCCAATTCTCCAGGATTGGGGCGTGATGGGTTTCACGAAACCATCTAGCGATCACTTGAACAAATTGCCCGGACCTTGCCGAGATGGGTTCGTCGTTCAAGAAAGCTCGAAGATCATTTGCCAACGCTTCGGCGGAGGAATACCTGAGATCCGACGGTTTTTGCAAACAACGAACTACGATCATCTCTAGATCACGATCCACCTTCGGCTCAATCATTCTCGGAAGAGGCGGATCTTGTTCTAGAATCTTTAATAATAGGTCCACCGGCGACTGAGCAATGTGCGGTGGACGTCCTGTCAAAGCATGATAAAGCACTGTCCCTAGACTATAAATATCCGAAGCCGGTCCAATCTTTCCCATCCGACCACTTGCTTGCTCCGGGCTCATGTAAGTCGGAGTCCCAAGAACGACACCCGTACGGGTCAAGGTCTCACCGCCATTGGCTTGTTTAGCCAACCCGAAATCCGTGAGTTTTGCACTTCCAAGTTCATCGATCAGAATGTTCGAAGGCTTAATGTCGCGATGCACCACCCCTGCCTGATGAGCAAAATGGACGGCTCGACAGATCTGTTCCAAATAAGTCGCAGCTTGTCTATGCGACACACCCTCGTTGGCCATTAGGTCGGATAAGGTCCGACCTTTGATAAACTTCATCGCAAAAAATGGGCGGCCGTCAAACTCACCCACGTCAAAGACGGGTACGATTCCAACATGCTCTAGTTTGGCGGTCGCTTTAGCTTCTGCGAAGAAGCGTTGCCGCTCAATCGGAGAGGCCAATCGATCCCCAAGAATCATCTTGACCGCTACTTCGCGGTTGAGACTGATCTGGTTTGCTCGATAGACGATTCCCATGCCCCCTCGCCCAACCACCTCGATCAGTTGATAGTCCCCACAAGTGCAGGGCAAACTCATTTGCCACTGTCCCGAATCGGACTTCGGCTCAGACTGCGCGATGAGTCTTGCCTCTGCCCCTCCGACAGCATCGGTTACGAGCACAGTTCCCCATAGGAACATTAAGTCCGATGCATGTTCTGGATGCAGTTGGCAAACCGCATGAATGTCGATGGGCTCTCCACGTTGCATGAGATCCGTCAACTGGCTAACGATGATGGCTAACTTGGCCTCGGATTCCGACTCGGGTTCGTCCGAATCTTCACCATCCGCACTCATTCTTCCAGATCCTTTTGCAGAGCTGGCATACCTTCTATGATCTCCCGCAATCGTTTTAGAGCTCTCAAATATCGCATACTGGCTGCAGGTTCGGTCAAGCCAAGGGATTGCGCTATTTCTTGATTGTCAAGTTGTTCGTAGTGGCGCATTAAAATGATCTCACGATCATTGTCGCGTAGCATTTGTACCGCAGACTCTATTTGCGAAGCCAATTCACGTTGTGTCGCGGCGGCGGCTGGCGTGAGGGCTTGATCACGAAACTGATTGGCCAATTCGATCGTGGATTGATCGAAGGGTCCTTTTCCAGGTTGCGGTTGCTCTCGATCGATACTCCGCTTGGCCGAAACCCTATGTCGTCGATGAGCATCGATGATACGATCTTTGGCAATTTGGCGGATCCACAGATGAAAGGGGATGACCGGATTCTTCAAATAGTCAGATAGACGCCGGTTTGCCTCAATTAAAACGTCCTGGATTACATCGCTAACGTCCATGCGCTGCATAAGCCGTTGATCCAAACGCAACTGGATCATGCGGCGAAGCGAATTACGATGCCGATCCATGAGTTCCTCGACGGCCACAGCTTGGCCGCCCCGGACGTTATTGAGAAGTTCGGCGGTAACTTCACCGTCGGGCCAAATAGACTTGTTCATCGATTTTTCTTCAGGATTTTCTTTCATTTGATCTATTCTAGCTCAATGTCCAGGGGGGCGGCAGTTCTACTGCCTCTTCGCTGTGCGGAAACGCTCGCGATTCGTTGCCAAGACTGTGATTCGTGCATTGGTTCCGGGTAATTGTCTACGGATTTTCAATGCGTTTCCCAATCTTGGTGGCAACTGCACTACACTGACACCGACCTATCTTGGCAACCCCTGAGCAACACACTTTCCATATTCCACCTCTCAACTTCGGAGTTACAGAAATTGACAGCACATCGATGGCACTCTACTTGGAACCGCTGTTTGAAAGCCGGTTATTGGTTGGTCGTTCTTCTTCAAGCTAGCTTCATGTGGGGGCAAGAGTCGCCAATCCTCCAGTCGGAATTCCTCAATGAGAAAGCACCGTTTCCAAGTTGCCACGCCTCAACCATCGTAGAGGCATCGGATGGCACGCTCGTAGCCGCATGGTTTGGAGGCACCAGAGAAAAGCATCCCGATGTCGGCATTTGGGTCTCGCGCAAAGTGAACCAAGCGTGGACTGCTCCAGTCGAAGTCGCGAATGGAGTTCAATACCAAAAAATCGATGGAACACTCGTGCGCCATCCGGCTTGGAACCCCGTCTTGTTTCAACCCAAGAATGGGCCCTTGCTTCTATTCTACAAGGTCGGTCCAAGCCCGCAAACTTGGTGGGGACTCCTTACGACTTCAAACGACAGTGGAAAGACTTGGACAGCTCCACGTCAACTACCTGAAGGGATCCTCGGTCCAATCAAGAATAAACCCATCCAACTAGCCAATGGTGTCATCGTCTGTCCATGCAGCACCGAGTCGCCAGGCACGGATTTGTGGCAAGTTCACATGGAACTTACCTCGGACCAAGGATTAACATGGCAGAGAACAGAGTCACTCAACGATGGCAAATCCTATGGTGCGATCCAACCGAGCCTGCTTAAATTGACAGAGACCGAGCTTATCGCGGTCGGGCGCACGAAACAAAAAAGGGTTTTCGAAATACGATCCCAAGATGGCGGGAGAACTTGGGGAGAGATGCATGCGAGCTCGCTGCCTAACCCAAATTCAGGCGTGGATGCGATTACGCTTGTCGATTCGCGTCATTTGTTGGTCTACAACCATGTCTCAGGAAAACAAGATAGCTGGGGAGAGCGTTCGCCGTTGAACCTTGCCATTTCCAAAGATAGCTCCACTTGGCAGGCCGCTTTGAAGCTTGAGGATACACCCAAAGGGGAGTTTAGCTATCCCGCTGTCATCCAAACTCGCGACGGTTTGGTACATGTCACTTACACTTGGAATCGCGAGAAGATTAAGCACGTCGTGATCGATCCCAAGAAGATTCAACCACGCGATTTCAATCAGGGAAATTGGCCGGAATAAACCCCGCCATGCGAATGCCCCCGAGTAATAGATCCACGAGTGTCGTAGCGAAACTCGCCAAGAGTTTTGACGCCCTTCCAAAGTCTTGGCGACTTCGGCTACGGGAAAATCGGACCGTTATTGATCGAAAGGTGCTTAGCCCGCTCGCTTGAGTACGGATTGTTCAACAGCCGTAGATGGTAATGCTACTTTTTGCAACAAACCACCCTGTACCGGCGCCGCAAAAATGGTTGACTTGGAATGGCACAGCCGTGGCAACCAATCTGCGATTGCCCGTCCCGGTTGACTATCGACGCCCCAGCAGCCGTCGATAATGATCAAGTCGCTTGGCAAGACCGTGTGTGCGACACGTGCCAAAGCATTGGTCGGGTCACCTGGAATTAAATGTGCTTTCACGCCAAACTCGGCCAGCATGCGATGTGCCGCCTTTAGGTTCATGTGCGGCACGCCAGCGGCGGCCGACTCAAAAGCGTCGACCCCGACATACCGAATCTGCGTGACACCCTCGGGTAAGGTGCACAGAGGCAAAACTTGCTTGATCCGCTCCCCCGTTCCTAGGCCGATTTCAAGAATCGATGCGACGGGATTCTCGATAACGTGGAGGAAGAGAGCCCGTTCGCTTACGGGTTTGGAGAAGTAGCGCCAGTAGAGACGTTGTACCCAACTCAACCGAGCCATGATTCGAATTCTCCGGTGCGAGCGCGTTTTATGATTTGGCTAAAAAAGATCAAAATGGCCGCGTTTGGAACCGGACTTCTGCATCCATGCATTGTTCCAGCTCCCTGCGGCAAAAACCATTTCTCCATGGAATGCAGAATCCGCTCGTTCGCTTCCTTGCGACAGATCGTTTCCGCTGAAGAAATTGCAGCTGAGAAGCACACCCAACTCTCATTCCCAATTTTTGGATAGGGCATTTGAGTTGAAGCAGACCTCAACAGCTGTACTAACTTCTTTCGGCAGCGGAAGGATTTAGAATGTAGACACGTTCAACGCATCGGAATCTCTTGTGCAAAACGCCTATTGTAACGATCGAATCAATTACGCTAGCAAACGGCAGGCGAGAGTTGTACCTTCACAACTGGAATTTTGTTGAGAATCGTGGCAGTGACCTACTTTTAGTTGTTCTTCAAAACTATTCAAATCCAGGTTTTCATCGAATGAATCCGACTCGATCGCCACAGCAATCCGGAACGACAGAGGTTCCGTTATCGCTAAAACGCGACCAAGCAAATATCGAATCTGCCTGGGCTTACCGCCCGTTTTGGGAACAGTGCGAACGCAGATTAGCCTTGTCGGCAATGCCCTGGATGCCCTGGAGCATCGGACCACAGGAATCAGCTAGCGGTCCTCATGCGTGCGATTTATCACAATCCGTTGAACTCTCCTCCAATTCGGTCTACGCCGACCCTCACGATTCCAACAAAAACCCCGGCATCGAACAACAACTGAGCGAAGCACATTCGCAAACGGGGTGGAATCAAGTTCATTCGCAATTCGGTTTGACTGGTAAGGGCCAGACCGTCGCAGTTATCGATAGTGGAATTGCGTTTGACCATGTGGCGTTGGGCAAAGGATATGGACCGGGATACAAAGTAGTCGGTGGTTGGGATTTTGCTGAGAATGATGCAAGGCCATATGACGATGCACCGGCCGGCTTTCACGGTACGCATGTCGCTGGAATCATTGGAGCCAATGACGGTGTGCATTTTGGGGTCGCCCCCAACGTCGACTTGGTGTCCTTGCGGGTTTTCACCGATGCGGGAAAAGGGGAATTGGCTTGGACTGAAAGCGCGCTCAAATGGGTTCATGAAAATCGAAACAATTTTGCAAACCCTATCACCACTGTGAATCTCTCGCTAGGTTCCGCTTGGAATTCCAGCACCGTGCCTTCGTGGGGCACACTCGAGGATGAACTTGCCCAGTTGCAGCGGGATGGAATCGTAGTCGTCGCGTCCGCAGGAAATTCCTTCCAACAATACAAAACACCGGGCCTCTCCTATCCGGCGGCCAGCCCATACGTCATTCCTGTTTCGAGTATCGACGCAAACGGGCAACTTAGCGATTTTAGTCAACGCGATGCCCGTTCGATTGCGGCACCTGGACGATCCATTGAGAGCACGGTTCCCGACTATTTCTATGGCAAGGATGGCATTTCCAACGATTGGTCAACCGCCAGCGGCACAAGCATGGCAGCTCCTTACATTGCCGGTGCCAGCGTCCTCGTCCGCGAAGCCATGGAATTGGTCGGCATGCAAAATATCACGTCGCAATCGATTTATGAACACTTGAAGTCGACTGCAAACTCGATCTGGGATAGCGATACGAAACAGAACTATCAGTCATTGGACCTAGACCGGGCGATCGAGAGCCTGCTCCCATTGGATACCGCTGGCGACTCGCTGGCGACAGGGCAACTAGCTACGATTCAAAACCGCTGGCAAACGGATGGATGGATCAATTCGCTTTCTGATCGAGATGTCTATCGACTTGCCCCAACACAAAACGGGACCGTTTCCGTTCAACTTGGCAGCGACTATGTCGATGATGCTGCCTTCCATCTTTTGCGAAGTGGCCAAGACAACCTCCTGCAAGCGTCCAACGGGCTGTTGTCCTTCTCGGTACTGGCAGGCGAGTCGATCGGTCTGAGCATCGCAGACCAAAACTCAATTGGTTCGTACCACTTGGACTGGACCTTTGCAGCTACACCATCAGGTGGTGGCGGAACTGCCGGCGGCGGCGGTACTGCCGGCGGCGGCGGTACTGTCCCTGCAATACCGACCAGCGTCGTAGATCTTGGTTCCGTCGATGTACTGGAGCGATCGCTCAGCGGCTCGTCGAAATACATGCTCACAGCAGAGCACACCGGGTTACTAACCGTCGTCGTCGACGCAGGCTCGCAAGTATCCGGTAGCTTGCAAGTATTAAGGCCATCGGTTGCGAATGGCACGTTGATTGACTCAACTGTTGTGGACCATCAATGGCGCATCGATCTCAACGTTACCGCGGGCCAAAGCATCGAGTTCGTACTTCCTGACGCTACGAGCCGCAACGTGCATGTCGTAAACCTGATCCAACAGCAAGGCACTGCCCTCACGATCCATGGAACCGATTCGGCGGACAACTTCAAAGTCGATCTCAGCAACGGCATCGTTGCGACGGTGGCTGGAGTTTCGTATCAATTCGATAGTACGACAACGAACAGTCTGACCCTAGATGGTCATCAAAACAATGATACGCTCACGGTTGTCGGCTCTACTCGGTCTGAGAAGGCAGAATTACGACCAGGACTTTCAACATTCGAAAGTGGGCAACTGAGTATCCGTGCGACCCATTTCGAAAATGTTCACTTCCTCGGCGGAGGCGGGCCGGATCGCGCTTATTTGTATGACGCTGAGACCGACGATCGCCTAAATATTTGGCCGAACAAAGCCGAGCTGACGGGCGTGGGTTATGCGTTTGCGGTCGACCAAATCGTACGCATCTTTGTGCATGCAGTTCAAGGAGGGGACGATCAGGCGTTCGTGTTTGACTCTGTTGGTGACGACAGATTGAGCGTCCGTCCGCAGTTCACTAGTTTAGGCGGTTCAGAATATTTCAACTACGTAGCTGGCTTCGAACGTGTGTTCGCTTATGCTTCGGCTGGAGGGATCGACAACGCTGCACTCTACGATTCCATTGGAAACGATTTGTTTAGCACCAGTGGTGACTCGACCTCAATCGTTGGACCGGGGTTTTCCACGTTTGCGAGAGGCTTCGAGAATGTCGAAGCGTTCTCGACCGCCGGTGGTGTCGATCGCGCAACGATTTATGCACCCAACGGTGGCAAACTCACATCGGGCGCAGACTATGTCGGCATGCAAGATGCAACTCGAACCAGTGTTGCAAGGAGTTTCGAGCGAGTCGAAACTTTCTTGGCTGGGCAATCGATTGCAACGCCTGCCTATGCCTCCTCTGTCTCAACCCACTCAGACGTTGCCACGGATTCGGAACCGACAACTGCATTGCCAACAAACGCTACGATGCCGTTCGTGTTCCAAGCCGACCAATCGGAATCCGTGTTTTCTGCTGCGAAGGAACAAGACGGGACTTCGAATCATGAACCAAATGAGTCAGCCCTAGGCAGTATCGATTGGATCCACAGCCTGATAGAACAAGAAATTCAGCGTCAAAGGAGCGGAGGGAACGAAAACGCTTCTCGGTTCCATGGAAACCTGCTCGACGAGTCGAGCTTCGTCTTGGACCTTTCTTGGACGGATGCAGATAAGGAGCGAGCAGCTCTGGACGAGATTTTTTCTAGGCATTCGTAGTTCGCCCATCCGCTCGGGGCTTGTGTCCGACGGATGCGTTTTGGCGTACTAACTAGGGCGTCCCAAAAACTGGTATTGTGGTGCATTCACAGTTGCGCACCTTTTCATCCCGATAGGGATATCAGACAGTAGCCGGTGGTTGAGCGGAGCGACACCACCGGAAGACGTTTCGTACCGCGCTTACCGATCCTGAAGGGATCGCAGAATCTTTGACCCTTTCAGGGCCATTCGCACGTCGTTTCGTTCCTCCGGGGGGGCGCCGCTTCGCGGCTACCCCCGGCTACTCTCTGTAATCCCTATCGGGATACCAAGCTACTACTCTCTGTAATCTCTATCGGGATACCAAGCTGCTACTCTCTGTAATCCCTATCGGGATACCAAGCTGCTTGCTGCTATCCCTATCGGAGTAGAAGAGGAAGTATTACCGCGTGAAATGGATACACAAAAAATCGTGTCAACCCCGAACTTTTAACAGCCCAGGCCAGCCCCGACCAACCTGAAATGCCGGATCGCAGATCGGAACTAAACGCGTATTAGCGCATTTTTCGCATACTGCTATTTTTCGCACAGCCCAGGCTAATCGTTAAACGAAATAACAGTAAGAAATCCTATCGTTGTGTGTATCGGATATACTGACCCAGGCGACAAACGATCTTTCGGCCAGCACTCGGTTGGCGGAACACATACTTGGGGCTTTGCAGATGCAGTTATCACGTCATAGCGTTTTTATCTTTACATTTCTGTTTCACTTTGCTTTCGCTGAATTATGCACTGCGGACGATTGGCCCCAATGGAGAGGTGCCGCGAGGGACGGCAATTGGAACGAAAGCGGGATCCGGGATGATTTGCCGGATGGGCAATTAAAACTGGACTGGTCCGTTGAGATTGGCCCGGGATATACTGGGCCGACCGTTGCGGATGGCCGAGTCTACGTAATGGACAGACAGGCTGAGAATCGCAACGCATCCGAACGGATTCTCTGCTTTGATTCGACTACGGGTAATTCGCTTTGGAAACACGAGTATCCGGCGGACTATCGAATCAGTTACACAGCCGGCCCACGCGCCAGCGTTACGATTCACCAAGGCTACGCATATACGGTCGGTGCGATGGGCCACTTTCATTGCCTGAATGCCAAATCGGGAGAGGTAATTTGGAAGCGTGATCTGCAATCGGAATACAACATCAAAATGCCGATCTGGGGCATTGCAGCATCTCCGCTTGTTTATGGTGACTTTGTTATCCAACAAGTATCCGGGGCGGATGGGGCCTGCATGGTGGCGTTTCAACGTATCGATGGTAAAGAAGTTTGGCGTTCGCTGGCAGACCGGGCTGGCTATTCGTCTCCAATCCTTATTAGGCAAGCTGGGCAGGATGTTTTGGTTTGTTGGACAGGTGATAGTCTGTCTGGGATAGATCCGATGACAGGCAAGATTTTCTGGGGTCATCCGTTTCCACCGTCGAGAATGCCGATCGGAGTGGGTGACCCAATCGTTGAGGGTGACAAGCTGTTTGTTTCGTCCTTTTACGATGGTTCCTTAATGGTGCGTGTTCCGAAGGACAAATTGACCTCGGAAGTGATTTGGAAAGAGATGGGACCGGATGAGCAGCATACGAAATCGCTACACGCCATGATTGGAACTTGTTTGATGCAGGATGGGCTCGTCTATGGTGCAGACAGTTACGGCGAGTTCCGATGTCTCGACGCCGAAAACGGAAATCGACTTTGGGAAGACTTGACCGCGGTCCCCAGGGCTCGATGGGCAACCATCCACATGGTTCGACAGGCCGATCGAGTTTGGATGTTCAATGAACGCGGCGAGTTGTTGCTGGCAAAACTTTCTAAAACAGGCTTGGATATCATCGATCGTTGCCAGTTGATTGCGCCCACCAGTGTGCAACTTGGACTGCGTGGGGGCGTTTGTTGGTCGCACCCGGCTTTTGCAGAAAAGAGCATATTCGCGCGCAACGATAAGCAATTGGTTCGTGCGTCCCTAGCAAAATAGTCAGGTTGGTCGGGGGCTTGTCCCCCTCCAACCTTGTTTTGGTGTACTAACGGTTGGCTGGCGCGGATCGGGAGTTGGGACGCCCATAATTAGTAAACCTCAATACCGAGTTTCTTCATCTTTTTGTAGAGAGTCGTTCGGTTGATACCCAACTGATCGGCAGTGACATTGCGGTTCCAGTCGTTGGCTTTGAGCACTTCCAAAATGATTTGTCGTTCTGGAGCTTCCAGTGCCTCGCTAAGTGTTTGAGCGATTACAGCGGCATGTTGGGGCACCGAATCCGGCGTTTGGCTAGAAGACGCCAGCGTCGAGTTCAAAGAGGACGAACCGCCGGAATTAGTTCCCCCAGTCTGTGTCGCTCCAAGCAACGAACGCGGCAGGGCTTCGCAGTCGATACTTCGAAACTTGGTGAGCAAAACCGCACGTTGAATAACGTTTTCAAGTTCGCGAATATTTCCCGGCCATGCATGCGCCAACATGGTATTCATGGCTTGATTCGTGAAACCGTCTACCTCCCGTGCGAATTCTTTACAAGCGGTTCGCAAGAAGTGTTCGGCGAGCAACGGAATATCGTCGGGACGTTCACGCAACGCCGGCAGTTCAATGTGGATTACGTTCACACGGTAAAATAGGTCTTGACGAAACCTGCCTTCGGCAACGGCGGAATCCAGATTCTCGTTGGTGGCTAAAATGGTTCGGGTATCGACCGAAATCGTCTCGGTTCCTCCGAGCGGTTCGAATTGCAACTCCTGTAGAACTCGCAACAACTTGACTTGCAACGCTTGGCTTGCCGTACCGATTTCGTCTAAGAAAATCGTGCCTTTATCGGAAAGTTGGAACTTGCCGATTTTATTGTGGGTAGCACCTGTAAAGGAGCCGGCCATATGGCCAAACAATTCGCTTTCCAACAAAGTATCGGGCAGCGCACCACAAGCAACTTCCACAAAAGGGGCTTTGCGGCGCGATGACTTTTTGTGGATAGCCCGAGCGATCATGCTCTTGCCGGTTCCGTTTTCACCAGTAATTAGAATCGACGCTCGGGAATCCGCAACGTTGTCGATCATCTCGAAGATTTTGAGCATCCGCAAATCATGACTAACAATACTCTCTAGCCCGAAACGCCGATCGAGAGCTTCCTTGAGCCGTTCATTTTCGTCCTTGATGTCCTTCTGCTGGAGAGCTCGGGTTATGGCTGTTTGAAGTTCATCATCAATAATGGGCTTTGTCAACAGTTCGAAAGCACCTGCGGCAATCGATTCGCGCGCGGCATCGGGACCAGCATATCCAGTCATCATCAAAACCGGCAATTGCGGAAATCGTTTTCGGACTTTCTTGAGCAAGGACAGACCGTCACCATCGTCAAATCGGACGTCGCACAACAGCAAGTCAAAAGAGTCCTTGGCAAGCATCTTCGTTGTCTGCTCGATGCTCTGCGCCGTTTGGACAAAGTAGCCTTCGCTTGCGAGCCATTCTGCCATAGACTCCAAAAGCCATTGATCGTCGTCCGCGATCAAAAGGCGTGCCTTCTGCTCTTTTTTGGTGTTGTTGATTGCCATCGAATGGATCGTGAATTGCAGGTTGTGTTTTTGCGAAGATCGGAAACTATGTCACACTTAGGAAACATAGGTTGACTTTTCGCAACATGCCTGGCAAACGGACTGTTTCCTGGATCCAACAGCGTTTCTTCTTGAAATGCGGTTCGAATCAGCGTCAAAATCGTTAAAATCGTCTGTGGATATCAAGACGTTTGGATCCCGGTGGAATATCCTGGAGTGGACCCATTTGACACGTTTAGGAGAGTTTTTATTTTGCATTCACGAGTTTGGCAGCGTTTACTTCGGCAAATAAAAATGCCGGAATACCTTTGGGCAGTTTGGTTTTTCGGAGCCTTGGCAGGTGTACTTGTTCCGATTCTACTAGTTTTGGGAGGGTGGCTAATCCAACTATTGCTCGCAGGCCAGCAGGGGGCCGCCGGTGGTAAGACTTCTGTGATGCCAGACCATTTGTCGGTCGGACAATTCTTTGAGCTGGGGACAGGATGGCTCAATTCCGGAGGCAGTATTCTGCGCGGAGTACTTGGAATCGTGGCTTTGGTGGTCATCGTGATCGCGCTCGAATGTATCTCGCTGCTTACCTGCTATCGAGCAGCCCTGCATACGTCGCTGGAAATCGCGGTCGAGTTGCAACGCAAGCTCTTTGGAAAATCGGGCGCGTTGGCAATGGAGCAGGGACTGTCAGGACAGCAAGACGCGATGCGAGAGATGCTGTTCGTTCACGTACCGACCGTTCGCGAGTCCATGAGTCAGTGGTTTCGCGTATTCCCTAGGCACATCATTCAGGCCATTTTGCTTTTAGTGCTATCTGCGTCCATTCATCTTTGGATCACGGCATTGGCACTCATTTGTGCCGTATTGGTGTGGGTGCTGTATTCCAATTTGGAATCGGCTCGTCGAAAAAGGAGACCGGTGCTTTTCGAAAGAGCACGGGCGGCGAGCGAACAGCTTTCGTACCTTTGCAACACGGCACCCCTCTTGGCTTTTGTGCATGATCACGAGGATACGAAACTGAGTTACGAAGGTCATTTAAATTCGTATCGCCAATCCCAAATGCAATTGGCAGACGGAGGGACTTGGAAATCGCCGACGATGCTGTTGACATGCGCCGTGCTCATCGCATTTCTAATTGTCGTAGTTTCCATTCGTTTTTTGGACGAAACGTCCAAGCTGCATTTTGGGGAACTCTTTGTTCTGTGTACATCGATCGTTCTTTCTGTTGCAAGCCTGCATCGTTTCCAGCGTGCCTATCATCGTTACAAGACGGCTGAACCGGCCGTCGATCGACTGGCCACTTATTTTGAACAACCGACCGTCGACAACAACAAACAGCAAGACCGTATTCGACCCACAAAAATCTTGCACAGCATTGTCTTGGAACATGTCACCATCAAGAACAGCTCTGGGCAAAAGCTGCTCGAGGACATTTCAACAACGATCAAGCCTGGGCAGTTGACCGCGATCGTCGCCAGTCAGAGCGTTCAGGCGAATGCATTTGCCGAACTCATTTTTGGGTTTGGTCGACCGGTCAGCGGCCGAATCATGATTGACGGAGTGGATTCAACGGATCTAGATTCATCGACGATTCGCCATTTTTCACTTTGGGCTGCTGCCCGTGGTCCTTTGGTTCATGGCACCGTCGAAGACAATTTGTGGTCGGTAGGTTCACCCGATGCAACCGTAGATTTGATGAAAATCGCCACGCGCATGCGTGTGTCCGATGCGATTCTGAACTTGCCGGACGGGCTTGCGACTTTGGTAACGCCCAATGAAGATCGTTTGCAGCCGGACGCCCTCTTTAGAATTGGTCTAGCGAGAGGAGTTGTCAAAAAACGCAGCCTCATCGTGGCACAAGAGCCAAGCGTACGCGTGAAGTCAACCACAGAATCCGAAACGCTAGAGGCGATTTTGCAATTGAAATCCGAGAATACGATGCTGATTGTCCTTCCGCATCGATTATCCACGTTGCGTGCCGCCGATCAAATTATCGTACTCCATGATCATAAAGTCGCCGGCATCGGAACACACACTCAACTGCTCGAACAAAGCGAGATTTACCGACATCTCAATTACATGCAGTTCTCACCGTTTGTCGAAAGCAAACCGAGCTAGGGCTCGGTACGTGGCTGACGCTGCTAGCGTCAGTGCGTCAATCCATCACGTCGGTTTGACAGGTTCATTGCCAATTCTCCTCAAGAAATCCCAACAGCAGAATCGGCAGCATATTTTGGGCGGGTCAAAGGCAAAAGGGGTCAGGTCAAAGAGACCTGCCCCTTTGTTGCCTTTTATGGAAAACGCAATCACGACGTGTTTGATTGGAAACTGCGATAAAAGCGACAGGAAGATTTTGTGACAGGAAGATACGACAGACGACGCAGCTGATCTGGACAAAGCAATAGCTAGCAGCTGTCGCCGAACTATTTTAGACCATCAATTTCGGCGATGAGTTGGTCGATCCCGATGCCGTAGCGTTCGAGGACGGAAGCCAAGATTCCTCCGACGTGTTCGCAGCGTCCACGCCTGACCGAAGTGCTCGTAGAAAACGTTGGAACCGTCAGCGGCTGGCTGTTTCGTTGAGGTCGAGTGTGGCCCATTGCAGGTGTTTCTGCAGTCGGTAGCTTGACCACAACCGAAGCGGATTCGAGGTCTTCCCAGTTGAAGGCTCGTTGAACATATTGGGGGGTATTTGGAGATGTTATGGTTGCCATAATCCAGTTCTCACGGGTTCCTAGGTTGCGTTCGACGTGCTTGGCGACGGCCAAGTCCGATTCGGTTGCTTCCATGATCGCCATGCCCTGGACACGTCTGGTCAAAGCCCTGCGAACCGCAAAATATTCTCGTAAAAATGTTGTGGACCACGCGCAGCCCCCAGCATGCTCAGGAAATTCGATACCATACTTACGTAAACAGTTGGTTTTCCCACTCCTCAAGGAACGTTGGTCTATGGCTCTCCAGTGGATCTCTGGCAAAATTGCACGCAAGCATGTTTGGTCCGATGGGTTGTTTACCCTTTTTATTCACTGTCCTGGTGTCGGGCAGTTTGAGTCCGGACAGTTCCTGCAGGTCGGCCTGCAATTGCCGGAAAAACACTTGCACCGTCCTTACTCGGTCGCGTCGCCACCCGGCGATACTCTCGAGTTTTTTATAGTAAAAGTCGATGAAGGAGAACTTACGCCTCGCCTATGGGCGCTCAACGAAGGGGACTCCATTGACGTGTCAGAGAAGGCCACCGGTGGCTTTACGCTTTCGCACACGCCAGTTGCGGAGACCATTTGGCTCCTCGCAACCGGCACCGGCTTGGCCCCCTACATTGCGATGATGCGGGAGGATACCATTTGGCAACGGCATAAAAATGTGGTCTTGGTCCACGGCGTCCGACACGCCACGGATCTGGCTTATCAGGAAGAACTGGAACAAATCCAAGCCCGGTTTGGAAACCGATTCCATTCGATCCCGGTTGTTTCTCGGGCGGAAGTGCCTGGCGCGATTTCTGGGAGAATCACCACCGCTATCGAAAATGGCTCCTTAGAAACCAAGGCTGAAAACGCGTTAACTTCCTCGACCAGTATTGTCATGATGTGCGGCAACCCTCAAATGCTTGACGATGTCGAGTCACTATTGAAGGACCGAGGCATGCTCCGTCACAAGAAGTCCAACCCTGGACATGTCGTTGTCGAACGCTATTGGTGAGCATGCAAGTTGGGTCACACAGTCGCACTCCATCGCGTATTCTTGCTATGATGGGACTTGCTACCACACACCTCCCTAACCATCCAGATAGAAAGGCATGAAATGCTATTCCGATCGCCAACTGGCAAACTCCTACCGATGTTTGCGATATTGCTTTTTTCGAGCCATTTTTGCATTGCTCAGGAGCCAGCCAAAAAAGATTCCCCAAAAACACCCGGCGCGGCCAAGGTGGTTCCCGATAAGGAAAAATCGAAATGGAAGCCAATGCTCGAAAAGGAGTCGCTGAAGGGCTGGGAGGTCACCAACTTCGGTGGCGAGGGGACTGCCGAGTTGACCGATGGAGTGTTGCGATTGGATCGTGGCGACCCGCTTACCGGCATCAATTCTATTCGCAAGGACTTTCCCAAGGAGAACTTCGAGATGCGTTGGAAGGCATCCCGAGTCGATGGCTCGGATTTCTTTGCTGGAGTTACGTTTCCAGTCGGTGACGAGTTCTGTTCGCTGATTTGCGGCGGCTGGGGGGGCGGATTGGTTGGATTGAGTAGTATCAATGGCAACGATGCTTCTGAAAACGAAACCACCGGCTTTCGCCAGTTCAAGAACAAGCAATGGTACGCGTTTAAAGTCCGTGTCGACAAAAAGAAGATCACTGTTTGGATCGACGAAGAGGAGGTTGTTCAGGTCGAACGCGCCGACAAAAAGTTTTCGCTCAGAGGCGAGGTCTTTAAGTCCAAGCCGGTCGGTTATTGTGTGTTTCAGTCCATCGTGGACATCAAAGAGTGGGAATATCAAACGCTTGAGTGAGACAGGGCAGCCAGCGATTTTAAGATTGCGGCTGCTTTACCAGAATCGATCGCTCGTTCCGCTCGAGCAACGCCGTCGATAAGCGAATGGGTCATTCCGCTGACCCAAAGTGCTGCCGATGTGTTTGCAAGCACGATATCGCGGCGTGGACCTCGCTCTCCACCTATGATCGCCAGGATTGCAGTCGCGCTCTCCTTGGGGTCATCCACTTTGAGATCGTCTACGCTAATCAGCGACAGGCCAAAGGACTGTGGGGTCCATGTGGTCTGTGTGAGCATGCTCCGTTGGATATGAAGCACGTGCGTATCCGCCGACAATGAGACTTCATCCATGCCGTCTTCGCCTCGAACGACGATGGCTGCTTCGATGGGTAGCTGGATCAGGGCTGCAGCTATCCTGGTTTGCAGCTCTTCTTTACCAACTCCGATGATTTGGTAGTCTGCACCGGCTGGATTGCAAAGAGGGCCGAGATAATTGAAGAGAGTTGGAACGTCAATCGAGCGGCGGACCGTCGCCACGTGCTTCATAGCCGGATGCAGCAGCGGAGCAAAGCAGAAACAAATCCCCAGGTCATTTAGGCAAGATTCGACGACATTTCGGGTTGCGTCGATTTTGACGCCGAGTTCGCTCAAAACGTCGGCCGAACCTGTCGCGCTCGTGATTTTCCGATTACCGTGTTTTGCGACCGATGCTCCGGCTGCTGCCGCCACGATGGCTGTAGCGGTTGAAATGTTGAAGGTTTTTGCACCGTCGCCACCTGTACCGCAGGTGTCCAGCAACCCGATCCTATTTGTTCGGATAGGGGTCATCATCATTCGCATGGCCCGAACCGCACCGACCAACTCGGACACGGATTCCCCCTTGTCTCTCAGGGCTAGGAGTAACTGGCCGATTTCCTCATTCGGCACCATTCCTGCGAGCATCCACGTGATGGCTTGCTGCATTTGATCTTGAGACAGATCTTGGTTCGTTTGGGCAAGACTTAGGAATTCTTCGAGCATGTTCGTAGTGTATGCTAGAGTCGCGTCTAGCAAACGGAGGTTAAGTGACATAAAACTTAGAGTAGCTTCTTAACACGAGTTGACTCATTTCAGAGATATTTGTCCAGCATGGCACGTAAAGTCATAATTGATTGCGATCCAGGAATTGACGATGCCGTTGCGTTGATCATGGCCTTGTTTGATCCGCGGCTGGATGTCGTTGCCGTGACCGCTTGCTCTGGAACTGTCGAATCCGAGCGAAGTATTCAGAATATCTTAGGACTTTTGGAAAAGCTGGATCCACCGCGGTTCCCTCGAATTGGATCCGGAACCGACCCGGAGGATGCCCCCGTATCGGACAATCGGCAAATGCATGGCGAGGACGGACTTGGCAATTTAGGATTGTCACCCGTCAATCGCCAACACATCATGAACAGCGAAAAACTGATTGCGGAACTACTGCGAGCCGAACCTGGCGATATCACGATTTTGTGTTTGGGGCCCTTGACCGGAATTGCCCGAGCATTCCAGCGAGATCCCAGCATCATCGAATCGGTCGACAAGATCATCATGCTTGGCGGATCCACGCAGTGCATCGGAGACGTGACGGCTGCCGCAGAATTCAACATGCATTTTGATCCCTCAAGTGCTTCGACTGTATTTCGTTCCTCCACAACCAAAGCACTCATACCACTCGAAATCACCAATCAGGTCGCATTTGACATCAACATGTTGGGGCTGATACCAGCCAAAACGACGCGAGCTGGTGGGCTGTTACATACCATGCTTCCGCATTTGTTTCGGTCGTATCGGCAACTACGAGGTCAAGAAGCGATCACATTGCAGGCCGTGCTTGGAATTGTCTACTTGGTGGAACCCATTTTGTTCAAGTCGGAACAATTCTCGGTAGACATCGAGGAGCTTGGGGAGCTTACCCGGGGGGCTACGATTGTCGATAGGAGGGCTTTCGCCTTGGGTCGTCGAGATCTTGAGATCGTGACTACGGTCGATGCGGACGCTGTTAGGGACTGTGTTATCAACGGCCTCAAATTCGCTGGCCAATGCACTGGAGGACTCTAACTCCGTGACGCGTTCTCGAATTGGTCCTCTGGCTTTAGAATCTCCGCTCGGTGAACGTGGATCGAATGTCTTTCGGGCCGTGCATATGCAACAGCGTGCGCAAGTGGTCGTACGCGTATTCTCTGTTCCATTAGGAATGACCCCTGAGTCGAAACAGGAATTTGCAGACCAATTAGAGAGCCTAAAGGCGCTTCGACATCCGGGAATCGTTCGATGTTATGGTGGCGGGTTCGATGCCAAGGACGCGTATTTGGTTTACGAATTGATGCAAGGTGAATCGCTCGCTTCGTCCTTAAAGCGACGCGAAAGACTTCCATGGGAATCGGTTCTCGATTATGGACTTCAGCTCTGCGAAGCGTTGCAATATGCTCACGAGGCAGGATGGATCCACGGTCGACTTCGCCTCGACAAAATCATCGTTTCTGAAGATGCCAACAAGGTCAAGATTAGCGACTTTAGACGTGGACCCGGTGCTCCAGGGCCGCTCACGCCAGAGCAATTAGCCTATTCCGCGCCGGATACGTTTTCCAACCAACCAAAGTGGAATGCAGCGACGGATTTGTACAGTGTTGGCGCAATTCTATACCATGCCATCACCGGGCAACCACCGTTTTCGGGAAACTCCGCGGCGGAAGTCAAGCAGGCGATCGTCAGTACCAATGTTGCACCGGTGGCTTCGCTTGTATTTGATTGTCCTGTCTGGCTCAGTTCGATTGTCGAACAATTGCTTAGTAAGGATCCGCTAAAAAGACCCTTCTCCGCGGCTGCGACCGTGATGGCACTACGCGAAGCACAGCGACGAGCAACGGAAGGAATGGGGGTCGCAGAACATGCGGTTTCCGGATTCAGCCCGTTGCAGCTCAACACCAATCGGGCTGAAGCAGAAATCGCTCTTGGCAGAAAGAAAAAGAAGAAGCGAAGGTTAGACGACGCGGATGCATACGACCAGCCCGGACTCTTCGAACGACCAATTGTATTGTTGGGGTTGCTCGCCGCTGCCATTTGCTTAATTACGTTTCTAGTCTGGCCTGCTGGTGAAAAAACGTTGCGAGCACGTGCCGAAAAGCTAATGGCGACCGAGGATTTGAGTTCCCATAACGACGCTCGTGACAAATATCTCTATCCCTTGATCGAGCGGTTTCCCGAGAGTGAAAGTGCCATTTGGGCAGAAGAACAACTCGAATCGATCGAAATGGAAAATGCTGAAGTGAGAATGCAAAGCAATCGTCGTTTCGGTCGTGAGCCATCCACCGAAGGCGAACGAAAATATACGGAAGCCAATCGGTTTGAGCAGTTCGGTGATCGTGTGACTGCGCTCGAGAGATACAAGGGGATCGTTAACTTGCTTAAGGAAGAGACCAAAGAGCGTGCCTTCGTCAACTTGGCCAGGCGGCAGATTGCAAAAATCGAATCCAATCCGCCGAGTAGCACCGAAGAACTGAGGCGGTTTCTAATGGAAAAACTTGAGCAAGCCGAGAAAATGTATGCGAGTGGAGATGCTATCGGCGCCAAACAGATTTGGGATGGAATCGTGAATCTTTACAACGGCAATAAAGAAATGTTGCCCATCGTTGAAAAAGCACAGGCAAGACTTGGCAAGATTAAAAGCTAGGACATATTAAAACTGCAATGATACGATTCATCTATTCTTTTTCTGTCGTAAAAGCGAAACTGTTCGTCGTATGCATCCAACGGATTGAAAGACTCAAGGAAGCTTGCTCGTTTGCAATCAATGGGAGAGCGAGGCTCCTGCCGAGTTTGCGCCGACTTGGTTCGGCGGGAGCCTCACCCTCCCGATTCGTAGTTGCCACTTTATTCGCATGCCTAGCTCTTATCGGATGCGATAGGCCGACGACCTCGACCAAGGCCATAAGCAAAGAGTCTGGAAGTCAGCCAACTCTGGGAATCGACGGCAAGACATCAAAAAAAGAGGATGCCGCGCCCACCGCAGAATCAACTGCAGAATCGTCTGCTGCAGCTCGAATTCTACTCGACGCGTGTATCAGTAAATACAAACGGCTTCAGAGTTATGAAGATCTGGGTGTCTTGAGTATTCGCATTCCAACCCTAGACGCCAAGGCCCCACGGGTTATCACCGAACCAATGCGTATTGCTTTCGAGACTCCCAACAAACTTGCAATTCAATCCAGGACCTTGCAGGCGATGTGGTCCAGCAAGTCCAATACTTGGGAAGCCGTTGTTGGCAAAGAGAACTCCAAACCGTTTGGTTCGCAACGACTGGTGCGACCGCTGCCAGACGCAATCGATTTGACTTGGCTGATCGTCGACAATCTGGGGGCTACGTTGAACGATCCCGTCATCGGTTCGCCTATACAATTGCAGTTGCTATTCGATGAAAAACCTCTGTCATACTTGCTGGAACCAGATTCGAAAATAGCACTCCTTCCGCCAGAAGACTTCGATTCGGCGAAGTGCGACCGCATCCAAGTGATTTCAAAAGAATTGAAATGGGTATTTTGGATCGACCAAGAGAAACAGTTGCTCCGAAAGTATGAAATGCCGACTCAAGGGATCGAATTTTTGGTCCCCGGCCTTCCTTCGGATTTTGATCCCACCAAGGCGGAATTGTCTATTGAATTGGTCGGAGCCAAGGCAAATCCAAACGTCGACTGGTCGGTTTGGAACATCCCTAATCAGACCGATGAAATCCCAGTTAGACGACTTATTGATGCACCGCCTCGCAATACGCCTCCGCTTGTCGGCAAACAACTCGAGCCCTTCGATTTGATTGGAGCCGACGGAAAAGAAATCTTGGATTCCGCGCAGCGGAGCAAATGGATTACCGTATTGTGCTGGGTTACCAACGACGAGATCGGTGAAAAGTTTGTAAAGTACCTGTTCGACATTCAACGTGAACTCGACAAACGCTCACTCACCAAAGCCGAGATTATCCTCGTTACGCAAGCAAAGGCTTCGGAAATGCAAGCCTCACTTCTAAAGTGGAACTGCAGCCTACCATTGGCGATCGATACGCAGGGCTTGACCCAGAAACTATTTTCGATCCAGCGTCAGCCTGCGGTCGTAGTTCTTGACAAGAAGGTTCGCATTCAACACTTTGACGAATTTGGCTATTTGGACCTGATCCCCAATGTCGTCGAGAATCTCCAACTCGGTGTCGACATCGCATCGAACAGATTGCAGAACGCGATCCATGATGAAGCGAGATTCAATTCAAGACTACATCGCTCCATGGTGGATATATCACAAACCGAGAGGCTTGCCCCCATTGAGTCGTTTACGTTCACCTATCACAAATCCAAGGAAGCTTGGCACGTTGCATTCGACGAAACCATCATTGCGGCCAGCAGCGAGCATTTTTATCCCGATGTAGGAACTCCGGATGAAGCCACGGGGCTCTTCGCTCCCAAGTCCAAGCGTCAGCGCATTACGACCGTCCTAGATGAATTAGGGCGTGTCTACAGTGTTGACAATTCTGGCATGAAAAACTGGATCGCAAACATTCCGATCGATCAGGCGGACAATGCCAAACGCATGCACGTTTTGCCCGACCCATGGACGCATCGTTGGATCGCAATTGTACCCGAAGGCTTGCCTAGGTATTGGCTGATCGATCCAACGGCTGTTCCAAATGAGGAGCCTGTCGATGCAACCCAATACGACCTAGATGAGGACGAATCCCCTATCGCGTTCGCTTGGACGGTCAAGGACGGTGAGCCAACGCTGACCATTGCTACTAGCTCGATGAAACTTAGAGTTCTTGACCCACAAACTAAAAAACGCTTTAGCGCAGATACTGCAGCCATCACATCTATCGTGCCGTTCATTAGTGACCGCGGCGAGTGCCTTACTTGGATCGTCGTCAAAACCGACGGACAAATCGAGGAGCTTGAGGATTTGCGATCCAAGTCGTTCGCAGCAAGTGACGAGTCGATTTTATCCCGGATAAGAAAGTTGACTTTTATTCCACGAGCAAGTGCATGGGTATGGGGACGCAGTCGCAACCGTGGTGTCATGCTAGGATTGGCACAGTTGCCCAGCGGCGAAACGGGCACGATCTTGCAATCTCGGCTATTTGAACCAATTCTTCGCCATCCCCTTTCGGTCCGCCCGGAACAATGCCGAATCCTTTCCGCAGCTACGCTTGTCGATGGATCGTTTTATTGGTTGTCGACAGCTCCGAATCGCGTTCTGCATTTGCAAACCGGGGATGGGTTGGTCGCCGACCAAATGTCTCTAGGGAAACGTATCGTTACTGCCGGAATTTTCCCGGACGACAGCAATTTGCGGGTTGTTTTGGTGATAGACAAGGAAGTGAACTGTTGGTCGATCGAAACTCCAAAACCAGCCCCTGCACCCGAAATGGTACCCGCAGTTGGCGATCGAGAGGCCGTGAATTAATTTCACAACAGTTGTGATAGTTACAGGGCTTTTCTTGATCAACTCCATCGCGCGAGCCCAGCAGCCCTACGACTACTATGCAAGTGAATCGATCCAAGCAGCAACCAGGATGATAGAGGCAAGTCTTGCCAAAGTCTCTTCGCAAGTTTTGAATCCTTCCGATCCTCTGCGTACGGACACGCTGTCTTCGTTTCGCTTGTTGCTCGATTTGAATCCGACGGAGCGACGTCGCTACGTGTTGCCGCGACAGGCAGAGGCCGCGAAAGCAAATGCGCCGCGAGTGAGGAAGCTATTTGATTCGCTGGAGGAGTGGACGGAGTTTCTGTCATCGTTCGAAGCGCTGATTGAGGCGTTGGAGGAAGCCGTCGCCTCTGCCGATACACAACAGGATTCTGAGGCTGGCTATCGGTTGCGGTGGCAGTTAGCTGGCCTTAATTCTGCGTTGCCGATTAAACGCAGAAAATTCCCTGTAGCCATTGAATGGTCGCACGCGGATGCCTTGAAGTACCCACCCGATGTTCGAAAAGCTTTCGCCAATCATCCCAAGACCCTATGGCCCGCCGGTTCCTATTCGGTGGTGACCTCCAAGAATTTTGAAATTGCTTCTCAATCCGAAGCCAAGGTCACGACCGAAGTTGCGATCCTTTGTGAGCAATCGTTTGCTTTATGGAAGCAAGTGTTCTTTGACGTTTGGGCAAATAAACAAGTCGCTGCACCTGGGTATACTGAGTCACTGGACCACAAGTTTTCTGTGGTTTTGTTTCGTAACCGAGAGGCGTATATGAAAGCATTGCGATCGGTTCCCGATATTGGCGTTTCGACCGGCTACTACGATCCAAACCAGAAGGTAGCATTGTTTTATTGGGATGGAACCAAGACACCGAGCACGTTGGTGCACGAGCTAACGCATCAATTTTTCTACGAAGCGAGCACCAAACCGGTCGCTCTGGATACCGATCGCGGAATGGGGTTTTGGGTTGTTGAGGGGGTCGCGTTGTACATGGAGTCTATGTCGACTCGCGCTTGCGGCGGCAGCTTGATTGCGGATATTGGTGGATGGGATGCTCCTCGACTTCAAGCGGGCAGATACCGCCGATTGCACGACAAATACTGGGTTCCTTGGGACGAATTTCACTCCGCAGACGGCAAACAGTTCCGAAGCGAGGCGGACATCCGAGCCTGGTATAGTCAAGCGACGGGGCTGGCTCACCTATGGTTGGATGGGACCATTGAACAGCGAAAAGCATTTTTGAGCTACGTCGAAAGTGTGTATGCGAACAAGGAAAATCCAGCATTGCTTGGCCAATGGAACGAAGATCAGAAACTCCGGGATACCTTTGATCAGTATCTGATTCTTGGCCCCTCGAAGATGGTATCTCGACCCTTCTTTTCCAATCGACGCGAAGCAGTCATTTGTCGAAGTCGAGTTACTTCCAAAACGCTATTGGATTGGCCCGTGGAATTTCGAACTTCGCCTTGGTTGGACTTGTCCTACAGCCAAGTCGACGACGAATTATTTGTGATTGGAGGTAAGCAAGTTGAGCCGTTTTGGAACGTTCAACGATTGAACCTGGAATCGACGAAGATTACCGATATTTCGATGCCAGCTATTGCTGAAAGCAAGAACTTGTCCGAATTGGATTTGTCGAATTGTAAGATCTCGGATGCGGGAGTGACATCTTTACAGAATCACAAATCGCTCAAAACACTATGGTTGAATCAATGCGAGGTTTCGGACGCATCGATCGCTGTTTTGATATCGATCCCGCAACTGGAAGCCGTACATCTTTCGAAAACCAAGATTAGCTCAACGGGCTGGAGCCGATTGTTAGCAGCCAAACCAAAGTGGAAGAGCAAATCCACTGGCCCGTAAAGTGCCAATAAAGTGCGTCTCGTTATCGCATTGTTGAGGCAGCGTGGGCGTGGTTCGGTCTGTCGCCTACGACTCAGGGTTAAACAGGGTTAAACAGGGTTAAACAGGGGTAAACACGTTTAACAGTCAGCCGAAGGCGTACTCGACTGCATCAACGTACGCCTACAGCTAACCGTTAAACGCAATTTTTGCGAAATTGGGCTTCATGGAACGGGCTCAGGGTCAATCAAAGAAAGCGCCACACCTACTAGAAAGTGATTCCAAGGACGGATAAGCTCAACACTTCGTACGTTGTCGAGCCAGATCCATTTTTTGGTCCTTTGTTTTGGAGTCCTCTCATGGCTACCGTTATCGCACCTATCGCTCAGCCCAAAGTCAAACATACCGAGTGTTTTATCGACGGTCAGTGGCGCCCGGCCATGTCCGGCAAGACCTTTGAAACCATCAATCCCGCAACCGAAGAAGTGATCTGTGACGTGGCGGAGGGGGATAAAGCGGACGTCGACGCGGCCGTCAAAGCAGCCCGTCACGCCTTCGATAGCGGACCTTGGAGCAAAATGGATGCCCGAGATCGCGGCAGAATCATGTTTCGCTTGGCAGACCTGATCGAGGAAGAAGTCGACGATTTGGCTGCCTTAGAGACGTTGGACAATGGCAAGCCGATTCGCGAGTCACGCTATGCCGATTTGCCACTGGTCATCGATTGCCTGCGATATTATGCCGGCTACGCAGACAAAATTCACGGTTCGACGATTCCGATTCGTGGCAATTACTTCACGTACACACGACGTGAGCCAGTTGGGGTTGCAGGCCAAATCATCCCTTGGAACTTCCCCATGCTTATGGCGGCCTGGAAGTGGGGACCGGCTTTGGCGTCTGGCTGTACGATTGTGATGAAACCTGCCGAACAAACGCCGCTTACATGCTTGCGGATGGCACAACTCGCCAAGGAAGCTGGAATACCAGACGGCGTTATCAATGTAGTCCCAGGCTATGGACCGACCGCCGGAGCGGCCTTGGTAAAACACCCGGGCGTCGACAAGATTGCGTTTACAGGTGAACATCGAACCGCCCAAATCATCATGCGGGACGCTTCGGAATCACTCAAGAGGTTGACGTTCGAATTGGGCGGCAAGAGTCCCAACGTGGTGCTTGCGGACGCCAACCTAGATCGAGCTGCACAAGGTGCGTATGTCGGCTTATTCCTAAATCAAGGGCAGTGTTGTTGTGCTGGCAGTCGAGTTTTTGTTGAAAAGCGAGCGCACGGCGAGTTTATGGACAAGCTGACCAAGCTGACTCAGAATCGTCGCTTGGGCAATCCATTTTCAATGGAAACCGAACAAGGTCCTCAAATCGACAAGGCTCAGTTTGACAAGATCATGGGCTATATCGATAAGGGGCACAGCGATGGAGCCAAGTGCGTCTCGGGTGGTGAACGATTTGGGGACAAGGGTTACTTCGTTCAGCCAACCGTTTTCGACGGAGTCACCGATTCCATGGCGATTGCCCAAGATGAGATTTTTGGTCCAGTCATGTCCGTCTTGACCTTTGAAGACTGGGATGATTTAGTGAAGCGAGCCAACAATACGTTTTACGGATTGGCTGCTGCTGTCTGGACTCGGGATGTGACTCGAGCTCACGACTTTGCTCGACGTGTTCGGGCAGGAACCGTGTGGGTGAATTGTTACGATGTGTTCGATGCGGCGGCTCCTTTTGGCGGCTTCAAGATGAGCGGCCAAGGCCGAGAGCTTGGCGAAGAAGGACTCAAAGCATACACCGAGTCCAAAACCGTAACCATCAGTTTGGATGAATAGTCAGTGCCCAGTGCCCAACGGACTAGGGTTTTACGCCCGAAGCAATATGATACCGACGCGATTCAAAGACATCGCATTCGATGAGCCAACGCTCCAAATTCTCGCGGTACCAGTTCGGTTG
The DNA here is from genome assembly GCA_043743995.1 of Pirellula sp. GTDB lineage: Bacteria > Planctomycetota > Planctomycetia > Pirellulales > Pirellulaceae > JBKCUI01. The sequence continues at coordinate 2,682 of JAYTVM010000493.1, read as the reverse complement.
TTTGGTTACCAAAACCAACCGACCGCCGGGCCGCAGAGAACGATGGGCTGCCGAAATGAACTTCTCAGCGATCCGGAAGTCGCCGAAATAGGGTGGGTTTGCCAAGGCCATGTCGAATTGATCCGCCTCGCCATGAACGCCAGAGTGATTGAGTTCCGTCGTAACGTTGGTGATCCCATTCAATTTCAACGAACGAATCAAACAGGAAAGAGATCGCGCGTTGGAGTCCACTGCATGCACTTTGGCGCTCGGATCGCGTTTGGCAACGCCGAGGGTAACCGACCCACTGCCACAACCGATGTCCAAGAGTCGCGCTCCCGGGTACACATCAACCGCATCCAACAGTTGACGGGCGCCGTTGTCTAACTGTCGATGCGAAAACACCCCAGGACGCGTGATCAGTTGTATTAGTTCTTCGCAATCGCGGAAGGCTAGTTCGCACGAAAAATCCTTGAGCTTCTTGAGTGGCGTCCGCTTGTCGATCATGTAAACCACAGCATCGGCAAACTTGCGAACTTTGACGCTCTTTTCAAAACCCTTCATCTGGCCATGCACCCATCTATCTTCCGCGTTGTCAACGGAAACTACCAATCGCCCCCCGATCGCCAGTTGATGGAACATTTGCTGCAAAAAATCGCGAGACAACTCTGCTTCGCCAGAGGAAACCAACGGAATAAAAGCCAGTTGATACTCTTTCAATGGAAGGTCGGCCGTACATGCGATTTCCAGGTTGGTCGGTAATTCCTTGGCTGGCTGGAGTTTTTCATCCGGCAACGCCATATGCTCAGTCGCCCGGAATGATTGGAATTGATCCAAGTACCAGCAAGTCACGTGCGAGTCTGATGTTGACCGAGCGAACCACTCAGCGGCTTGGGAACGGCCAAACGAAATGCTGGCCACTTGCAGCTTTGAATTCGACGATTTAGAGGCAAGTTGATGAAAAGGAGCCAAGTCAAGCTCCTTCACGATTTCCCAAAGTCGTTGCTCTTCGATGCGCGGAGTTAGACGTTCCGGAACCCACTCGGCAGTTATTTCACCGAGGTTCGGAGCTTCCGATTGGCTTTCAAGTTGGCTTGGTTCGTCCAAAGTTTGTGTTTCAGGTTTCAACATTAAGGGGGAAAAGCTCAATTTCAAAATGACAAGTCGAATCCGCGTAGAATAATCCTCGGTTAACCCCGAATCGTAGGCGGCGGCAGTGGAGCCCATAATCGTCGCCTACAGCTCGGGGGCAAGCGAATTGCTGTTATGTTAAGTGACGGACGGCAAGGAGCCAACCGCTGGATTTGTCATTTTGTCGATTGTTGCTGGATCAAATACTGCTCGACGAACAAAACAGTGGCGTAAAACTGATAATCTGCGTTGTTTTTTTTGCGTCGATCACAACATGGGCCGCAAACCGTGGGCTAGCGCCCTTCGGCTAATCAGCCGCAACGCGCTAGCGTCCGGTTCAGCCCGACTTATGATCGAGGCCGTGAAATCAATTACTAAACTTGTGCAATTTTTCGTTTTCGCCGATAGCGTACTGCCACGCCAAGACCAAAAACAGCGAGTCCAGACAAGAGCATGCTAGATGGCTCCGGAACAGCAACCAAGAATCCGCGAATTTCCCCACCACCAAACGTTGAAGAATGGATGTTAAAATAGGCTGTACCAGTCGCAATCGAAGAGAATAAAGACGCTTCCGTAAACCCTGTGTTAAAGAAGGAGTTTGCTGTGCCAGCTGCAAGATTCAAATCTACCGTTGGGCCAACGTAATTAGCTGATGCTGTTCCAAAGACGATACCGCTAAACGTTGAAGTCGCTACGCCTGAGGTACCTGTAAATGGGGTTGTTGTCGCAGAGTGGATATGTGCCGCCGTCGAATTGCCAGTTAAACCAGTGTAGTTAAACGTAAGTACCGCAGTGTGGGCTACGTTGTCGTAAACGACTTGAGCGGTTCCAGTCCCTGGCGAAGCGTTCACGGGAGACTCGCTAGGTCCATTCAACGTAGCACGGTAAGTTATAATCGCGCCGTGCGATGCTTGTGGCATCCCAATCAACGCGAACGCGGAAATTGCTGCCACTATGCAACAACGCCGCATAAAACAGAACGAAAGATTCATAAAACATGTCCTTAAATTAACGAAACGAAACACAATCACAAAACGTGTGGATGCAAACCGGCGAAAAAAATTCGCCTCAATGAATAACGTAATTTAGTTGCTCTCCATTTCCGTAGAAAAGGCGACAACCAAGACTACGGTAATCAAGTCTAAGACAGCCCGCAACCCCCGAGAAAAAAAATGTGACTCAAGACAAGGTTTGAGACTTCTCGCGGAACACCGCTACCATGACACCTAATGGAAGCGTAATGCTGCGGGTTTACCCTGCGATTCGTTAGGTTTTTGGCTAAGGCGAGCGGCAGACTAGCAGGGGACGGGGTGGCACGCTCCGAGGCTGTGATTTTATAGTACCCGTCACACTCCGTGTGACGTCCACAGTTCAAAAACCCTTGGTTTTTGCGGCAACGTCACACGGAGTGTGACTGGTAGTGCGCCTTTGAAGGCGTATGAACAGTTGGGTGAAAGTCCTAACCAGGGTAATGTTACCGCCCTGAATCCGACATTGGTAACTGCGTTTCAGCAATGAAAGGTGGAGAGCAACCTGAGGAGAATAACCAGTCCGTAGCAAAAGCGAACTCGA